>JBFEVX010000015.1:0-54801 GCA_041546685.1 Bacteriovoracaceae bacterium | reverse complement strand
TTTAGTCGAAAGGGTTTTAAAGCGACTGGAATTGAGTCCATTCTCAAAGAAGCAGGCGTCGCCAAGATGACTCTCTACAAGCACTTTACGACAAAAGAAGATCTCGTTCTTGCGGTTCTTAGACGTCAGGATGAAGTTTATCGAAATCAACTTTTTGCATTGGCCAGAAAGAAAGGAGATGGCCCTAAAGATCAGCTTCTGGGGCTTTTCGAATCCCTTCATAAAGTAATGGGAAAGAAGTTTAATGGATGTCTTTTTCAAAAAGCTTCAATGGAATATAAAGAAGACAATCAATCGATTCATCGCTTTTCTAGAGAACACAAAACGTTGATTAGAGAGTTTGTGTCTGAAAAAATCAGGGAGCTTGAAATTGAGAGTGAAGAACTTGTTTCGAAAATCATGATTCTCTACAATGGAAGTCTCGCGGAATGTCAGATGAACAATTGTACTGAACCAGTTGCTTTGACAGCACAAATTGTCTGTCAGTTGATAGATTCAGAAATTGAAGGAAGAAAATGAAAAAGCATATTGTATTTTGTGGTGGGGGAAGCGGTGGCCATGTCATGCCAGCGTTAACTCTTATCGAAGCTTTGCAAAAACAAGGATATGAAATTGATTATATTGGAGGGAACGGAATTGAGAGTGAGATCGTTCCTTCTCGTAATATCCCATATCATCAGATTCAGACAGGAAAGCTCAGAAGGTATTTGAGTGTTCAGAATATGATTGATCTATTTAAAGTAGGGGTAGGAATTTTTCAGGCCTTCTTCTTCATGCTGACAAGACCAGGAAATACTTTAGTGTTCAGTACTGGCGGCTTTGTAAGTGTTCCTGTCGTCATTGCAGCATGGCTCACTGGAAAGAAAATATATATCCATGAACAGACTTCCAGAGTTGGTCTTGCCAATAAAATTGCATCAAAGTTTGCCGACAAGGTCTTCATCTCATTTGATGAATCAAAGAATTATTTTCCTACCGGGAAAACCATGTTGAGTGGGTATCCACTCAGAGACGAATGTTACGACGCAACAGTAGGTAAAATCGAAGTAGATGGAGTTGATGTTGGAAAAAGTACACGTCCTGTGATGTTTATTACAGGTGGTGGTAATGGGGCGAAAATACTCAATGAAAAAGTTAGGGATGGACTTGAAGAGTTGGAAAAGAAGTATTTAATCATTCATCAAGTGGGCAAACAATTCGAAGAAGAGTACAGCAAACTTAAGAGTGAAAACTATCACCCGGTAGCTTTTGTCTCTGGAGGAATGATTGACCTTTTCAAGAAAGCCGAGGTTGTCATCAGCAGGGCCGGAGCGGGAACAGTGAGTGAACTACTTTCGCTCAATAAGAAAAGTATTTTCATCCCACTCAAGATTGCTCAAAAGAATGAGCAATTTCATAATGCCATGGAAGCTCATGGAAAGATCGGAAGCCTTGTCATTGAAGAGGATGAGTTCAATTCACTCTCAATGAGTGAAATACTAGAGCGCTTTTACGGGAGTCAGGAACATGACAAGTCTTATAAAATGCCGAATGGAAAAGATATTCTTCTAGATGAAATTGAAAAAGCTTTCTGATTAGAAGTAGTACAGATAGCGGGCAAGGGCTTCACCTTCCCTTTCATAGCGAGTGTAGACAGTTTCCAAAGAGTTATTTTCAAAAAGCTGATAACGAAGTGTCCCTGAATATTCATATGTCCACTTATTGGTTGTGAAGAATCTTCTCAAGTATTCACCTCTGATCAGAGCTTGAAACCTGTCATGAAATCTTAAAATGACGCCTCCGTCAGGTCCTGTTCCAAGCCGGTAGCCTCTATGACTGATTTCTTTTGCTATTTCTGCCTCTGTAGAAATCATAAAGTAATAGACCAACCAATTGAAATCTTGGCTAAAGCCACCTCCAACTCTCATCATAGGTGCAAAGCAGAAGTCACAAGAGCGGTCTTTGATAATTTTTGAGCCAACTCGGGCCGTCCAAGTCATCGTTGAGAAGTACTCTTCAAGAGGAGAGAGTGAAACAACATGGAAGAGAGAAAATTCATCAAAACGGAACATTGACGAGTTTCCTCTTCTTTTCACTTCTGGGTGAAAACGAAACTTAAAGTTCCCCATCTCCATCCAGGCGTCTTTGTTATGACCGGTAGGATTGTCCAGTAGATCGTGAAGAGTGAATCGATATTCGATAAGGGCGAAGTCATCATTGAGACCTGCGCTTCCGCCTCCTATCGCAATTCTTCTACTCTTGTGACCAAGTTGAGGTTGCTCTTTTGTTGGAAAAGGCATTTTAAGTTCTTCGGACTTGATTCCAAGTTTACTTCTGGCAATGAGAAATTTTCTCTTCCACTGTGAAGGTGTTGAATTGTTCATCAGTATTTCTTCAGCAAACTTGTAGTCGAGGAAATCCATGGCAGCGTCAAGTACTTTTGCCTTCGACTCATTGGAAAGTGAGCTCATGTCCACCGGAACGGTAAAGTCTTTAGCCTGACGATCAAAGATATCTTTTTCCACAGATGTCATATCATTGAGTCTGAACTTTACTGTTCTTCTCTTGCTTGGTCTGAAGCGGACAGACTTGAGAAGCTTTGGAGTTTCTTTGATTGTTTGAATAGTGTCCACAGGAACTACGAAATAGGGATTTCTTTCTGCAAGTCTCCAACTTGGATTGGCGACATCGAGAAGTGAGAGCATATGGTAACTGCAATTCTCAGTCAGGTACCAATAAGCAAACCAGGTCTGTTTCATTTCCCAGACATGAGAAACGACGGTGTCTATCTCATCATCGGTAAGCTCAAGATGGTAATCCCAGATGTCTCTCGACTCGTAATCGTTGTATTCTCGTACTTTGTAGAAGTAAGGCATGAAGGCAAATTCGCCTTTGAACCCACCAGATAAACCAAGAAGTCCGTAAATCATGGCATTGTCTGTTGTAACGTTGGCCGAATAATTTACTGCGTGATCGAGAAGTTCAAAAGATTCACCTTCTTTGGGATCCTTGTACTTGCTGAATCTCATAAGAGTGTGACCGAAGGCCGATGCCGGAGTATCCAGGTAATATGATGAAAAGACCAAAGAAACGGATTTTGCATCCATTTTTGATTTGAAGATTTCATATCCTGGACATTTCAAATCCAATCGTTTTTTCAGCTCTGGAAATAATCTTCGGGCAATCTTGGTTCGAGTTGGAAATTTACATTGGGGGTGGTTGTCAGGCTCTCCCGTAAGCTCCGTGAAAAGGGCCTGCATTGTCTTTCTGAATTCGCCTTCTGGATCGCCTTTGCCATCCTCATGAAAAAAGAAAGAGTTGCTGTCAGCTTCACTTGTATAACCAAAAAATAAACCTTTCTTGTAATGAAGTGCGTTCAACCATTGGGCATCCAAGTGTTTCTTGTTTTTGATGGCATTTTCTATGGATTGGTTGATATCAGACGAAAATGTCTGAGTGCAGAAAAATAGAATGGAGAGTACAAAAAAGCCCCTGATCATAAGGCTTAAAGGCTAGATGATCAGGGGCCTATTGGCAAAAACTAATTACCTAATTAGATACAAGCTTTTGTAGAGTCGATGATGTTAGAAATCTTGCTGTTGATAGTTGCAGCAGAAGCATTTTGGCTTGGGAAGATTTCTTCATATCTTTGCTGAAGAGCAGGAGCAACAGCGTCAACATTGTTACATCCGTACATTCTTGTCAAAGAAGCAAGAGTAGCTCCGTTCCCTCTAGCGATGTCGTTAGAAAGAGCAACTTTATTGGCTTCGATGAAAACAGTTTGAGCTTGACCACCAGCTCCATCAAGTTCACAGTTTGAAGTTCCTGAAGTCATACCAAAAGTTTGGTTCCCAGAAATTCCGTTTGTTGTAGCACCTAGAATTTGGTGTACAAGGCTAGATCCGTCTGTCCAGATTGTAGATCCAAGACCACAACCTTGTGCTTGATAAGAAGCAGCTTGAGCAGAAGCAAAACCAAGAGCGATAACAGCTAGTAGAAGTTTTTTCATTCAAATCCTCCGTGATGAAAAAATAAAATTTATGATGGGTACTAGGCTAACACCATGTCGTTCTCACAACAACATGTAGAAATGTTTTTCTAAAATTTTTTTGTTGGATTAAAAAGCTCAGACTCTAAGAATGTAACCGCGAGACTTGATGGTTTTAATGTTCTTGGAAAAAGGGTGGAGCTTTTTTCTCAAGTTAGACAAATGAGTATCAATATTCTGATTTTGAACGTGGACATTCGGCCATAGCATATTTGAAATGTACTGACGGTCATAGATTTCATTCGGATTTTTTGCAAACAACTCAATCAGTTTGAACTCAATCGGTGTCAATTGGATAATTTCTTCACCAATCTTGGCAGCTTGAGTTTTTAAAAAGAGAGTGAATTCTTCATATTCAATACACTCTTCTTTTAGAGAGCCATTTGCATCGCCATTTTTCCCAGCTTTGATTTTATTAAGCTTGTTGACGATTCTCGCTTCAAGCTCTTTTAATGAAACCGGTTTTGTAATGAAGTCTTCTGCACCAAGGTTCAAGCCTTTAATACAAGCATCTTCTGAAGGATCTGCCGTAAGGAAAATAACAGGAAGATTTTCATGATCTTTTCGAACTTCTTCAAAAAGATCAAATCCCTCAATCTTCGGCATATGAAGATCGAGAATCAGCATGTCTGTATCTTTAGATTTTAGAAATGGAATAACGTCTGTTGGATCTTGAATAAGTTCAAGATCAAATTTATTTCCAAGTAGTTCTTGATAACAATCGAGATTATCTTTCATGTCGTCTACAATGGTCAGATGCACGTATACTCCAGACTAAATAAAAAGTGCTTTATATTAGAACATTCACTTTAAGCTTACAATGCATTTATAGTTGACTGATTGGTTGGAAAAAAAAACTCAATTTTTTCTTAAATTTTAATGATATAGCTAAGTCTTAATTGTAGGCACTTTTTTGGGCGCAAAGCGATAATCGCCCAATAATCGAACTGGGGACTGATAACGTCATGAATTCTTTAACTTCAATAAATACGAGAGATTTAATTTTAAAGCTTAGGGAGTTTGCCAGGGAGAGGGACTGGGAGCAATTTCACACTCCGAAGAACTTAGTCATGGCCTTGTCAGTTGAGAGTTCAGAGCTTGTTGAGCATTTTCAGTGGCTGACACCTGAACAAGCCGAGTCCTTGAAAAGTGAAAACTCTGAAAATTTGGAGCGTAGAGAGAAGGTTGCCGAGGAAGTTTGTGACATTCTTTTTTATCTACTTCGATTCAGTGACATTATGAATATCGATCTTGAAAAAGCTGCTGAAAAGAAAATTGAAAAAAATGCAAAAAAATACCCCGCAGAAAAAGTGCGGGGTAATTCAAAAAAGTACAATGAGTACGATTAATTATTTTTCGAGTCCGAGCATTCCTTGAGTCAGGCCTTTGTCTGCTTGACCAACAAACCATACCGAAAGAAGGGCCTTACCGAAGTCTGCACCTTTAATGGCCGTCTTGCTCTGTCCATTGAAGGAAATCTCTGTTTGCTCAGGGTTGAAAGTGATGACAATCTCCTGACCTTTCTTGATATCTCCCATGTAGGAGTTGAAAGTTTTAAGTCTGTCTTTTAGCTCACCTTTGTCGTTACCTGAATTTTTGAAACCATCGTTCCAGGCACCAACTAGTTTTTCACCGTCAACGTCTCTTACGAAATGCATGACAACTTGTTTGACTGTTTTGTCATTTTCCAAAAACGCTTTATGGTTTGTTGTTTTTTCTTCAAGGTAAAGTCCACCAACATAGACTTTGATTCCAAGCCAAGTGGCCTTTCTGATTCCTTGTCCATTAAGAAACAGTGTTCTACCTGAAACAGTTTTAGAATCAGGCATTGTGATTCCTGCTTTGGTGGCGGCTTGTAGATTAAGAGTCATCAATAACGATGTCATAAGAACGGCAAATACTTTCATGTGTCTTCCTTTACTTGTTTTTCTCCGACTTATCCTTTCGGACAACCGAGCGCATATTAGACAATAAGATCTTTTTACGAATTCTAATATTTTCTGGCGTTATTTCAACCCATTCGTCATTGTCGATCCAGTCCATGGCCCATTCCAAAGTTCTCGGTCTTATGGGAGGGAGCACAATATTTTCGTCTTTTCCAGCGGTTCGAACACTTGAAAGGTGTTTTTCACGAACAGCATTCACGTTGATATCGTTCACTTTTTTATTTTCACCAATAACCATGCCCTCGTAACATTCTTCCCCTGGCTTGACGAACTGCATCCCAGAAGAAAGAAGATTGAATAGAGCATATGGGGTCATTTTCCCTGCCCTGTCTGCGACCAGTGAGCCATTTTGTCTGGCAAGCATCTGACCTACCCATGGACGATAGCCAAGATATTCAGAGGACATGAGTCCTTCTCCGCGAGTGTCTGTTAGGAATGTTGAACGGTAACCAATCAGGCCTCGGGAAGGAATGATGAACTCCATTCTTGTACGGTCATCACCAATCGGCATCATGGCTTCCATTGTCCCTTTTCTGATAGCGAGCTTTTCAGTTACAGGTCCGGTGCAATCACTAGGGATATCAAGAACAACTTTTTCAAACGGTTCATGCTTTGAGCCTTCTATTTCTTTAAGAACAACTTCGGGTCTTGAGATCATGAATTCGAAACCTCTACGTCTCCATTCTTCAAATACAACAGCAAGTTGGAGTTCTCCACGGCCTAGAAGTTTGTAAACTTTAGGGTCATCTGTTCCTTCGTAGGCCAAAGCAACGTTGAGCTTACTGGCTTCTTCAAGAAGTTCTTCGAGCTTTCTTGAAGTCATGTATTCACCTTCTTTTCCAGAGAATGGTGAGGTGTTGACAGAAATATGAACCCCTACTGTAGGAGGTTCAACAGTCAATCTCGGAAGAGCTTCTGGTTTGCTGGTATCGCAAATAGTGTCTCCGATATGAGGATTGTCGAGACCAGAGATTAGAACAATTTCTCCAGCAGAGGCAGAGTTAACCTCTTCTGTTCCAAGGGCAGAATAGACTTGCAAGTTGGTGACTTTGAAATTTTTATCTTTCTCTTCTCCCATACAGACAACAGTCTGGTGCTTGTTGATAGTTCCTCTTTGGATTCTCCCAACAAGTTGTGAGCCGAGGTAATTGTCGTAGGCAAGGTTGGCCACGAGTAGTTGGAACTCATCACCTTCAGTAATTTTTGGTGCAGGAAAATAATCTGTGACCATGAAGTTCAAAAGGTCTTTCATGTCTTCTTTGGTTTCTGTGTTTTCTGTGTTGGCCCAGCCTTCTTTGGCAGAGGCGTAGATTACAGGAATATCGAGATCAAAATCTTCAGGTTCTATCAAACTAGCTAGATCGAGGAGAAGATCTTCCACTTCACCTTTGACTTCATCAGTTCTGGCGTCAGGACGGTCAACTTTGTTGATGATCAGGCCAATCTTGAGATTTCTTTCCATGGCCTTGGTCAAAACAAATCGAGTTTGAGGAAGTGGCCCTTCAGCAGCGTCAACTAGAAGCAGAACACCGTCGACCATCATCAGGCCTCTTTCAACTTCACCACCGAAGTCGGCGTGTCCTGGAGTATCCAATAGATTGATTTTATAGCCTTCCCATTCAATTGCGCAGTTTTTCGCAGTAATGGTAATCCCTCTTTCTCTTTCTTGATCACCGGAATCCATGACCCTTTCAGCAATCTCAGCTCTTTCGTCAAAAGTCCCAGATTGGTGCAGAAGGCAATCTACAAGTGTTGTTTTACCATGGTCGACGTGCGCCACCACGGCGATGTTCTTGAGTTTTGATGCATCGGTCATAAAAGTTCCATTGAATGAGGCCTTAATATGGCTCGTATGATAGTGTCTCCGGTAAATTTTGTAACTATAATAGTGAGTCATGATCCAGGTAAATAACCTTTCAAAGCATTTCGGAGCCCAAGTCTTGTTCGAAGAGGCGTCTTTCAACATCTCCAAAGGGGAGAGAGTCGGATTGGTTGGCCGAAATGGGATGGGTAAATCAACTTTGTTTCGCATGATTTTAGGTCAGGAAGTGGCTGATTCTGGCGAAGTTTCTATCCCCAAAGGATACCGGATCGGATATCTCGAGCAGCATATAGCCTTCACCAAGGCAACTGTTCTTGAAGAGTGTTGTCTCGCTCTGAGCGAAGATGAAAAGTATGATCACTATAAGGCAGAGTCTATTTTGATGGGACTCGGGTTCTCGAAAGAGGACATGAGTAAAGACCCGGCCAGTTTTTCGGGCGGCTATCAAGTCAGGATCAATCTAGCGAAAGCATTACTTGGAAATCCAAACATGCTTTTACTGGATGAGCCTACCAACTATCTCGATATTGTTTCCATTATCTGGCTTAAGAACTTTCTTAGAAGTTTCAGTGGTGAAGTGATGATCATCACTCACGATCGGGAGTTCATGGATGATGTGGTTACTCACGTGATGGGGATCAGCAGGAAGAGGATCAAAAAGATTAGAGGAAATACTGAGAAGTTCTACACTCAACTTGAACAAGAAGACGAGATTTACGAACAGACTAGACAAAATTTTGAAAAACGAAAGAAAGAAATGAGAGCATTCGTGAATCGCTTTCGTGCGAAAGCAAGAAAAGCATCCCAGGCTCAGTCGAGACTCAAGCAACTTGAAAAGATGGGGGACATGGAAGAACTATCAAGCGATCAGGATATGGGCTTCCGCTTTCATTACAAGGACATTCCTGCCAAGTGGATCATGCATACTGAAGATCTGGCATTCAGTTACACAGGTAAACCAGAAGATGTATTGTTCAAGGACTTGAAGTTCAGCATTGGTAAAACTGATAGAATTGGAATCATTGGAAAGAACGGGAAAGGGAAATCTACACTGTTGAATGTTCTGGCCGGTGAATTGAAACCTATTCGAGGAAATGTCTCTTCACATAATGGTCTTGCCATTGGACATTTTGGACAGACAAACATCAACCGACTCCATTTGAAAAATTCTGTTCAGCAGGAGATCCAAGCTGAAAACTCAGAACTTTCCTATACTGAAGTAAGAAGTATATGTGGTGCGATGATTTTTGAGGGTGATCTGGCTGATAAGAAAATTGAAGTTCTCTCTGGTGGCGAGAGATCACGCGTGATGCTTGGGAAAATTTTGGCTCATAAGACGAATCTACTTCTTCTTGATGAGCCAACCAACCATTTGGATATGGAATCGATTGAGATTCTTAAGGATGAAATCAATAATTATGAAGGCGCTTGTATTGTAGTTACTCACAGCGAAGGTTTTCTAAGAGATGTGGTCAACAAGTTGATCATCTTCAGAGAAGGTGGCGCAGAGTTTTTTGAAGGTTCTTACGATGACTTCCTGAGACGAATTGGCTGGGAATCTGAAGATGAAACTCTTGAAGATGAATTTGTCCAAGTTGTAGATGAACCTAAAGAAAAGATTTCAAGAAAAGAGTACAAACAACGTCGCCAAGAGCTTATTCAAGAGAGAAGCAAGACTCTTGGACCTTTGAAAAAAGAAATGGAGAAACTGGAAGAGGAGATCTTTGAAGGTGAAGAGAAAATAGATTCACTTAATACAGAGATGCTCAAAGCTTCCGAAGCAGCTGATGGAAAGCTAATTTCTGAAATTTCACAGAGTATTGGGAAAATTCAGATCAATCTTGCTGACAAGTATGATCGACTTGATCAACTTCATGGACAGCATGATCCAAAGGCTGAAGAATTTGAACGTAAATTGAATGAATTGGAAGAGATGGTCTGATGGAAATAAAACGAGCTGTGGAAATTCAACTTGATCGTGAACAGTTAGAAAAAATATTTTTCGATAACTCATTGATCAAATCCTTTAAAAGTTTAGATGAAAGAGAGAAGTTCTTTGACCGTTGGTGTGGACAGTATTTAAGTAACTATCCTACTCAATTTTATTTGGCGTTGATCGAAGGAAAACTAGTTGGTTATCTTGCTGGTCATACAAATTCAACCAGAGCAATCGATGAGTTGAAGATACCAGGTTATGATCTTTTCAAAGACTATTACGGGCAGTATCCAGCTCACCTTCATATCAATTGTGATGTTCATCATCAGGGACTTGGTATCGGAACAAAGTTGATGAATGCTTTCATGGATGAACTTAGAGATAAAGAAATTCCTGGGGTTAATATCATCACAAGCATCGGAGCCAAGAATTCCGGTTTTTATGCTTCTCTAGGTTTCGACATCATCGACTTCAGAGAGCACAAAGGAACTAAGCTCATCATGATGGGGAAAAAACTTTAACGACGAAGAAGTTTTTTTACAATCAGAGGAAAAAATCCTAGCAACATCAATGAGACAAGAATATCCAGGGACACAATGTCTGAAGTGGATTTTATTTGTGAAAGTTGCACACCTGCATTTACATAAATGGCCGTACCTGCAAGCATTCCAAGCTGGCTGGCAAAAAAATAAGTTGAAATTCGAATTGGCGTAAGACCCATTAATAGATTGATCATGAAAAATGGAAAGACGGGCATGAGTCTCATAGAGAAAAGATAAAAACCACCCTCTTTTTCCATGCCTTCATTTACTTTGGAGAGTTTTGAACCGAACTTCCTTTGAACCCAATCTTTAAGAAGATATCTGGAACTGAGAAAGGAAAGTGTGGCCCCAATGGTTGAAGCAAAGCTGATGATCAGTAATGATGTCCAAAAACCAAAAATTCCGGCTCCGGCCAAAGTCATGATAGTTGCACCTGGAATACTGAGAGCAGTTATGAGTACATAACAAACAAAGTACAGAGACAGCGTTAGAGAGATGTTCTGTGAGTAATATTCCAATAGTCTGGCTTGATTGGATTTGAGGTAATCAAGGGTCAGAAATTGTCTCAAATCAAAAACAAAAAATGAAATGATGAGAAGAGTGATGAATAGTACGAATAAGATTCTTGTTTTCAAGGCAAAAAAAATCCCCGGTTACCCGGGGATTATTTTATTAAAGTTTGGAAGCCAGTTCCAGAGCTTTTTCAAGGTCAACTCTACCGCCTGAGGCCACCTTTCCGCTGTATCTGGAAGACTTAGTCGCTGAATCCATCAAGACTTTCTTCAACTCTACTGGAGAGAGGTCTGGAAAGTGTGAAAGAACTTCTGCAGCTACACCAGCAGTATTTGGTGAGGCCATTGAAGTTCCAGACATTGATGAATATCTGTTATTTGGAGTTGTTGAAAGGATTCCTGATCCTGGTGCTGCAACATCAACACCGGTTGTTCCATAATTTGAGAAATAGCTCAATCTTCCGCTTGAAGAAGTTGAAGCGACAACTAGAAGGCTGTCGTTAGGAAAACTTGCTGGGTACGTTGGACGTCTGTCAATATCTCTTGAAGAGTTACCAGCAGCTGCAACAACGAGTACACCATAATTGTCTCTGATGTGCTCAATGGTTTCACTTACGGCCATCCCACCTTCATTTCTGTCTTTTCCAAATGAACAGTTGATGACTTTTGCACCCATTTTAGCTGCATATAGGAAAGCTTCGATTACGTCGACATCCAGTTCATCGCTCGAGTTTGGAACAGTTCTGATCCCCATAATTTTTACTGTACCAGCTACACCAGCGATTCCAACACCGTTGTTCTGTTTCGCTCCGATTGATCCCGACACGTGAGTACCGTGAGAATGAGTATCTCTCATATCTACAGTCGCATTACCGTTGCTATCTCTGACAAGCGTGTTGATTCCGTGGATATCATCGATATATCCATTTCCATCATCATCTATACCATTACCAGCGATTTCTCCTGGGTTTGTCCACATGACATCTTTTAGGTCTTCATGGTTGAAATCAACACCAGTGTCAACTACAGCAACAATTATTTCTTCTCTTGGCTGAGATCTTCTTGTTTGATAAGCCCTGTTAACAGAGATCCCACCATCTTCACTATTTTTGAATGTCCACTGTCTCGAAAGACTTGGATCATTAAATTGTCCTTCACTTTTTGAGATATCCCATTGCTCCGGAAGAGCAGGAATTGCTTTTGGTAGTTCAGCTTTAGGAGACTTGAAATCTCTTTGAACATATTGAACGTTTGCTTCACTTTCCAATTGAGCTTCAAGGTTTTGAAGGTCATTGGTGTAAACCACATACATGTTTCCAAATAGTTTTTTTGTATTCGTGATCAAGTCACTTTTTGGTGTTCCGTTGATCATTTTGACAATCAATCTATTTGGATGAAAATCAGCATTGGCAGATAGTGAAACGAGCAGGAGGCCCATAACAGTCAGCAGACGAACCATAACAATTCCTTTTGTTGGCGGATTTAAGTGAGATCATTTTACGAACGGTAAAATGATGTGGGGACTGTTATGTTCTTTCACCTGTGATAGAGAGTGTGAGATTAGCCTTGCTTTTTGCTCGGGTACTCTCTTTAAGTCGTTGATATTAAGATGTGCGGAGTTTACGGTAGAAGCGAATACCCAACATGAGAACTCCAGAAAAGATTACCAATCCCAGGATTCCCCACCCCATAGAGGCCATGTCCTTGAGAATCACGAGAAACACTATGGAAACCAAAAAGAGCGTGGCGAGCTCATTCCAAAGGCGAAGTCGCATAGATGTCCAGGTCGTTTCACCTCTTTGAAGTGATTTGAAGATTCGCCCACATTGAAGGTGGTAGAGAAAAAGGAGAAAGACCAAAAACAATTTGGCATGTAGCCAGTACTCAGTTTTAAGCGGCATGAAACTTGGTAGAAGAGTCGGGCCGAAAATAAGTGTGAGAACGGCTGACGGCCATGTGATTCCATACCAAAGTCTTCTTTCCATAATTGAGAATTGATCGATAAGAATACTTTTTTCAGGTTCAGCTTTGTCCATGGCTTCACGGTGGTAGATGAAAAGTCGGACAATATAAAACAGTCCGGCAAACCAGGTCACCACGAAAATGATATGAAGGGCCTTGAGGTAGAAAAAGCTCATACGATAATATACCCAGTGAGATACACCTTGGAAACCGAGGAGAATGGGTGGAAGTGGACTTTTTCTTGTTCAGGCATGGCCAAACTGATTGGAACCTTGAACACAGATGTCAGGGAAGTACTGATATCCCTTTGAATGAGACGGGGATCGAACAGGCCAAAGAATTGGCACGTTTCATGGAAAATATTACTCTTGATGCTGTATTCACCAGTCAACTTCAACGAGCACATGAGACAGCAAGGATTATTACCGAGTCCAAAAGCATTCCATTGATTGTGGATGAGGGGCTTCGTGAAACTTTTTTTGGAGATATGGAAGGCAAGATTGTGGATGATATCATTACTCATGTTGGGGAAGAACTTTGGCATGCCTTTCGAGATCTGAAGAATTCAGATCCGTCCATCTGTCTGCCAGGTGGAGAAACGAGAGGTTCTGTAACTGAAAGAATGGCAGGAGTTCTCGACAGGATCATTGAAGATGGGCAGTACAAGTCTGTAGGTATTTCCACACATGGAAGTTCACTTTTGAATCTACTTCGAATTTTTTGGAATGAAGCGGAGGAATTTCCACATATCGGAAATTGTTCTCTTTTCCATTTAAAGTATGACAAGGAGTCCGGCTTTAAATCGATTAGCTTATTAAAGCAGGATTGAAAAAATGATGGAGAGAACGATGATAGAAATCACGTTCATCCAAAATCCAACTTTTACCATTTTACCCAAAGTCACTTCTCCTGATCCATAAGCTATTGCATTCGGTGGAGTTGCAACAGGTAACATAAATGCTAAGTTACAAGACAGCGCCACCGCAATTGCAGGTAAGAGTGGTGATATATTTGACTCTTTTGAAGCAGCAATAATGATTGGTACAAGAATATTGGCAGAGGCAGTATTTGATGAAACCTCGGTCATGAAAACAGTGAAGAATATGGTCATGATGATGAAGACAGTCATGCTACCACCAGCAAAGTTGTTGACTAGAAATGAACCAAAATCGTTTGCCAGTCCGGTTTTGAAAAGCATCCCTCCCAGCGAGAGCCCACTACCGAAGAGAAGAAGACTACCCCAATCAATTTCTTTGATATCACTGTTCCCAAGAATTTTATTCTTCTCATGAAAAGGAAGAACAAAGAGCATACTGGCGAAGAAAATGGAGACTACGCCTGGATTGAATCTTGCTTTCATAAACTGTGTGAACTCATGCCCAGTTCCAATCAAAAGCTCAATGATACTAGGAGAAAACCAGAAGAAAACTGCCAGACCAAATATGATCATGACTGAAATCTCATGACGATTTAAATCACCAAAAAAAGCGTTCTGGTCTTCAATATGATCCAAGGTACATTTATTTTCTTCTTCAGAAATATGTCTCGTTGAGTACTTGAAAAGGATAAAAAGAAGAACAAGTACCAATGGCAAAGCCATGAAGAACCAGGAGAGGAAACTGAAATTGATTCCTGCCAACTTATTTAAAAAACCAAGAGCAATCATGTTTGGAGGTGAGCCAATTGGTGTTCCAAGACCTCCAATCGTCGCAGCATAGGCCGTCCCGAGAATGATATGTGATCTGAGTTCCTTGTTTTCAATTTCAAGGCTTTTCAAAATTCCAATCACGATGGGAATCATCATGGCCGTTGTTGCTGTATTAGAAACCCACATGGAAAAGAAAGCAGTAAGGGCATAAATTGCAAAAACCGTACGTTTGAGATTGGTCCCAACCCAAGGGAGGGAGAGAATACTCAATGAAATTTTCCTGTCGAATCGAAGATTCTCAAGGGCCTTGGCCATCAAAAAACCACCAAGAAAAAGAAAGATAATCGGATTGGCAAAAGGAGCAAGCGCATTGTTGGCGGTATCTACTCCAAGAATGATAGAAGCTGTAACTCCAAAAATACCTGTAATGTGTAATGGAACGTATGTGAAAAGCCACTGACTGACCACCCAAAGGAAGACTGCCAGAAAACGTTGGGCCTCCGGCGACATGTTGACCGGTGCCATCATTGTCAGGACAAATAAAAAGGGACCCAGATAGAGTCCCTTTTTTGATATTTGAAGCAGTAGCTTTTTCATCTTTCTCTACTATCAGGCTCCGTGAGTTGGAGCTCCTCCGATATTTTCGTTGTAGAATTCTCCAAAAGATTTCATTTGCTTGTGGAATGAAGCCGCAAGGTCTTTTGCCTTTTGTTGATATTCTTCTTCGTTGTCCCAGCTCTTTTGTGGGTTAAGAAGAGTGTGAGAAACGGTTCCAACTTCTTGAGGAATTCTAAGTCCGAAGATCGGATCAGTTTCAACCAATTCCTTATTCAGTTTATTGGCCTGAATAGTTCTTACGATTTCTCTCGTCACGTGGAGTGGAAATCTTTGTCCTACACCGTAGGCACCACCGGTCCATCCAGTGTTTACCAACCATACATCGATATCATAACGATCTAGGTAGACTCCTAGAAGTTTGGCGTACTCACTAGGGTGTCTCAGCATGAAAGGGGCACCGAAACAAGAAGAGAAGGTCGCTTGTGGTTCTTTAACTCCAATCTCTGTCCCAGCAAGTTTTGATGTGTAACCAAGAACGAAGTAGAACATTGCTTGTTCTTTTGTCAGTCTGGCAACAGGAGGAAGTACTCCGAAAGCATCAGCAGTCAAAAAGAAGATGTTGTTTGGAACTTTACCTTTTGAGGTAGGCTCAAGACCCTCGATGAATCTTAGTGGATAACTTGAACGTCCATTTTCAGCAATCGACTTGTCGAAGAAATCGACTTTACCTGTTTTCTTGTCGAGAACTACGTTTTCAAGTAAGGCTCCAAATCTGTTTGAAGCATCAAAGATTCCTGGTTCAGTATCTTTTGAAAGTTTATATGTCTTGGCGTAACAGCCACCTTCGAAATTGAAGACGCCTTCATCAGAAAGTCCGTGCTCATCGTCGCCGATAAGGAACGTTCCTTCGTCTGTAGAAAGTGTTGTCTTTCCTGTTCCCGAAAGTCCAAAGAAGATTGAAACGTCTTCGTTCGCCATTCTACAAGCACCTGCGTGCATTGGAAGAACGTCTTTCTCTGGAAGAACATAGTTCATTACACAGAACATACTCTTCTTGATCTCACCGGCATAAAGAGTACCGACGATTATGGTAGTGTTTGTATCGAAACATGTTGCAATGACAGTTCCCGTTTTCGTTCCAAACTCAGCTGGATCAATTTCAAGCTCTGGAGCGTGAAGGATAGTGAAGTCGCTTGATTTGAAGTCTCTCATCTTTGGTCTGAAGAGATGTTTTGAGAAAAGTGCATGTGATGGATGATCAGTAATAGTTCTGACTCCGATGTTATGCTCTTCTACAGAACCAACACTTCTTTCAGTAACAAAAAGATCTTTTCCATCTTCATTGAGGTAGTTGATAACTTTATTCTTGAGCTTGTCAAAATTGTCATAAGTCATTTCGTTGAGTGAGTTGTCCCACCAGATAGTTTTCTCAGTGGAAGGTGACTTCACTACATATTTATCTCCCGCAGATCGGCCAGTATGTTTTCCCGTTAAAACAACCAGTGATCCATCTTCGGTCAAACTACCGTGACCTTTGCGGACGGCGTGTTCAATCAAAAAATTTCTAGGGGAGTTGATAAAGATTTCGCGATTGGTGTTGTCTGTCTTGAGTCCAAGATCAGCGTAAAAGTCAGTCATGGCCTGCTCCTCAGTATGCTAGCTGTGCCTAGTGCGGTGCAATGTATATCCCTTAAAAAAGGGCCCGTAAAATTGTGCCCATACTATATAGTTTTAAACAACTTGGCACCCCCTAACTTTATAGCAAAGAGCCATTGGTGAGGATTTGACCTGTCTTGACCAAAAGGCCGTAGAAAGGCCTCGATTGGCGCTTTACATTCCAGCTTTATAACCCTAAAAAAACTTTAAAATTAATGATTTGATGTTATGCGTATGACTGGAGTGAAACGACTTTGGAAGCACAACCAAAAGGCATTCAACATGGTGAATTTACTTATGAGTTCGCTGTTAAGAGTGATGTCATAAAAAATAATTCGGTTCATCTTTGGGGCTTTGGCTTCGATGGGACTGCCTGTTTTCGAAAGGGAACCAAGGCCGGGCCACAGGCACTGCGTGAGATCAGTTACGGAATTGAGGGTTACAGTCCTTATCAAGATCTTGATCTTGAAGACTATCAGAACATTCAAGACCTCGGTGACTTCACTTTGAGCTACGCTGATGATGTGGACGCTGATTTTCTAAATGCCACTAAAAACCTCCAGGCCTCTATTGATCAACTTGATATGAAGAAAGACAAGCAGCGCTTTTTACTGGTTGGGGGGGAGCATTCAGTTTCCTACGGGCAAATCGTTTCTCACTTGAAGCAATACCCAGATATGGTTCTGCTTCATCTTGATGCACATGCAGATCTACGTGATGGTTATGAAGGACACCATTATTCCCATGCTTCGATCATTAAACGAAGTTTGGATCATTTTGGTCCTGATCATCAGTTGATCCAGTATGGAATCAGGTCAGGAACAAAAGAAGAATATGAATGGATGAAGAGCAACTCAAGTCTCGCAACTTCTAGAGCTGAGTTTCTTGAGAGAGTTTCCTCCATAGACAGCAAGAGACCAATTTATTTGACACTGGATTTGGATTATTTTGACCCCGGGATTTTCCCCGGGACGGGAACTCCAGAGCCAGGCGGTGAAGACTTTCACTCCTTCATCTCTCTTGTGAAAATATTGAAAGAGAAAAACTTTATTGGTGCCGATGCTGTTGAGCTTTCTCCTGCTTTGGATGCCAGTGGTAACAGTTCGGTTTTTGCCAGCAAGGTTGTAAGAGAACTACTTCTTCTCCTTGCCGATGGCCTTCAGTGAGGGTTCAACATGATTGAATGGACAAAAGAAGAAGCAGAAAATCAATACCGTATTCCTCATTGGGGAAAAGGTTTCTTTGGAATCAACGACAAGGGAAATCTTTCCGTATACCCAGAGAAAAGAATTGATGGTCCAAGAATTGATATCTCTGAAATTATTTCCGAGATGAAAAACCAGGACATCAGTCTTCCTGCCGTGATCAGATTTCACGATATCCTTAGACATCAGGTTGCCGAAATCAACAAGGTTTTCAGAAAAGTTATCGATGAAGCTGATTATAACGGGCGTTATTGCGGAGTATATCCAATCAAAGTCAACCAAATGAGAGAAGTGGTTGAGGAAATCGTGGATGCCGGTGCGAAGTATGATTATGGTCTTGAAGCTGGTTCTAAAACAGAGCTCATGTCCGTTCTTGCACTAAATGAAAATAAAAGATCTTTGACCGTTCTCAATGGTTATAAAGATGAAGAATACATGAAGCTTGCAATGCTCGGTATCAAGCTCGGACGAAAAGTTTTCGTCGTAATTGAGAAGTATTCTGAACTTCCACTTTTGATAAAAGTGGCTAAGGAAATGAATGTCACTCCTCTGATTGGTTTCAGGTCAAAACTTGATACAGTCGGTGGAGGGAAGTGGACTTCTTCTTCAGGTGAACGCGCCAAGTTTGGTCTCACCACTTCTGAAATTCTTAATGGAGTTGAGCTATTGAAGGCCGAGGGCTTTGAAGACTCACTCAAACTTTTCCATTTTCATATCGGCTCTCAAATTCCTGACATCAGAAGCTTTAAGGAGGCCATTAATGAAGGTGCGAGAATTTTCTGTAAGCTCTATGAGCAGGGTGTCCCTCTTGAGTACTTTGACGTAGGGGGCGGACTTGGTGTCGACTATGATGGTTCAAAAGGTGGGACCGAGTCTTCTATCAATTATGACATGGAAGAATATATTTCCGACATCGTTTATAACTTGAAGCAAATCTGTGATCTTGAAGAAGTTCCTCATCCAAACATTGTGACGGAAAGTGGTAGAGCTATCACATCAAGACACTCATGTGTTGTCGTAAATGTATTCGACAAGATTGATATGGTTAAAGAAAACTTCAACATCAACCTCGTGACTGGTGAGCACATTCTCGTGACCAACATGAGAGATGCCATGAATGATCTCGATAAGGATAATGTTCTTGAAACTTTCAACGATGTTTCCCAGTTCAAGTCGGAATCAGCTTCTGCCTTCAAGCTTGGAGTTATTGACCTGAGAGAGAAAGCGGTTATTGAAACAATTTATTGGAAGACATTGAGAAATATTCAAGACCTTATTAAAGGCATTGAATGGGAAGAACTTCCAGAAGACTTGAAAGATCTCGATACAAAACTTTCAAGTAAATATCTTTGTAATTTTTCAGTATTCCAATCGTTGCCAGATACATGGGCCATTGGACAGATCCTACCAATCGTTCCTTTGACCAGATTGAATGAAATGCCAACAGTCAACACGACTTTGGCTGACATCACTTGTGACAGTGACGGTAAAGTGGATAAATTTATCGGAATCGGTGACTCGGAAGAAACATTGATGTTGCATGAACTCAAAGAAGATGAAGAATATAACCTTGGAATTTTCATGACAGGTGCTTATCAGGACGTCATGGGGGATAATCACAATCTATTAGGCCGCCTCAATGAAGTTCATGTCTTCTGTGATGATGAAGATCCGCTCGATTTCTATATTGAAGAAGCAATTCGAGGAATATCCTCAAGAAAAGTCCTTCAGACCATGCAGTATAATGATCAGGCCCTGGCCAGTGCAGTTAAAAAAGAACTCGACAAGCAAATAAAGCGTGGAAAAATTCAGCCACGAGAAGGTGTAAGGCTTGTTGATTTTTATGAAAGGTGTCTAAGGGGTTATACTTATCTTAAGCACTAATCAGGCAAGATAAGGAAGCTTTTTGAGCGAGAAAATTTCACATAAAACCAGATTGATTGTAGCGGCTATCTGTATGCCGCTTTTAGTCTATATTGCTTATAGACCTTATATCGAGAGTGCCTGGTTCATCGATAGCTGGTCACAATTCGAATTGACTCCCTTATATGTTTCACTGACCAAAGTTCCAAGATTGTTGTTGTTGGTTTCATTCGGTTTCCTGATACCACTTCATCATTGGATTACTTCGGGGAGAATCAGCTTTTCCTCTATTGCTGGAGCTTTACTATTTTGCCTTTTTCCATATCTTGATCATTACATTCACTACTCCTATGGAATGGTGATGATGACCTCTTCGATTGTTTTTTGGTCTGGTCTGGCCCTTTTCAGGCTACTTCTAAAGAAAAATTGGAAGTACGTATCGATCTTTTGGGCGATTTTAATGCTAATCCAGCCATTTGTTTTTGATTTTGATTTTATTAGATTTGCTTCAATCAATGCGTGCTTTGCGCTTTTTCTCCACTTCCAAGCAGCTTTTGATATAGATGAGGGAAATCAGAGAAACTACATGGTCCTGTTTTTTTTAATTATGTTTGAAATGATTTCTTTGCAGATCAGGCAGACATGGATTGGGAATTCTACGAATTGGACGAATCAACTGATGGAGTACAAAGTTGGGGGAACTATTTTCCAGCAATCTCTTTTGATGAGAGACCTCTCTGAATTGACTGAGCTGCCAGGTGAATTGATCATTCCTGGGGGAAAGAGGACTGACCTTATTAAAATCGTTTATGATTTCATGAAACCTGAGAGCAAGTTGGTACTTCATGAAAAACTTCTTGAGTTCATCGCTGTTGCTCATTTGCATTTGGAAACAGTTGAAGACCCTAAAGAGGAAAAATGGTTTTGGTATTTCCTAGAGAGAATTTTCTATACCAGAATTCTGAAAATGGACTACGATGTTTATAATCGACTCTATGTCATGTTTCATGGCCCTGTTCTTCGGACGTGGGAAAAAGATAAGGATTTTGAGTTTTTCCATCTGAAATATGAAGAAAAAATTCATGAGTTGTTGAAGAACTTGAAAGAAAAAAGCGACAATAAGCTCAAGGACTTTCTTGAATCTGAAAGAGAGTATCTGAGAGGACTTTGATGAAAAAATTTTTTGTTTTGATATTATTTATGGCAACAGCTCAAGCTTCATGTCCCGGGATGAAAGGGGAGATGTTGAAAAGATGTCAGTGTTTTGAAAGTTTAGAGCGTCCTTCCTTGGATGAACAAAAATGTCAGTCAGCATCTGACTGCTCTGTCTTACACGACAAATGTGGAGGATGGAGTGCTTTCAACATATCTTTCAAATCTAAATTCGAAGAGCTCTATAAAAATCCAAGTTTCAAAAGTCAGATGCCGGAGCCTAACGTCACCTGCCATCAAGGGATGTGTCGTCTTCGTCCAAAAGTTCCAATGGGAAGCGGACGTCGTTAACTAATTTTCAGAATTTCGTATTCTTGGATGCCACTAGGAGCTTCAAGTTCGGCAATGTCACCGACTTCATATCCGATAAGTTCCTTGCCTAGTGGTGAATGAATGGAAAGACAATTATACTTGTTGCCCTCAATTTCAACTGTATGATTGGAAAAAGCTGGACTCATGAAGTAAACAAGATGCTTGCCTTCACTTTCAAGTTCAACAATATTTGAGACAGATATAATTTCATCAGTGGCGATCATTTCTAGGTTTCTGATAAGGTTGAGATCACGCTTCACTTCCTCTACACGCTTGGCCTGCGCGCCAGCAAGATAGCTGGCTTCAATTCTTCTGGTGTCCCACTTATCTTCTTGTTCCATCTCCGAGTCGAGGGCTTGTTCTTTCGTGGAAGCAGCAATTTTTTCGAGCTCTTCGAGTTCCTTTTCCAGAAGATTAATTAGGGAAGCCTTGATGAAATTTTTCAACATACTTTATTTTATCTAAATTCAGGATTTTGGGTAGTGTTTCGAAGTAGACTTGGAAATCTTGGAATTCAGAATTCTCACTAAAGTAGACAAAAAAAAGCCTCATGCAAAAGCATGAGGCTTTTTTTGGTGGCCCCGGGGAGACTTGAACTCCCACGCCCGTGAAGGCAACGGATTTTGAATCCGTCGTGTCTACCAATTCCACCACAGGGCCAGGGTCATAAAGACAGAAGCTGATATTAGTGAAATCAGGATGATGTGTCAATTTAGTCAAGCTTCAGAAGCTCCAACGTTTCCTTTGGACCAAAGCGGCAAAAGTCTTCTCCGATATGCTTTTTGAGCTCAGAGTTATCGATAATACATGAATATTTAATGTAATTGATAAAGTAGTCGGGAAAGCTCCAGGCCATTTTAACAATTTTGGCGGCTTGCTCCAAAATGAAAATCGGCACAGGCATATAAGGAACCTTCAGGTGGTCCTTGGCATCCCTTAGAGAGATTACTTCGTCAGGTGCCACATTGAAAATTCCTGTTGGAACCCGATCGAGACACTTGATGATGACTTTAGCCATGTCGAATTCGTGAATGAATTGAAACATGGGATTGAAGTCTACAGGTACTGGAACATATGGTGTTGTGAGATACTGGCTCATTGTATTTTTAATTTGAGGACCGATGATACTACAAGGTCTCAGAACAATTGTTTCAATTTGATTTTGATTTTTCCACATCCAGTTGGTTGCAATTTGATCCATCTCCACTACATCCCTGAGTTCTGGATACTTGATACTTGCCTTGAGTGGATAATCTTCTGGAATAAAAACCGGATTGTCATGAAGAGCCCCATAAACGTGATAGGTCGACATAATCAGAACTTTTTTAACCTGTTGTTTGAGGCAGAGTTCTAGAATCTTGCTGGTTCCCATCAGGTTGAGATCTAGTCTCTTGCTTAATGAGGCCTGATCACTTTGAGCGTGAGAGAGACGTCCCAAATGAAGAACCATGTCGAATGATTTCTCACGAAAGAGCCTTTCGAAATTACCACGAGTATATTTCATTCTTTGGTATTTGATGTTGTCTTTTTTGACAAGGAAGTCTGTATCTCGGGGATCGACTCCGTGAATGCAGATATCAGGATATTTTTGGGCAATCAGACTTGCAGTCAGTTTTGCCAGTCCGCCACCAGCTCCAATAATCAGAATCTTTTTAACATCTTTCAAACTGATCATTATTTTTTCGGTCCTGTTTGATTGGCAAAGAAAGGTCTTCTGTTTTTGAGTCCTTCATCGACCAAGTCCTTAATAACTTTTTCAATTTGAAAAACCTGCTCATCAATATCCTTGTCCGGCGAATCCTGATCCAGGCCTTCTGGAATCTTGATCGGTTTTCCAATATAGATATCCACAGGAGAGGGCAATGGAAAATAGTTGAGAGAGAGTGGAAGTGCTGGTAAACCAAGTGCTTTTTGTATCATCCTGGGGTGATATACATAGGGAAAAAATTCTTCAGCGCCGACAATAGCAATCGGAAGAATTTCAGTTCCAGTTGCTGCACACATTCTGTAAAAACCGCGTGTGAATGGTTTCATCTTGTAATAGTCTGGAGTTGACTTGGCGATACCTTTAACGCCTTCTGGAAAAACCATGACACTTTGACCTTTCTTTAAGAGATTCAAAGCATTGGTTCTATCTCCAAGAACTGAACCACCTTCTGCCGCCCAAGGAGCAATGAAGGGAAGTGCTGTGAAAAAACGTTCGACCATTGGTCTTAAGATTCTCGGAGGAAAGACATCCATGACAAAAGCGGTAGATAACAACATTCCATCAATTGCAATCTGACCAGTATGATTCGAAGTAACCATATAGGGTTTATCTTCGACATTTTCCTTACCAAAAACTCTGACTTTGAAGTAGTGCTTGTAGATTGGATAGATCTTTTTGAGAGACTTTCTAGCCTTGTTAACGTTCAGTCCCCATGGATCTTCACCAATTGGGTAACGCTCAAGGAGGGCCTCTTCTATCTTTCTAAATTTCTTTTTTTCGTTTTCAGAGAGGGTGAAAATCCCTGCCAGTTTATCCAACATATATACTCGGATTTGTAAGTGTTTATTACTACATCATTTTACCAGAATGTCCCTTCTTCACAACAGTGAGGGCATTCGTTATACTTTTCCTACCTCAAGGTGATCATAAGGATACCACTGGAGTAACTATGCAAAAGAATCAGGAATGGAAATCTAAAGTTCAGGAACTTTTTCAGACAGCACAAGAAGAGTTCAGGCGAACAACAGAAATTGGAAGAAAGATGCTGACAGCTTCCAAGACGAATTCCAATTTGCATGAAGCGTATGAAGAGCTTGGGGTTTTAGTTGCCAAAGAAGTCAAAAATGGCAATCTCAAATGGGATAACCCTAGAGTCAAGGAACTCCTTTGTCAGATCAATGAATGCGAGAAAGACCTTGAGACAATTGAAAGTGAAGTGAAGAAGATCAAGTTTGCTCCTGGCCCGATGGATATTAGTGCTAGTGAAGCTCCTAGAGCATCCAAAGTGAAGACTGAAGTGAAGGTTGAAACCAAAACTGAAGCAAAAACTGAAGCAAAAACTTCAGATCCCGCTGAAGAAGTTTCGTCTGAAAAGAAAGACGATGAAGACAAAAACTCTTAGAAGAACTCCTGAAAATTGAATAAGTTGAAATAGTAGCTGAATACTCCAAGAAATATGCTACTGAAAAAAAGGTTGATCACTGTCGCAACCTTTATCCATTTTGGAATGAGGATTTCTTCATTTTGTTGCCACCGATTCCTTTTAAAAATGAATTTAGGTTTGTAAAAAATTGCTACGGCCAAGGCGACCGAAAGGAATTGATAGATACCGAAGAACAAATAAACTCTAATCAATGAAAAGAGCTCTTGCATCAAATCTCCGATACAGATGCTGTAATTAGCAAGCGATTTACGATTGAATCATGAAGAGCTTTTAATCCATCACCTTTTTCGGCAGAAACAAAATGGATATCCTTAACCCACTTGTAGGCCTTGAACAAATCCGGTTTCAGCTTATTAAGAGCCGCTCTTTCCTTTTGTTTTTTCAACTTGTCCATTTTGTTGAAAACGAGTGTCGTGCTGAAATCAAAAGGCTTTAAGTATTGTTGAAATCTTTGGTCAGCATCCTGATTGGGATGTCTTGAGTCTTGAATGTTCACCATCTGAACAGTGAGCGGTGCATGCGTGAAAAAATCATTCATCAAAATATCCCACTGGCGACTCATTTCTTTACTCACTTGAGCGTGACCATATCCAGGTAGATCGAATAACCAGAAGTCTTTGGGATGTTCATTTTTTCCATCAGTCAGTTTGAATGAGAAAATATTGATTTCTCTTGTTCGTCCTGGCGTATTGGAAGTACGAGCGACTCCTTTTCCAAAAAGAGCATTGATCATACTGGACTTGCCGACATTTGATCTTCCGACAAAACTGACGCCGGAGATCTCACGGTTTTCTTCAAGCCAGTTCACAAGCTGTTCAGGATTCGACATTCCGTATCTGAATGTGGCGCTTCCTCTGAGGATTTCCACGATGTTTCCCTTTTGAAAATGTCTCCGATTAAACAAAGAGTTTGGAGGACACTTAAGATTTTATCCTGTTTAAGGTTCTTTTTGTAGTTTGTTAGTCAAGGAGCGTCAATGGAAAATATGTGTTTGAGAAAAGAGTTCCCCAGAATCGATCAAAACGGCCTTCGAATTAATGATAGCGTAACGTTGATTCCTGCTTATGGGCAAAAGAAAAAGTTTAAGCTCAAGAGAACTGAGTATCACTTTGATATTGGCGATGTTGAAAATATCCGGATTGATAAGACTCGTGTGGATCTTCCGCGAATGACCCGATTTGGAGCGCAGCTGGAAATGAGATTGATATCTCTGACAAATGAGAAGGATGCATATGAAAGAGGTCGTTATGAAATCAGGACGACCAACGATATTCCATTCAAACTAAATGGTCAGACAATCTTTCATTGCTTTCCAGAAAGGGGAGATGTGATCTCACTAGGCTATAATCAGATACGCTTTGATATCCCAAGCGTCGATTCAGCAGACGAAGAGTTTCCTTTCAATCAGAAAATTTGTGAGTCTGATATTTCGGTTTTAATTGAAGGAGAAACAGGAACTGGTAAAACTCGAATGGCCGGGATGATCCATGAAAAAAGTCACCGCAGTGGCCGGTTTGTTCATCTCAATCTAAGTTCCTTTTCCAGGGGATTGGTGGAATCAGAGCTTTTTGGACATGTGAAAGGAGCTTTTACGGGAGCTCATTCAGATAAGACAGGGGCGTTGTTGGAGGCAGATCGAGGTACGCTTTTTCTCGATGAGATTGATTCAATCTCTCCTGATCTTCAAGTGAAACTTCTTTTATTTCTCGACAACGGACATTTCAGGCAAGTTGGAGGTGTCGGTTTTAAAAAGACTCGAGCGAGAGTTATTTTTGCCAGCGGTCGAAGTCTTGAGGAACTAGTTCAGACTGGAGAAATCAGGAAAGATTTCTTTTTTCGATTGAGAAGTGGAGTTAATGTAACGTTGAAGCCTCTGAGAGAGGAGTCTGATAAAGTGGAAATGCTTTGTCGCCATTATTCTGAGAAGCATTCAGTATACATTCCTGATGAAGTCGTTGATGAGTACAAGAAAATGGACTGGCCTGGGAATGCCAGACAGTTGCTTGGGCATCTGGAAAAGAAAAGAGTCATGCTTGGAGGAAAGATGTCCTGGGATGAAATGGACCTTTCTCTCAAGCATTCAAACTTGGAAAGTCTCTTGCCTTCCAACGTGATACCCATGCAGGAGTGGAAGCAGAATTATGCCATGAGAGTTCTTGAACGTTTCGATGGAAATATCAAAAGGACTTCAGATGTATTGCAAATCAGTCAGAATACTCTTCGAAAATTGGTGATGAAGTGATCAAACAGCAAGAATTGAATTGATATAAACTTCCTTGATTTCACCTTTGAGTTTTTGATCATTGATCAAATTGTTCAGCTCGATGAGAAGTTTGTCTTTGAGAATTTGCTTCCCTTCTTCAGAGAGGGGAAGACTTGGAATAATTGGATGAACCATGAGGTTCAAGCGGTCGTGAATGAGATATTCATTTTCAAGAAAGTACTCTCTGATATAACGGTTTGAAGGCTCGATGGTGAAATCAATCTTGACCTGTTTTGGGTTGTGAATACTCTCGATATAAAGTGGCATTCTTAAATGAAATATAGTGAAGTGTTTTTCATCCTTTTTGTAATAGTCCGGCCTTACTCCAATTTCAACATTATCTTCAGCACTCGCTGGCCCTCTGACTTTGAGATAAAGATCTTCTGAGTTATACCAAATACTGACCGCGGCTATGATTGTTACGGAGGCGAGAGTGGCCGTCGTCCAAATCGTCGATGGCTTGAGGGTGTCGATATATTCTTTGAATTTGACGAATGGGAATTTGATAAAATTCCAGATTGAAAGAAAGAACCCCTTCAAACTGAACTTCTTGCCTTTGAGTGATCTGAGTGAAATCACCCAATGTGTGACATGACCTTGAAAGTTACCGATAAATCCTGAAAATTTTCCCATGATCAATGGTATATAGGCGGCCATTCTTGCAATCAGCATCTTGAACCAGATGATCATCGCATTTTTCTTTTCGATGGTTTTTTCTCTAGTGCCTAAAAGGAGATTCTGGAACTTTTTGGGCACAAGTTTGTGGTAGAGTTCCCAGAACTTCTTGATGATCTTAATGATCAACGAATCCATTTTCTCTTCGAGTTTCTGCCACTTTTTCAAATTACACCCATTTATCAAGGGTCTCGCTATGAGACCTCATTACCTTATCGGGTATTTACGTGAAAAATTAATAAACCGAGGGAAAAGGTCGTATAGTAGGTAAAGAGTCCTGCAATTTCAGATGTTTAGATGCAAAATAGGAAAAAAAATCCATCGATAGTGCCTCTTGCCTTTGGAATTGCAAAAAATGACTCGGTCCTCCGAGAAGCCTTATGTATACAGGCTCACCGCGATTGCGGATGTAGAGGAATGAACTATGAAAAACCTGCTTTTAACAATTCTTTTATCAGTAACTGCCGTTGGGTGTGCGAATTTCGCTTATCCTGACAGAACTTTTATTGAGCAAATGGATCATGAAACTGATGGTTTCTTTGTACCTGGTCAGGACTTTTCAGTGGTGCCTGGAGACCATGGCTATGAAGGAAGAACGATGGATGAGATTCGTCAAAGAACTCCAGCTTCGGCCAGAACCAGAGAAGAAGAACTCGAGTCACGTTCATTGGCCGGTGAACTTCGAGCAAAGTTGAACTCTCTTGATGAGAGAGAGTACGAGGAGTACGTTCGCTACAGAGAGTACCTTCCATCAAACTCAGACAAATTGTATTTTTTGAATCTTCCTCGTAACGAGAGAATCGATTACCTCATGACGAGAGGGTATGCTCCAGAGATCAGTAAAAAATATCTCAAGGATAAACAAAACGGACGCGGAATGAGTTACTTTGAATCAAGAGCAGTTCGTGTCAGTGAAATCCATCATGGAATGACAAAACTTCAAGTTCAAGACCAATGGGGTAACCCAACACGTGTAGATGTTGCTGGAAATCCGGCCAATGAAAATGAGCGCT
Organism: Bacteriovoracaceae bacterium; assembly: GCA_041546685.1. Taxonomy (GTDB): domain Bacteria; phylum Bdellovibrionota; class Bacteriovoracia; order Bacteriovoracales; family Bacteriovoracaceae; genus M0603. The sequence continues at coordinate 26,497 of JBFEVX010000015.1, read as the reverse complement.
GGTCGTTCTATGAAAGTGGCAAAGTCCGTCAGGTTTTCTTCGAAAAAGGTCGCGTGGCCGGCTGGATCGTCGACTAAATATTCAAGTTATTGAAATCTCATAGCGGTGAACCCCTTTTATAGGGGTTTGCTTTGTGTCATTTAATTGTATATTTCCTTCTTTTCTTATATTCTGCCTCTCAATCTAAAGCCCCGAATCTGCTCACTAATGTGCCATTGAGGCACTCAAGAAGAGGTGGAAAAATGAGCAACCTTTTGAACGATTTTTCACTGGAGTTTGAAAAACCACTCCGTGATCTAGAAAATCAAATCCAAGAACTAAAAGATGTTACCAATAAATCGGGAGGAGTTGATCTTTCCAATGAGATCAAGGCCCTTCAAAAGAAAGTAGATTCTCTTTTGACGGAGATTTATGGAAACCTGACTCCATGGGATCGTGTTCAGCTTTCAAGACATCCGAAAAGACCACATTCAAAAGACTATATTGAAACTTTGATTGAAGATTTCAAAGAAGTGACAGGGGATCGTCGTTTTGCAAATGATCCGGCCATTATCACTGGCTTCGGTTACCTCGATAGACAAAACGTTGCTGTCATAGGGATCGAAAAAGGAAGAAAGACAAAAGAAAAAGTTCTTCATAACTTTGGAATGCCAAGACCTGAAGGATATAGAAAAGCCTTGAGAGTTATGCAAACAGCTGCTCAATTTAACATTCCAGTTGTTGCATTCGTTGATACTCCAGGAGCTTATCCTGGAATCGGTGCAGAAGAGAGAGGTCAATCTGAAGCGATTGCCAAAAATCTTGCTGAGATGTTCGATGTCAAAACACCAATCATCGCTTGTGTAATTGGTGAAGGTGGTTCTGGTGGTGCACTTGGAATCGCGATCGCTGATAAAGTCATGATGATGGAATATTCAATTTACTCTGTAATCTCACCTGAATCATGTGCTTCCATTCTTTGGGCCGATCCAAAGATGGCAGAAACTGCTGCGAACTCTCTTCAGTTGAGTCCTGAAAAGGCACTTGAATTGAAAGTTATCGATGGAATCATTCCTGAGCCTACGGGTGGTGCTCAGAGAGATTGGCCACTTGCCATGGATAATGTGAAGAAGGCCCTTACAAAAGAACTTAAAACTTTGGTCAAAAAAGACATGACTGAACTGTTGGATGGAAGATTCAACAAGTTCAGATCCATGGGTAATCAGACCATCATTCAATAGAGGTAAAAGTGTCACTTCAATCCATGACTGGGTACGGACGAGGAGAAGCAGCGGGAGAAAATTATACCGTTGTCGCTGAAATCAAAAGTGTGAATCATAGATTCAAAGATATCAGATTCAAAATGTCTTCCATGTTTGCGCCAATTGAAATGGGGTTGAAAAAAACTCTAGGTGAGTCATTTCATCGCGGAAGTTTTGATATTTTTATCAATTACAAGCGTAGTGAGAACAATACAAAGTTTGACGATATTGATCCTGCAAAAGTCACAAACTTCATTGAAATGATGAAGAAGACCACAGAGAAGATCGATGTGGACTTTGAGTGTTCGTATACAGATTTTCTTAGGTCTGAATTCATGGCTGATCAGGACGATACTAAGTCTGAAGAGCTTCAAGCACTGGCCAAGGATGCTTTTGCCAAGGCCGTTTCGGCGCTTACTGTTTCGAGAGAAGGAGAAGGCGAGAAGATGGTTAGTGTGCTTAAGAATCATAGAGAGATCTATAATCAGCACTATCAGGAAATCGTGAAGCAATCAGTTTCTTTTCAGTCTCATATTGAAGAGCGTCTCAAAAAGAAATTTCAGGAGTTCCAAGCAGATATCAAGATCGATGAGCCAAGATTTCTTCAGGAAGTTGTTTATTATCTTGAAAAAATGGATGTCCATGAGGAAATCAACAGAATCAAGGCCCACCTTGAGAAGCTAGATAAAATCCTCTCTACGGAGAGAGAAGTAGGAAGGCAAATCGATTTTCTTGTGCAGGAGCTTGGAAGGGAAACAAATACCATTGGATCCAAGTCTGCAATGAAAGAGCTTTCTGACAGTGTTGTTCAGATGAAGGTCCAGCTTGAGAAAATTCGCGAACAAGGTTTGAATCTGGAATGAAAAAAGGGAAAGTTGTCATCATTGTTGCCCCTTCCGGTTCTGGAAAGTCCACTTTGATCAAAAAACTCAAACAAGAGTTTCCAGAGTTGATCGAGTCAGTGTCATTTACGACAAGGGCCATCAGAGAGGGGGAAGTCAATGGAGTTGCCTATAACTTTGTTGATGAAGCTACCTTCAAGGCAAAAATTGACGCCGGAGATTTTCTTGAGTGGGCGAAAGTTCACGGAAATTACTACGGAACCGATAAGAATTTCGTTGAGTCCAAGATTGATGAGGGTGTGAATCTCCTGTTCGATCTTGACGTTCAAGGAACTGACAGTTTCAAAGCTCATTTTAAAGATGATGCCAAGGCCATATTCATTGCTCCTCCATCAATTGATGAACTCGAGAGCAGGCTTAGAAACAGAGGGACAGACTCTACTGGGGTCATCAACTTGAGACTTGAAAATTCTAAGAAAGAAATATTAAGAAAAGACGATTACGACTACTGTGTAGTCAACGATGATTTGAACAGGGCTTTCGGGGAACTCAAAGTCTTGGTAAAATCAATTTTGGAGGACTAACTCTTGTATCAGCCCCTGGATTTCTCACATGAAAGAGATATTGCTCTCGACGATCTAAAACGTCGAGTCCAGGCTTATTACCCTGATGCAGATTTCGCCCTTTTGGAAAAAGCTTACCATTTCGCAGAGAAGGCCCATACTGGACAGACTCGAAGCTCTGGAGAAGAATATTTCATCCACCCGATCAATGTCGCTGCTACTCTTATCAAGCTCAGACTTGATATGGACAGTATTGCAGCAGGTCTTCTTCATGATGTTGTCGAAGATTGTGGCATTTCTTCAGAAGAGATTGAGAAAGAATTCGGACCTGATGTATGCCAGATTGTTGTTGGTTTGACTAAAATTTCCAAAATCAAATTTAAAACCAAAGAAGAAAGTCAGGCCGAAAACTTCAGAAAGATGGTTGTCGCAATGGCGAAAGATCTTCGAGTTATCATCGTCAAGCTGGCAGATAGAATGCACAATATGCGGACTCTTCAGTATGTGAATGAAGACAAACAGAAGAAAATTGCTCAAGAAACTTTGGATATCTATGTTCCTCTGGCTTCCAGACTTGGTATCAACTCGGTCAAAGGTGAGCTGGAAGATCTATGTTTAAGATTTCTGCACCCTGAAATTTATTATCGACTTGCTGAAAAAGTCGCCATGAAGAAGTCAGAACGTGAAAAGTACATCAATGAGACAGTTCGTGTAATCGTTGACAAGCTAGTTGATTATGGAATGAAAACCATGGTCAAGGGTCGTCCAAAGCATTTCTTTTCTATTTACAAGAAAATGATTGCTCGTGGAGTGGACTTTGAACAGATTCAAGATGTTCTAGCCTTTAGAATCATCGTGAACAATATCACAGAATGCTACAAGGCCTTGGGTATCATTCACTCTTCTTTTACTCCGATCCCTGGTCGATTCAAGGACTATATTGCGATTCCAAAGATCAACAACTATCAGTCTCTCCACACGACGGTTATTGGGCCGAAGGCGGAAAGAATTGAAATTCAAATTCGTACAGATGAGATGGATGAAGTTGCTGAAACCGGGGTTGCCGCTCACTGGAAATACAAAGAAGGGATCAAGTCAGGTAAGAGAAAGCTGGACTGGGTTCAGGAACTTCTTGAGTTCAACCAGAACGTTGAAAGTAACAGTGAATTCATGAACGTGGTCAAAAATGACCTTGATATGGGTGGTGTTTTTGTCTTCACACCAAATGGTGACGTGAGAGAGCTTCGTTATGGAGCAACTCCTCTCGACTTTGCCTATGCCATCCACACTGATGTCGGTAATAGATGTGTCGGTGCAAAAGTAAATGGAAAGATGGTTCCTCTAAGACACACATTGAAGTCAGGGGATACTGTAGAAATTATGACGAGTAAGAATCAGTCACCTTCAAAAGACTGGTTGAATATTGTCAAAAGTTCACGAGCCAAAACGAAGATCAAACAGTACTTGTTGAAAATCGAAAGAGATCAGAACAGAGATATTGGTAAGGACATCCTTGAAAAAGCTTTTCGTGTTTTTGGAACTTCACTTTCAAAAGTCATCAAAAATAACGAGCTTGGAAAAGTTGTCAGCGAACTCAAATATTCAGATGAAGAAGAACTTTATATCCACGTAGGTTCTGGAAAGTTCTCTGCCAAGGATATTATCGATAGAATTCCATCTCTCAAGAAGGAAGAAGATAAAGATGCTGACAAATTGGAAGAGATTAATTCTTACAGTCAGAAGCTTTCAAAGAGTGTTCGTAAAAAATCTAATAAAGATAATGCTGTTATCGTTGATGGTATGAATGACGTCATGGTGAGAATGGCCAGATGTTGTAACCCAATTCCCGGTGATCCGATTATGGGTTATATCACTCGTGGGCGTGGGATTACTGTCCATCATATCGACTGTAACAGAGTTGAGGCCGGTGACCTAGCTAGAACTGTGAATGTAGAGTGGAACTCTGAGTTCAATTTTAAGCATCCTGTGAATATACGTGTCATCACTCATGACAAGCCAGGAATTCTTTCACAAATTTCCAAAGTGATTACCGGCATAAGTGTAAACATCAGGTCAGCGATTGCGAAATCTCTTCCTGATAGAAAAGGTTCTTTTATCTTTGAAGTGGAAGTAAAGGATTATTCTGAACTTTTGAAGACCATTTCAACCATCGAGTCCATAGAAGAAGTTATTTCAGTTAACAGAGTTTGATCAAAGCGGAGATCTTGTATCTTTGTCCCAGAGAAAAAGGAATCCCCAAGTTCGGGTGATTTTAAAAACCTCTTTATAAAGAATTTTGAGGCTTCTGACATTGTCGTAACTCGTTTGAATCCCAGTGTAATAGAACTCATATCCATAATCATCAGGCATCAGTCTGTTCATGATCAACTTGATTCTCATGATGTGATAGTCATGGCTCACGATCAGGATTCGCTTGAGTCCATTGTGCTTTCTTAGATATCTCAAAGTCGAAAGAACGTTTTCAACTGTGTTGGAAGCGAGGTAGTCAATCTCAATCAAGTCAGGATTGGGAGGATTTACCGACTCTTTGAGGTCAAGAAGAGTGTCGACACTGTTTTTAGAGTAAACTCCAGTGATAAAAACTCTGGGTTGATTGTATTCTTTGGCCTTTTTGAGTCCGTATCCAATTCGCCCCTTGTCCCCAGTGAAAACAACGATTGCATCAGGAGGTCTTTTGAAAAATGCTTCCTGACTGACTTTGTTTTCATCTTCCGAGACCACAATGAAGAACATACAGCTCAATGTATAGAGGATGAAGAGAAGAAGAAGCAAGAAGCCCACATTGCGTGAGTAACGCATGTATCGTGTGCTTCTTGTTTCGAATACGTACTTTGAAGTAAACATTATCTGGCTGCGATGACCTCAATCTCTACCAAAGCACCCTTTGGAAGAGCAGGTACTTCTACACAGCTTCTGGCCGGATAAGGCTCGGAAAAATAAGCTTCGTAAGCCTTGTTGACTTCTGTGAAGTTTCCGAGATCAGTGACAAAGATACTTGTTTTGATGATGTTTTCTCTTTTCATGTCTTGGGCCTCAAGAAGACCGTCAATGTTATTCATGATTTGATCAAGTTGTCCCTTGAAGTCTTCCTTCATTTCCATAGTAGCAGGATTGAGACCGATTTGACCTGAAAAGTAAGTGATACCATTGTATTCAACACCCTGAGAGTAGGTTCCTACTGCTGCTGGTGCTTTATCTGTTGAAACAATTTTCTTATCCATTTTTCATACCCCTTTCACGTTTGAATTCATCTACGATAGAGAGAAGTGCTGTCAGGTTACACATGTTGACGATTTCTGAAACAGTAGCAGTTCTCTGAATAATATTTGCACTTCCTGCAAGTGGAACCAAGACTGGTCCAATGGCATCAGCATCTGAAAGCTGCTGAAGCAGTTTGTAGGAAATGTTGGCTGATGTCAGATCAGGGAAAACTAGAATATCTGTTGGTCCCTTTAGTTCGTTGAAATTGAAAAGCTTGTCGAGAATACGCTTGTTCACTGCGACGTCGGCTTGCATTTCACCTTCACACTCCATGCGTGGATATTTTTCTTTGGCAATCTGAACGGCTCTTTTAACTTTCTTGGCTTCCGGGTGAGCATTCGATCCAAAGTTTGAAAAACTCAGAAAAGAAACTCGAGGTTCTTTCTTCATCAAACTGTGAAAAAGTTCAGCAGCAGATGCCGCAATCTCAACCAGGTCTTCAGCTGTTGGGTTGATTTGAGCAGTACAGTCAGCAAGAAAGAGTACTCTGTCTTTGAAAACCATCAGGAAAATACCAGCAGCTTTTTTGTGTTTTTCTGTGCCGATCACCTGCATGATGGGAACAAAACAATCTGGATAAGAGAGGGTAGGACCGGCAATGAAAGCTTCTGCAAAACCTTGCTTGACCATCTTGGCCCCGAAATAATTCTCCTGTGCCATCTTGTCTTCAGCGTGATAGTGAGAAACGCCATCTCGCTGCTTTCTTTTGGTGAACGCAGCAACAAAATTTTTAAAGTGTTCACTTTTGGCCGGAGTGATAATTGGAAGTTCTTTTAGACGGTCTAGTCCAAGAGCTGACATTTTGTCATGAATTTGAGTCTTACTACCAAGAAGGATTGGATCAATCTTGCCTTCATCCACGAGGTGACTTACTGCCTGAAGAATTCTGGTGTTACCACCTTCCGCAAAAACCATTTTTACAGGACCTTGTCGTTTTACCCAAGTGGAGAGTCTGTCTCTAAGAGACTTCATCAAAGCACCAGAGGTTCCAAGTCTATCTTCAAGGGAATTTGCATATTCTTGCAGGTCAGTGATTTCAATTCTCGCTACACCTGAATCCATAGCCGCTTTCGCCACAGCAGGAGCAACTCTGGTGAGCGCTCTGGTGTCGAATGGTTTAGGGATGATGTATTCTGGTCCAAATGAAAAATTATCTTGATCATAGGCAAGCTTAACTTCTTCAGGAACTTCTTCTCTGGCAAGTTCAGCAAGAGCGCGAACAGCGGCCATTTTCATTTCACTGTTGATTTTTCTCGCTCTAACGTCGAGTGCGCCTCTGAAAATAAATGGGAAACCAAGAACATTGTTGACCTGATTCGGGTAATCCGAACGACCCGTGGCCATGATGGCATCGTCTCTTACTTCTGCAACTTCTTCAGGTAGAATTTCCGGTTCTGGGTTGGCCATGGCAAAAATGATCGGCTTTGCAGCCATTGTTTTAACCATATCTTTGGTGAGAACACCTTTGGCAGAGCAACCAATAAAAACATCGGCATCTACCATAGCATCTGCAAGAGTTCTTTTTTCTGTTTTGACGGCGAACATTTCCTTGTACTTGTTCATACCGTCTTTTCTTCCCTCGTAGATCACACCTTTCGAATCTGTCATGAATAAGTGTTCTCTTTTTGCTCCAAGATCAATAAAGAGTTGAGCACAAGCTATGGAAGCAGCTCCAGCTCCACTGAACACCATGATTACTTCATCAATTTTCTTTCCTGTGATTTCCAAAGCATTAAGAAAACCAGCAGAGGCAATAATGGCCGTGCCGTGTTGATCATCATGGAAAACAGGAATATTCATTTTTTCAACGAGTTGTCTTTCGATTTCAAAACACTCTGGTGCTTTGATATCTTCAAGGTTGATACCACCAAAAGTAGGCTCGAGTTTTTCTACAACACTCACCATTCCTTCAACGGTTGGCTCATCAACTTCAATATCGAAAACATCAATGTCGGCAAATCTTTTGAAAAGAACACCTTTTCCTTCCATAACAGGTTTTCCGGCGAGGGCCCCAATGTTTCCGAGTCCAAGAACAGCAGAACCGTTGGAGATAACACCAACAAGGTTACCTTTGGTCGTATATTTGTAGGCATCATCTGGATTCTTTGCAATTTCAAGACAAGGGGCCGCGACACCAGGTGAATAGGCGAGTGAGAGATCATTACTGGTCAAAGTCGGTTTGGTTGTCGTGACTTCAATTTTTCCCGGTCGACCTTCTTCGTGGTACCTGAGTGCTGCGAGATATTTGGCGTTCTTTTCATCGGCCATAGAGCTTCCTTTTTGAGTAAAAAATTAATCCCCCTAGGCTAAGCTAAAAGTTATGAGGTTTCCATGCCTAGCGGGTTAATTTAACTCAGTGCGAACCTATGACGCGACTTGTTCTTTTCCTTTAAAAACGAAAGGATAGAGAATCAGTCCTAGAGTTGTCGAAAGAATGCCGATGTAGAGTTCATCAATGTTTGCGGCGAAGCCGGAATGGGAGGCATTTCTCCAATAAGAAGTCCCAATTATTCCAAGAGCGCAAGCGAAGATGAATTGATTGTCTTTGATTTTTCCAGGGAATAAATAGCCGTATACGACTGGTAACAAGAGACAGCTGGCGGAATAGCTTCCAAGAGTTTTCCATACAGTTTTTATGTTTCCTTCAAAGGCCACTGCCATAATAATGGAGAGAATCCCAACACTGGTTACCCCAATATGGTGTAGGGCCACACGGCCTTTAAATCTTTCAGGAACAAGGTCATAAGAAACAGTTGTCCCGGCCAAGAAGAGATAGGAGTCTAAAGTTGAAAGAATGGTTGCAAGAATTCCTGCAAGAACAAAACCTCTAACTCCACTTGGAAGAAGTTGAACTGCATAAGTCAGATAGGCTTGACCGGATTCAGCCTCTGGAATTACCGCCCTGGCATACATGGCTCCAAAAGTAGTACAAATATCAAAGCAGAACCAGATGAAGGTCGAAATCAAAATGCCTTTTTTTGCTGTCTTGGCGGATTCTGCTGCAAAGACTCTTTGATAAAAGTTGGGATCAACTAAAGTTGAAAGGGCAATGAATCCCCATACAAGTGTGGTGGCCAGGCCCTCGCCACCTGTTAGATGAAAGTGTGTTTCTGGAAGATTTGCCTTTAGGAATCCAAGTCCTCCAAAGGTTGTCATGGAGAGAAGAAGAATAAGAAAGACTCCCGAGCACATGACAAAAAATTGTACCAAGTCGGAGAAAACAACAGCTCTGAATCCGCCCCACATGGAGTAGAGAATGACCACAATAACGCCTGCACTCATGCACATGACAAGACTTCCTCCAAAGAGGGCCTTGATAAACAGTCCGAGGCTGATGACATAGGCAATAGGAAGCACGTTGAAAAAGTTAAAGTAACCACTAAGGATGGCAGAACGAGGGCCAAACATCTTACTGATCAGATCTGGAAGTGTAACCGCTTGGTAGTTTTTCACATGATCAATGATGAAAAGCGCGAAGATGATATAGGCAACGTACCAGAAGGCTCCCTGTGTAACGAAATTATAGACGCCTTTTTTGAAAGCAATTTCGGTAACTCCAAAAATCCCGCCGTACCACGTCGCAACCAAGGTCCCGATGAACATAGGCAAGGTCAGGTGTCGACCCATCAAGAGGAGGTCGAGAAAATTTGCCTTCTCGTTGTCCTCATCAACTTCTTTGCTTTTTCTGAGTTCTCCATAAATGACCGCAGCAAATGTACAGAGTAGGACAAGTGAAAAAACAACCCAATCGAGGGGCGTTATGATGTCTGCAATATTAACTTGGGGTGAAAAGGACTGGGACATGAGGATTCTCCTTACGGCAGTATCAGCTGCATCAAGTTCTAGGGTCGCTCTCCCGCAAGAGCCTCTCAGTTACTAAGGGTAACTCCCCTGAATCGTTTATGTCCCAGTTCTACATGTGGGGAAATTAGTTGTCTAGATTCCCTCCAAATTTTTCACTGATTTCAATTTCAATCCCATTTGGATCGACAACATACACTGACCGACTTTCTGGGTATTCTACGTGCCCACCATACTCGTATGGAATGCTTTCCTCCTCCAATCTCTGGATAATTCCCTCGTAATTTAGGACGTTGACTCCAAAGTGGTTAAAGAAGCCAGAAGGGACTTCATCAGATTTGATGCTCTCATATAGGCAGAGGTAGAAGCCGTCTTTTTTTCCGATGATGGAGTACTTATTTCCAAGACTACTTAGTCCTGATTCCTTTTCATCGAGATCGAAGAGTTTCTTGTAAAAATCTTTTGAAAGCTCGAGGCTTTTAACATTGAGATTAAGATGGTCTATTCCTTTTATATCAAACATGTAATTCTCCTAAAGTAGTTTTCTGTTAAGGTCATATCTGCTTTTGCTGATTCTGCAATTGGCGTAAGCGTAAGCTCTTTCGAACTTGAGACTGCCGAAGAACAGGGTTTCAAAAACTTCAACTATATATTTCATTTTGTTTCTCCTTGTTTGAGTGATGTCTCTATTATCGATATTTTTGACAATAAATAAATTCGATAGTATTTATGACCCTATAGTTAATATCTATCGAGGTTTTTATGACATTGACCCAGCTCGAATATGCTCTGGCCGTTGATAATCACAGACATTTTGGAAAAGCGGCGAAATCGTGCCATGTCACTCAGCCAACTTTGAGTATGCAGCTCTCCAAGCTGGAAGAGGAAATGGGAATCATCCTATTTGACAGGTCAAAGTCTCCGATACTTCCGACCGACGAAGGGGCTGCTTTCTTGAAACAGGCCCGTGTCGTGGTCAAAGAATTTCATCGGTTGTCAGATGTCGTTCAAAATGAAGGTGACGAATTATCAGGAAAATTACATTTGGCCGTTATTCCAACACTTTCTCCTTATGTTATTCCTCTCTTTGCTAAAAAGTTTTCTTCAACCTATCCAAATGTGGAATTAATCATTGAAGAAAGAAAGACTGAAGAAATCATCAAGCTTCTCGATGAGGACAGAATTGATGTCGGACTTTTAGTTACACCTTTAGGAGTAGACAACGTAATAGAGAGAGTTCTTTTTTATGAAGATTTCTACCTTTTTTGTAATCCAGAAGGTGTTCTCTTTAATAAGAAAAAGGTGTCTCCAGATGAAATTAATAATGAGAATTTATGGATTTTGGATGAAGGACATTGCTTTAGAGATCAGGTCCTGAAAATTTGTAAATATAAAGGGAAACGAAAGGGAGATATCCAATTTCAAAGTGGAAACTTGGAGACACTCAAGAACATGGTCAAATCATGGGGAGGGGAAACACTTCTTCCTAAATTAGCAGTTGATCAACTTGATGCGACAGAAAAAAAATGGGTGAGACCATTTGCAAGTCCAGTTCCGACTAGGGAAGTGTCTCTTGTTCATAATAGAATCTATCTCAAAGAAAAATTCATCGATGCTCTTCAGGACATCATCGTAAGCAGCCTTCCAAGTGGAGTGACAACTTTAAAATCCAAATCACTTAAAGTTGTTCCAATCAACTGAAGTCAAAATGAAACCAGTGTCAGAGTGACCATTTTTTACTGTTTGGCCTAACTACCCTTGAATAAAGGGTTTTGGTCATTTTTCTGTCATTTCCATTCTGAAAGAAAAAGTTGAAGTTTTAAACGAAGCAAACAAGATCAAATGTGATTTAATGCTTGGGCCTTCTTGATAAACCCGGGATTGGGTGAAGTGCAACGTCAAAGGAAGAGGGAGTTCTCATGAAGAGAGAGAGAGAGATCAGAGAGGGGAAGTTTAGTTTTTTTATTTTGGGATTCATGCTTTTGGTTACGGCCTGTGGGAGACAGGAGAAACCAACAGATTTTACAGGAGTCTTCAGTAGTCAGATCATAATTGGAGATCTCGACTGGAAAGAAATCACAACATTATCAAGTTCAAGTCCGATTCGTCAGAACGGAAAAGCTGTTGGAGCAGTTGATCTTCCGGTTATGGGGAGTCGTTGTACAGGTTTTCTTATCTCTGACAATGTCTTCATGACAAATCATCACTGTATACCAACAAGTAGTCATGCTCGTGGAGTCACTGTAAAGTTCAAACATGAAAAAGGAGTAAGTCCTTCAGATCATGCAAAATATGATTGCTCCGAGTTCATTGGTAACAACAAAGAGTTGGATTTCGCGCTTTTGAAATGTGCAGGAAATCCAGGTGCTAAATTTGGTTTTGTAGAATTGGATTCAGATCAAAAGTCACAAGGGACGGCGATCTATGTTGTGCAACAAAACTGTGACTATTACATGAGTAGTGGCTGTGACTGGACCAAGAAATATAGTGAGGGGTCTATTACAAAAGTCGCTGCAGAATATTCTCATAATGCTGATACATTGGGAGGATCGAGTGGATCACCCGTTTTCAGTAAAACATCTCATCAGGTAGTTGGTATACACCATGCCGGTGCTGGCAACAATGGAATGGGAAGAGGTTACGAAAACTTTGCAGTTCCAATGTCTAAGATTGTTCCTTATATAATGACTCACTTCCCTCAAGTCGATTTGGGTGGTTCTAGAGATGATGATTCTGATCAAGATACTGGTAATCAAGGTCAGGACTACGAGCCTAACAATAGCTTGTCCAATGCTGCAGTAGTAGGTTTGCCATTTTATGCCGACTTGAGCATCTCTAGTAGCACGGATAATGACTACTTCAAGGTCAAGACGAACTCTGCTGGAAAGATCAAAGTAAAAGTTTCTTTTGCTCATTCCAAGGGGGACCTCGATGTCAAATTGATCAATGGGTCAAAGAAGACCATCGCTAAAAGTGAATCAACATCCAGCGTAGAGGAGATTGAATTCGATGTTCAAAAAGGAACATTCTACGTCAAAGTTTTTGGCTACAAAGGAGCAACAGGAAAATACAAGATTGAAGTAAGCTTTGAAGGTCAGGGGGCAGGTAATGAGCCGAATGATTCTATTGCTACCGCTACTTCAGTTTCACTTCCAACAACATTGAAGAAAGAAATTGATACCGCTGGAGACAAAGACTTTTATGAGTTCAAAGTAGCTTCAACTAAAACAGTTAGCGCAAGTCTGAGTTTCAGTCACAGTCAAGGAGATTTGGATCTTTATATATTGAATTCAAATGGAGAAGTCGTGGACAAATCTACTGGAACAAAAAGCCTTGAATCAATCACCAGGTCTTTTTCAAAAGGAACATATTATGTAGTGGTTCTTGGTTACAAGACTGCTACGGGCTCTTATCAGCTCAGTCTTAAATAGGTCTCGCAAAAAAAACGGCCCTTTCGAGGGCCGTTTTACATCAAGCTGTTTCTTCGAGAAATTTTCTGGCCCGGAGCTCTGACCAGTAATACTCGCCATTAAAATCAACAAATCCGACATGTCCGCCACTTTGCGGAAGCTCAAGAAAAAGATTTTTGTTCTTTCTGCTTTCTCTGATCGGGTAACAGTCTTTGCCCAGAATCGGATCGTTTTTGGCGTTTACAATTAATGAGGGTACTTTAATATTTTCAAGGTATTGTTTTGCGCTAGACTGAGAGTAGTAATCATTAGCGTCTTTGAATCCATGAAGAGGAGCCGTGTATTTTTCTGTGAACTCGTGAACGGTTCTCACTTTGAAAACATTCTTCACATCAACAATATCCTCAATATTAACAATATCATTTTTCATGACAATTTTTTGTTTCATGGTCTTTAAGAATTCCAACATATAACCATGATTAAGTTTTTTGTGAAGTTCTCTATTGGAACAATTGAGATCTGCAGGAATTGAGAACATGATGGCCTTGTCGATTACTGATGGAATGTCATTGCCTCTTTCTCCAAGATACTTTCCTGTTAGATTGGCTCCCAAGCTGAACCCGATCAAAGAGATACTTTCGTATTGATTCAAGGAAACAGCATGATCAACAACAGAAGCCAGGTCGTATGTAGCTCCAGCGTGATAGAAAATTTTCAATCTATTGAGTTCTTTACTGCATCCACGCATGTTCCAGGCCAGAACATCGTAATTATATTGATTTAATTTTTTGGTCATGCCTTTGATATAGACTGATTCGGAATTTCCTTCGAGTCCGTGAGAGAGAATAACCAGCTTTTTTGAGCCAACCCTTGAGAAATCCAGATCCAGAAAGTCGCCATCGGGGAGTTCGAGTCTTTTTCTTTCAAAGCTTACATTGGCGACACTTCTGAAAAAGTAAGGGTAAATTGTCTGGATATGTCCATTGGCAAAGAAAGGTGGCGCTGTATAACTTGAATCCTTCAATAATGGCACATTTCCTCCTGATACATTTTCATGTTAGTCCAAAGTCAACCTACAGTTTAACTCATGTAAATACAATTTCACATCAGGCAAATCTTAGGCGTTTTGTTGGAATTTCAATATTTTGGTGGCATTTTTGACGGACCGTGCATAAAACTCGGCCCTAAGTCTTGTAATTTCAGCTTCATTGAGATTACCCATCTTTCCAAGTCGATTCATTCTGTCTTGATAAACCTGGTAGCAGATAATGGCCGCAGCTACACTAATGTTGAATGATTCTGTAAAACCAACCGTTGGGATGATGATATTGATATCAGACTCTTCCAACATATAATCACTGACACCTTCAAGTTCATTTCCAAGAACAATGGCCGTAGGGATGGTGAAGTCTACTTCCGAGATGGGGATAGCTTCTGCAGTCAGGTGAGTGGTGGCAATCCTGTAGCCTTTTTCCTTAAGAGTCTTGATGCAAGGTTGAGGATCTTCCCATTTGGTCATGTGGACCCATTTGTGTGCACCTTGTGTCGTTCTTTTTGAAATTTTTGTTCTTTTACTTTCAATAATGTTGATTGGAAGAATTCCAAAGTTCTCTGCTGATCGGACAACTGCATTTATGTTTCCGGTATCGTATAGTCTTTCAAGGACCAAGGTTATGTCACAGGTCTTATCTTCCATGACTTTTTCGATTCTCTCTTTCCTTCCATCTTGGAGTTGTTCAGAAAACGTTTCAAAAATTTGGGAAGTAGAATATTCAGCACCATCGAGAAGAAGATTTTCTTCAAGTGGAAAAAGCTTGGAATAGGTAAGATATTCAGTGGTCATAAGCCACCAATAATTACTTCAAATTTGAGTGAAAGTGAAGGGATAAATTCCCAATTCTCCGCTCTGGGAAAGGTTCCAAGTGTCGAGAGTTCCATAAAAAACCAGTTTTTATGAAGGAGTTGTCTATAAGAAATGCTCAGGTCGTAATTTGTAATTAATGATTGAGGCCTGGTCGTTCCTATCGCCTTGGCGCTGTAAGATATACCCCTTCTCGAACTTAATGTATGGTATAAAGTTGGACCATGAACTAGAGTGAAGGTGTCTGTTTCATCCCACCAGGTAGATGTGTTCTGGAAACGAAAGAGTTTGTTTTCTGAAATCTTGTAGTCAAAATCAACTGATGTTGTCTCTCCAAACCCTTCCTCGAGATACCAGAATATTGACTGTTCAGCGATGGCTTCGATACTCCAAGGAAGTTTCCAGTTTCTTCTGATTCTCATTCTGGCAAAAGGTTCTGGTGGAATATCAACTCTGATTCCTGTGTCTGCGAAGAAATTCCAGTTTCTAGTTTCATTGATCAGATATTGTAAAGCTGCTGTGGTTTTAACTTTTTTTTCCAATTCAGAATTTGCTGTAACGGGTTTGACTGGTTCTGCTGTTGAGGCGGATGTTACCTGACTCTGATCGTCGGCTTTTCTTTCAAATACGAATTTAAAGCGTTTTTGTGTGTAGGGAAGATGTATTTTAAATCTGATATTGGCCTCATTATTTAAAGTCTCTCCTTCGACTTTGGTTGATTGTGCCCACATCCTGATTTGACTGTTGTTCGTGATATCTTCACCTCTATCTACCCCGAAGAAGCGATCTATACGGGTACCTAGGAGAACAATACTTTTGGAGAGCACAGAGTGTGCATCATTCAGGGAGATTGAGTAACTTTTTTTATCATCTGGAGGATCATTTGCTGCTGCTACATGCTCCTGTGCCGTTGAAGGCAGAGCAATTAAGATGAATAGAGCAAGGATGATAGATTTCACTAGTACTATTTTGGTCTGTTTTTCACGTCATGACAAAAAATTGGTTTCTTGACCGGGGAACGTAGGGCAAAGATAATAAATAAAGACATGGAGGTTTTATGAAAATTCTTAGACTATTTCTAATGATGACACTTTTGGTTTCAGCATCGGCTGCAATGGCAGGAGATTCAAGTTCAGGATGTGGAGCCGGTTGGTATATCTTTAAAAAGAATTCACTTGTTTCTTCTTCTCTAAGGGCGACAACAAATGCCATCTTTTTAAATGCCACTTTCGGGATGACATTTGGGACATCCAACTGTTCACAGCACAGTATTGTGAAAACAGAAAAGGAAGCGATCTACTTTGCCGAAGCAAACCATAATCAGCTGATGTTGGATATTGCTCGTGGTGAAGGAGAGTATTTAAGTGCTTTTTCTGAAATTGTTGGCTGTAAAGAGAATGCTCTAGGAAAGTCTCTGCAGAGCAACTTTGATAAAATTTACTCTGACTCTTCAGAGAGCTCAGTAAAAGTTTTGGACAAAATTGTCCTTCATGGTGAATGTACAGCTGTTTAATTTTCAAACTTATACTTCTTTTCATATTTTATTCGGCAGCAGTTTCTGCTGCCGATTTTTTTGATCCCAAACATTCGATTTCTAGAACGAGACAGTGGCAGCTTCTCCTCCATATGGATGAGAAAAATGGAAGTTGGAAATCGAGAATGGAGAGTTCTCATTTCTTCTTTTCCAAATCCGGAAAGGAAAGTCCAGATGAGGAATTAAAAGCAACGATAGCTTCATTTGAAGCACCATTCAGTGGAGATCCGAATAAGAGTCCTCTTTGTCGTTTTCCTGCTAGAAAAATGTTTCTTGAGAAAAAACTCAATCTAAAATTCAAGAGTGTTCAATGCCAGGAGTATGCTGAGTGGAAAAAAGGAATTGATCCCAAGGGAGTGACTCTTGTTTTTGCTACATCATATCCAGGAAATCCGGCTTCTATGTTTGGACATACATTTTTGAGATTCCATCGAGGAAACAAAAGAAATGATCTACTTGATTATGGTGCCAATTACGGAGCAAATACTGATGGATCGGATAATCCTATTTTTTATGCAATGAAGGGATTATTTGGAGGATATAAAGGTTCATTTTCAGTCAGTCCCTACTATCAAAAGGTTAATGAGTATGCCCAAATTGAAAGTCGAGATTTGTGGGAATATGAACTCTTCCTGGACAAGTCTCAGATCGATCTGATCGTCGCTCATCTTTGGGAACTTTATTATAACGGCTGGTTTGATTATTGGTTCATTGATGAAAATTGTTCTTATGTTCTTGCTGCTCTCATCAATGTTGCCAATCCTGATTGGAAACTTGTTGATGACCACAAGTGGTATGTGATGCCTCATGATATCGTCAAAAGAGTTTCAATGCAGATACCTTTAAGGTCTATAAAGTTTCGACCGGGAGTCAAAAAGATACTCGAAGAAAGACTGGATGGGCTTGAGGGGGATCAGGAAGACAAATTCAATGACATGATAGAGGGAAAAAGTGTCAAAGGAGTGAAGACTTCTACCATTGATGCCGGACTTGATTTTTTTAATTATAAGAAAATGAAGCAGAAAGGAAAACTTTCAAAAAAAGAGGAATCTCTTTATAAAAAGATGCTGATTGCTAGGTCGAGAAGAGGTGAGGGCAGTAATCTTATTTTAGTTCCAACTAAAAATCGTCCCGATGAAGCACATCAATCAAGCTTGCTTGGAATGGCCGTTGCCTACGACAAAGAAAAGTTTTCGTACACCTTCACCAATGATCAGATCTATAAAGATTGGATGGATGTAGATAAGGGTTATGAACCTTTCAGTCGTTTTCGTGCATTAGGAGTAACAGTGAAAGCAACTGAACTAAGAATTGAATTTGAACGATTGAATTTTATTTCAGCAACTTCTCACACTCCTTGGAACACCATAGATCCTTCCTTCTCATGGGAGGTGAATTCTGGTTTTAACAGGGTTTGGGATGACAGGTGTGACAACTGCATGCCTTTGGAACTCGAAGGTAAGGTTGGATTTTCATTCATGAGTCATCACGATTCTCTGTTTTCAATTTTGGCGGGAGGTTTTGCTGAGGCCCACGATGATTTACCTGATGCTCATAGTGCAGGTTGGATTGTGACATCGAGATTGGGACATGCCGCAAACGATAAACTGAAGTTTTTTATCGAGGGTAACATCAAGTCTGATCAAGCCAACAAAAACTCTGATTGGTATATTGATTCCGTTGGAGGACTGACTGTGAGCTTTGAAAGGCTTGGCGATCTTCAACTTAAAACTACGATACGAAAGATCAAAGACGGGTCTGAAAAACTAATGCATCATGCTGCAATGAACTTTTTTTACTGATTGCAGTTTGAGTTGGAATTGATTAGACTACTATTAGGGGCCACTAATAACTTCTATAAGAGAGACTTATTATGGAATTTGAAACTTTACTCAAGCAAATCAAAGATGCCCGTCAAAACCCAGAGACAAATCAAGCTTATTTACAGGAACTGGAAGGGGCTTTTATCAAGCTCGTTATGCAGGCCGAAGATCGTTTGATTATGTAATTCAAACCCCTGTTTTTATAGGGGTTGAGCGTTCCGGTACATTTTTCCAAGTACTCTGAGATAAAGATTTCACCTTATAATGATGAGGTGTGTTTAATCTTCTAAAAGAGTACTTTATGAAAATTCTCAGCTACTTGTTCTTCGGATTTATCTTCTCCTTTTCAAGTTTTGCTTATGAAGTCCCCTCATGGTTTTTGAAGCGTTGGACGGCGACTCCTGTCAAAGTCAGAAAAGAAAGTGGAAAGACTGTTGCCAGGTCAAAAGTTTTTAGAAGATATGCAAATGTTGGTGGCAAGGTCTACTCAATTGGAACTGTTACTTTTTTTCAGGTAAAGAAAAACAGATCAGACAAACTTACAGCAGAAACATTTCTCAATCTAAAAAGAGCTTATGGAGAAGAAGAGCGTTGGACCTCAAATAAAGTTGGGGACACGATGGTTGTTGAAGGGCCATGGACCAAAGGTAATCGCTATTTTCGTTTTTACATATCTGAATTCAAAAATTCAATTGCTATAAGTACGGCTACATTTAGATTGGGTTATCAAGATAGTGTTGGTCCGGAATCACTTCTTATTCAAAGAGCAATGGCGTCTACTGCTGATGAAAAAAGAAACTTCTCAGTATTCAATTATATTTCTCCAATTTCAGAAGCCCACGCTCAATTTGGTGGGTGGCCGTTTGGAGGCGGGGGAACACCTCCTGGATTCAACAATGGAAACAGTGGAAATAATGGTGGCAACCCTTTTGATATGTCAGACCTGACGAACTCTGTGGATCAGTTGAATAACAACTTTACTCAGATCAACTCTCAGCTAGGACAAACCAACACAAACCTTGCCAATGCAAACACCAACTGGGGAGACACCAATACTCAGCTTGGGAATGCCAACCAGAACTGGGCCAATACCAACACACAAATGGGGAATGCCAACCAGAACTGGGCCAATACTAATACCCAAATTGGAAATGCCAACCAGAACTGGGCCGACACCAATACACAAATTGGAAACGCCAACCAGAACTGGGCAGAAACTAATCGTCAGTATGCCAGAACAAACGATATCGCCGAGAAAATGCTAGATCCCAAACATATGTTCACTCTGGCTGCAGCAACTTCTGCTGGAGCTGTATTTGGGGCGACTCTTGCCAACCTAGTCATTGATGGAGTTGTTGCTGGAGCTAAGGCCATCTGGAACTTGATCACTGATGCCAAAAATAAAGCAGAAAGATGGGAGAAATTTAAAAAAGCGCGTGAGGGTTGGGAGAAGATGAATACAAGTGTCAAAAAGCTTGAAAAGCTTTTAGATAACTTTTTGATGTCTCAAGAGCTGATGCAACAGATTCAGGATAGTATAAGACCAGAAGACAAGCATAAGCTTTCCAGGGAAAACCTAATTACTCATTTGTCGATTGCAAATAGAAGAATGAAGAAAAGGAAGACTCAGCTTCAAAACATCTTTGACACAACAACTGATATGGCCTGTGAAGAGAAGATTGCGACAAAACTTGATGAGGTCGATAAACTGATTTCCAACTCCGATACGTTGAAAAAGTTTCTCTCTCAACAACAGTTTGAAATTTATAACGATAAAATGTTCTGTAACCAACTCCAGTCTATTATGGGTAAAATAGGTGAAGCTGAAGCAGCTCTTCAGACTTATCGAATCAACATTCTTAATGCTAGAGAAGAATGGGAAGATCATAATGAAGATCGTATTGAAGAAATGGCAGATGCTATTGAGAGAATCAATGACGAAGACACAGCAGAAGACTTCATGGAAAGAAGAGTTGAGAATGCAGAAAAACTATTTGAAACATTGAAAGATGGAATCGAAGAGCATGAAGATAAATGGGTAGATGATTGTAAAACAAAACATCCGGATTGGAACAAGAGATTTGGAAGTCATCATGGAAGTCAGGATAACTTTGCCAGAATGAGAAATAAAAGAAAGATCAAAAAAGAATGTGAAGTGAAATATAATTCTCAGTTTGGTCAAAGAAATTCAATGAGAATTGCAGAAGCCAAAAAAGCGATGGAAAAGAAAATTGAAATCGCAAAGAAAGATTTTCAACGAACACGTAACATGCCACTTGAGATTGATACCTCAGTCGAAGATGGCAGACTTGTAGCCTATTATAAATGGTTTTCTGATCTTGAAGAGCAACAGTACTGCTACACGCATCGCTCTGAAGATAAGTGCAAGCGCGCTGGAAGGGTCAAATTTATGGGACCATTCTATGTTTTGGACAGGGCCAAAGCACGTCTTCAAAACATTTGTGGACGTTCTGAATACGACTATTAAGCCATCTTATTTTTGTAGTTTCGCTATATAATGAAGTGATGCGCCGTTCTGGCGCATGATTTCAAATACTTATGGCGTATTTTCACCACGTCATGAGTGGCCTTCCTGTTTTCTCCAATGTATGGTTTCAGGGTTTAAATCAACGACATTTAGGAGGAGCCAGTATGGCAACTGTAAGCCTGAAAGTCCCCGGAGGAAACAAGATCACGATTCCTCATTATCCAATCGATATGATTGGAGCGGATGAAAGAGCGGGAACTTTCACAACTAGAAGTATTAAAAAGCAGAGCAAGCTAGATGCTCTTTATCTCGCTATTGAGATGACAGACCTTACAACTTTAGGTGGTGATGATACTCCAGGTAAAGTTGAGCAACTCTGTGGGAAGGCCATCAATCCAGTTCCACCTCAGTATCTTGAAGAACTCAGAAGACTGGTTCCTGAAAAAGACCTGAGACCAATTCCAAGCGTAGCAGCGGTTTGTGTTTACCCTGAACAGGTTCCTGTTGCTGTGAGATGTCTTGAGGGAACAGGAATCAACATTGCTTCAGTGGCCACAGCGTTTCCTGCTGGCCAACTTCCGCTCGATATCAAACTTAGAGATGTTAAAAGAGCAGTGAAGTTTGGAGCGACTGAAATTGATATGGTCATCGATAGAGGAGCTTTCCTTAGAGGTGACTATCAAAAAGTTTTTGATGAGATTGTTGCTGTTAAAGAAGCTTGTGGTGAAGATGTTCACTTGAAAGTGATTCTTGAAACAGGTGAGCTCAAAACTTATGACAATGTCCGTTTGGCAAGTTGGATGGCGATGGAAGCTGGAGCAGATTTCATCAAGACATCAACTGGAAAAGTACAACCAGCAGCCACAATGCCTGTAACACTGATCATGCTACAAGCTATTCAAGACTTCTATGAGCAGACTGGAAAAAAAATAGGTATGAAGCCAGCAGGTGGAATTAGAACTGCCAAGCAAGCAATTCATTATCTGGTTATGGTCAATGAAACGCTTGGAAGTGATTGGCTAGATCCACATATGTTCAGATTTGGAGCAAGTACACTTTTGAATGATCTTCTGAGACAGATCTTCAAACAGTACTCCGGACAATATTTTTATGATGATATTTTTTCTCTGGACTAGAGACAGGAAGATAACATGACTAAGAAAAAAACTACGAAAAAAGCTGCAAAAAAAGCAGCAAAAAAGACAACCGGTAAGACAACAAAAAAGGCTACCAAAAAGACTGCTGCAAAATCAGTCAGAAAGACGACAAAGAAAGCCGTATCAGTGAAAGCAAAGAAATTTGTTTTTGATTATGATCCAGCTCCTGAGTCGACGGCCATTGTGAACATCAAGTCTCGTTATGAGCATTTCATCAACGGTGAGTTTGTTGCTCCTGAATCCGGTAAATACATGAGCACCATCAACCCTGCGACGACAGAAGTTCTTTCCAAAGTTGCTGTCGGGAATGAGAAAGATGTCGACAAAGCTGTTAAGGCGGCTAGAAAAGCTCTTAACGGAACATGGGGACAGATGAGCGGAGCTGAAAGAGGAAAATATCTTTTCAGAATCGCCAGAATTCTTCAGGAAAGGGCCAGAGAATTTGCCGTACTTGAAACTCTTGATGGCGGAAAGCCGATAAAAGAAAGTCGAGATGTCGATATTCCATTGGCTGCAGCTCACTTCTTTTATTACGCCGGTTGGGCAGACAAAATTGAATATGCTGTACCAGGTAGAGAAGCCAAGCCAGTAGGTGTTTGTGGTCAAATTATTCCATGGAACTTCCCACTTCTAATGGCCGCTTGGAAATTAGCACCAGCACTTGCCGCAGGTAATACAGTAGTTCTCAAGCCCGCTGAGCAAACTTCATTGACGGCTCTTCTTTTAGCAGAAGTTCTTCAAGAAGCTGAACTTCCTGCAGGTGTCGTTAATATTGTTACTGGTGCAGGTGAAACTGGAGCAGCTTTAACTGCTCACTCCGATGTTGATAAGATTGCTTTCACTGGATCAACAGATATTGGAAAGATCATCGCAAAAGCGATTTCTGGAACAAATAAAAAACTCACTCTTGAATTGGGTGGGAAGTCAGCCAATATCATTTATGAGGATGCAGCTTTGGATCAAGCCGTTGAAGGTGTAATCAATGGAATTTTCTTCAATCAGGGACACGTTTGTTGTGCCGGTTCAAGAGTTCTTGTTGAAGAGTCGATTGCAGACACTTTCATGAAAAAACTAAAAAAGAGAATGCAGCAATTAAGAGTCGGTGACCCAATGGATAAGAACACCGATATTGGTGCCATCAACTCAAAAGAGCAATTGGATAAGATCAAAGAACTCGTCGCTAAAGGTAAAACCGAGGGCGGTGAGTTCCACGAAGCAGATGTTAAGATTCCTTCAAAAGGTTACTTTTGTAGACCAAGTTTCTTTGCTCATCAATCAGCTTCAGGAACTATTTCTAGAGTTGAAGTATTTGGACCTGTTCTCTCAATCCAGACATTTAGAACTCCAGATGAAGCGATTACTAAAGCTAATGATACCAATTATGGACTTGCTGCAGGAATTTGGTCTGAAAAAGGGAGCAAGATTCATAAAACAGCACTTGGACTCAAGGCCGGGGTGATCTGGGCAAATACATATAATAAATTTGATCCTACTTCTCCATTTGGTGGCTTTTTTGAAAGTGGTTATGGAAGAGAAGGTGGGCTTCAAGGACTTCTTCCATACTTGGAGGTGAAATAATGAAAGTTGTAAAAACAATCAAACTTTATATTGGTGGGGCCTTCGTAAGAACGGAGTCTGGAAGATCTTATTCTTTCAACGTAGCAGGGAAAGACACACAATTTGCTCGTCTTTGTCAGGCATCGAAGAAGGACTTTAGAAATGCAGTTGAATCTTCTAAGGGAGCATTCAAATCTTGGTCTTCAAAGTCTGCATATAACAGATCTCAGATCCTCTATCGTATGGCAGAAATGACTGAAGGAAAGAGACATGAATTTGAGTCTCTTTTTATGGATTCTCTTGGGAAAACCGAAGGTGAAGCAAAAGAGATGGTGGATAAGGCCATTGATACTTTCGTTTATTACGCAGGTTTTTGTGACAAGTTTCATCAAATTGCAGGTTCGATCAATCCTGTATCTGGACCATTCCACAACTTCACACATATTGAAGGAGTGGGGGTTACAACTTTGATTGAAGACGACAAATTCGACTTCAATAGCTTGATCGACTCGATTTGTTCCATCCTTACTGGTGGGAATAGTGTGATTGTCCTACTTGGTGAAGGTTGTCCAGCTGTACTAGGTCCATTGGCTGAAGTCATGGCCACTTCGGATGTTCCAGGTGGAGTGATCAATATCCTTAGTGGGCATCTCGATGAGTTAAGTGAAGTGATTGCTGAGCATAGAGAAGTCAGAAGTGTGAGCTTTCAGAGTACTCGAGATGATGTGTTTCAAGCGATGAAGCTCAAGTCCACTGACAATATGAAGAGAATGGTACCAAGACACAAAAATGAAAAATGTCTTGAAAATATTCTAAGTTTTGTTGAGTACAAAACTGTTTGGCATCCTGTTGGTTATTAAAACCTGAATTCTTCCAAGGCCATCACCATGAGTTGTTCATGCTTGTGGAGATGGCTGACCGGAAGGCTCATGTCTTTTTCAAGAAACTTCCTAAATACTTCATTCTTGCCACTTCCCGATACAATTAAAAGAACGGCTTTCGTCCCAAGAAATGCACCTGCTCCATAGGAGATTCCCGAAGCTGATTCTTCAAGGTCCAATGTTTTACAAGTTGACTCAGTAAGTTCAACTTCGCCAAAAGTGAAATCAGGATTCATGTGTGGTTCATGAAAGGCAACATGACCATTTAGACCCAGACCAAGAATACCAAGATGGGCCTGAATCTGATTGTCATGACTGATGTTTATAATCTGATCAGTAAAAGATGGAAGATGCTCATCAAAGAACTGTTTAAAGAGGTCCTTCTTTTCTCCGGTAATGACATCATCAATTTGAACTAGAGAGACATCTTTCGCCCAAGCTTTATCAGACTGCTCCCATAACTGATAGAGTCCTTTGGGAGTCCCTCCTGCGGGAATGTAGATGGAACTAGCTTGCCAAGTCCTTATATTTTCGAGAACCCATTGATGAGCCGCGGCCGAGAGTTCATGATAATCTTTGAAATATTGCAGTTCCATGGTTGAATTATACTACGGGAGTTGAGTGATGGGTAAAAAACAAGCTTACATTATTTCTGCACATCCAGATGATGAGTCGATTTTCTTTTCAGGGTTGATTCTTTCGCATTCGGAGGTGGACTGGCATGTCTTTTGTGTGACTGACGGTGATGCTGATGGCAATGGTGAAGTTAGGGCACAACAATTCAAAGATGCTTGTAGCGCCTTGGGCGTCACAAGCTGTGAAATTCTTGGCTTTCCTGACATTTATGAAAAGAGGTTGGATCTGGATAAGTTGACCAAGATGTTGGAGGCGCGACCAGTGCCTGATTACGTTTATACTCACGGAGTATTGGGTGAATATGGTCATCCTCATCATCAGGATGTTTGTGTTGCCACTTATCGTGCCTTCAAAGATAAAACAGAAGTTTATAGTGTTGCCTATAACTGTCATCCGGAACAGGCCATCGCTCTCAACCAGGATCAATATGATATCAAGACAAAAATTCTGGTTGATATATATCATGCAGAAACCAGACGTTTTGTGAATTTTATTCAGGCCTATTGGTCTGAAGGTTTTTCAAAAGTAAGCCTTGAAGAAGTAGAAGAGCTTTATAACTATTTTGTTTCTGGGAAAAAGCCTGATCTTGATAAATTGAAAAAATTTGGTTGGTATTGGCCTTACCTCGAACATAATGGGGGCCAGGTTGCCCCCAGACCGTTTTAGATCACGCAAACAGCTTTATTGATTTCTTTAGATGGTTTAATGTTGTCTATTTTGACAACAAACCCTTTGTCTGTTTTTCTGGCCTTGAGTAGGTCAATTCCGTCACTACATTTTGGAAGAGTGTAACTCCCTGGATGAACAACAACTTCGAACTCACCAGTGTCGCTGTGAGATTTATTCATAATATATAAATTTTGATTATCGCCAGTGATGTATTTTGTGACTAGGTTGCTTTTAATCTTCCACCAATTGGATGCTGCTGCCATTGTCCAAAATGAAGTACTTTTTGATGATTGAAGCACATCTCTGATGAACATATCAAGAGCTTTTAGAGCAATTGAAGATGTGAAGATGTGAGTATGAATACTGAAAAAGAAAGCACCATTCAATTTTTTCACATGATCAAAGTTAGTTTTCATATAGCTGTTCAATATTTCAGGAGTCGAAAGGATTCTATTGTTTTTGATGCTTAAATCATCAGGAACCACTCTTGGAATAATAATGATACTTTCATTGGTAAGGAGTAAAGGAGAGTAACGAAAGTATGATTGATCACTGAATATATACTCGAGACCATTTTGGAAAATTGGAGATAGGGAAGGGATATCCAGTGATTCTTCTGGCGGTCTAATTCCTACAACTTTTTGAAGTGCAAATTCTTCAATTTCATGTCTACTGTGCTGTAGATCATCGAAAACTTCAGCAGGATTTCTATCTTTTAGATTCTTATGTGACGTTGTATGAGAGGCGAGCTC
>JBFEVX010000142.1:0-8531 GCA_041546685.1 Bacteriovoracaceae bacterium | reverse complement strand
TACTCAAGCATTCTTGTTACAGGGTCATAAACTGCAACAAAGAATGTCATGAGAATAGAATTCCCACCGGTCTTATTAACCACTTTATTAAGATAAGTAAGAATTTGATGAGGTGGAACATATTCTTCATCATGATCATCAATATAGTTCACTATTGTCTGACAACCCGAGGAAACTGAAGCTGTAACCAGTGCTGCAGGGACACCGTGTCCTGTAGCATCTCCGACAAAAAGATAGAGTTTACCTTTGGAGTATTTGTACCCCCACCAGTCACCGCCACATTCAGATGCTGACTCGTAGTGACCGAACACTTCATACTCTTCAGTCTTCGATTCTTTATCAGGAAAAAGCGAGTCTTGAACAATCTTGGCCGTTTGCAATTCACTCTCCATACGTCCTTTATCTTTCATTTCAAGGAGAATGGTATCAAGTTTTGAAGTCATAAAGTTGAATGAGTTTGCAAGTTTTGCGATTTCATCACCGGACCAGATAGAGACAGTACTTTTAAAATCACCTTCGGACAGCTTCTTCGTTCTCTTCATAAGCTTGTCTAAGGGACGAGTAATTGTTTGGGAAAATATCAAGCTGATGATGTAGATAATGACTCCTACAAAAAGCCCAAAGATGACAGTTTTGACAATGATAAGTTTTGTGAACTCAAACGCCTTGTCTCTGGAGATTTCAGAAAAAATCATGATCTCGAATTGGTTATTAATTTTATAAGCAACCAGAAATTCTCCAAGTCCAGGTTTCTTGATTGTTTGAACTCCTGAACGAGTCTTATTTTCAATAATTTCACTGAAGACGGGTTTATAGATTTTGTAGAATTCATTATCTACTTCTTCCGGGACAGAGTGAATCAACACTTTTCCTTCATAATCAACGATGAAATCAGTATATGAACTACTTTGGAAAATATCATTGGCAATGTTTTCAACCAAGTA
Source organism: Bacteriovoracaceae bacterium (assembly GCA_041546685.1). Taxonomy (GTDB): domain Bacteria; phylum Bdellovibrionota; class Bacteriovoracia; order Bacteriovoracales; family Bacteriovoracaceae; genus M0603. Next base: position 7,587 of record JBFEVX010000142.1, on the reverse strand, counting down.
TCTGAATACATAAACTTTGTCTCTTTTCTTATTTCTCATAGCGACAAAGAGATGAGGTACAGATTCCTTTTCAGTTACGATTTTGAAAATGCGATCCTCTCCCGCCTTGATCAGATCATGCAGTTCCATAAACACTTTTCTATGTTTACGGCTCATTTTTGCAGAGCCTTTGAATCTTCTCTGTAACTTCGGATTCTGAAATAAAAAAGTTTCTTCAAGTAGTCTTTTGCTTCTATTCATTTCATAGAGAGTGACATCCATGAAATTGAGGTTCTGAGTAGAAAATCTCTCAAGCATATCTCTTGTATTATTGATATTGGATTGCAGCTCAAGTGAAGAAAATAACAATAAGGAGCTGTTCAATTCTGAACTTAGAAATTTTTCGACAAAGTTCGACTGGCTCTCAATATGAGAAATGGAATTTTCATAGATATAAGCAGTCTTGTCATTAAGAATCAGATCTATAGTAAAAGCAAGGAATGCCACCAAGCTGAGGGTGAATACTACCAATTGTGTAGCTAAAAACTTGAACTTGATGGGAAAGAAAACGGGCCGGGCCATTTTCTTTTCAAGCTTTTTTTCCTTTTTGGCCTTTTTGTCGTCCATGATTCCATTTGAATTTTGATGTTATACTTTATTATAACAGGAAATTGACAAGTGAGGATTGTTTTAGATGTCCGATGAAAATGTTCAGGAAAGTGCGGCACCAGTCGGAAAACCTGAAAAATTTTCGATACAACATACATGGTCGTTGAAGATTGCTTATCTTCTGGCGATCGGTCTACTCTCACTTCTTTTCATGGACCCATCCAAATTTCTTCCCTATCAGGACCCACTAGAGGGTTCCATAGCCATTGTTATCGAAAAATCAAATGACGTAAAAAGAAAGCATCCTAGAGCGGCCAGTTGGACTGCCGTCAAAAAGGACGACAAGCTTTACCCAAATAGCATGATCTACACAGGAAAAGATTCCTTCGTAAAAATTGCTTTGATTGATGCTTCTATTATCAATCAAGGTTCTGAATCACTACTTCGGCTTCGAATTGCTCAAAAGAAAAAGAAGAAAAAAGCAAAAGTCGTAGATCCAACTTCTTCGGGGAGAAGCACTAATGATTCTCTCGATGAAGACCTTGAAGATGAAGGAGAATTTGAAGAGGGTTCTGGAATTGCCCTTGAATTAGACGGTGGGAATATTGATATTCAGACCAGCGAAAATTCAGACATCAGAAGTGTTGCCACCAGAGACACAGAGATTGAGCTCCAAGCGGGATCTGCCATCAATCTGAAAAACACCGAAGATGGTGGTAGTAGTGAAATTGCTGTTACTGCGGGTAAAGCAAGTGTGAAAACCAAATCAAATCCACAAAAGTCTGTTACCGTAAATAAAGATGAAAAGATCAATACAAAGAAACTACGTGAAGAAGAGGAAAAGGCCGATCAAGAGGTTGTAGAGAAAATCAAAGGTGCTTCAGGAGTTTCAGGAGGCATGGGTGAAAAGACGGAGATCCAGCGAAAAGGTATTGTCGAAATCATGAAAGAGATCGGAAAGATTATTCTCTTCATGGACTAACCCACCGGCTCTCGGCTCATGTCTCCACCGGCATTCAGGTCATCCGAGCATTAAAAAGGGCCGCAAATGCGACCCTTCTTTTATCAAACAATTTTGAAATTGATCAATCGTCGTTAGCAAGTTTCTCTTGTCTGGCCTTGATAACATCTTCTTGAATGTTAGAAGGACAATCCTGATACTTGGCAAATTCCATAGTGTAAGTTGCCTTACCAGCTGACATGGAACGAAGATCAGAAGAGTAACCAAACATTTCAGCAAGAGGAACGTTGGCGTTGATGATAACTTCTCCGTTTGGATCAGTTTCAGAACCTTGGATCATCCCTCTTCTTGAAGAAAGGTCACCAATTACTGAACCTTGATACTCATCAGGAGTTGTAACTTCAACTTTCATGATTGGCTCAAGAAGAACTGGTTGAGCAGCTTTAACAGCTTGTCTCATTGCCTGTCTTGCAGCAATACGGAAGGCCATATCAGAAGAGTCAACGTCGTGCGACTTACCGTCTCTTAGGAAAACTTCACAGTTGATAAGTGGGAAGGCGGCCAAAGGACCTTTGTCCATAACGTCTTGGAAACCTTTCTCACAAGCACCAATAAATTCAGTTGGAATAGATCCACCCTTAATTTCATTGTGGAACTTGAAGATTTGATCTTCAGTATCTTTGTTTTCATCGAGAAGTGGTCTAAGAGCACCAACGACCTGACCAAATTGACCAGAACCACCAGTTTGCTTTTTGTGGGTATAGTCGTAGTTGGCTTCAGAACGGATGGTTTCTCTGTAGTTAACCTGTGGAGCACCAACTTCAACATTGGCACCGTACTCACGCTTAAGTCTTTCTACGTAAATTTCAAGGTGAAGCTCCCCCATCCCTGCAATACGTGTTTCACCTGATTCTTCGTCAGTGTAAACATGAAAAGTCGGGTCTTCTCTTTGGAATCTCGAAAGACCTTTAGACATTTTCGCTTGTTCGTTTTTGTCCTTACAAGCAATAGAAAGCTCGATAACAGGAATTGGAACGTGCATCCCTTCACAAGAGATGTTTGTAAGGTTGTCGTCTCCAACAAAGGTATCACCGGAAGCACATTCCATACCTACGATGGCGATGATGTCACCTGCGTGAGCTTCGTCGATGTTTTCTCTATCGTTCGAGTTCATACGAACCATACGACCAACACGTACTTTTTTCTTAGTTCTTGTATTGTAAACAGTGTCACCTTTATTCAGTCTACCTTGGTAAATTCTGATGTAAGTAAGCTGACCGAACTGCTCATCGGTAATTTTGAAGGCCATGAATACAAGTGGCTTTTCTGGGTCTGGTTCAAGAGTGATTTTCTCACCATTGTCATCATCGATGGCAGTTGGCTTGGCACACTCAAGTGGAGAAGGAAGATATCTTGCAACAGCTTCCATCAATGGTTGAACACCTTTGTTTTTAAAAGCAGATCCCATGAATACTGGAGTCAATTGAAGAGAGTTCACACCAGCTTTAACACATTTGTGAAGTTGTTCTTCAGTTGGCTCGTTACCTTCAAGGTAAGCTTCCATGATTTCATCATCAAATTCAGCAACCTTGTCGATCATTTCAGCTCTTAGTTCTTCCATTTGATCAACCAGATCAGCAGGACAGTCTTCGATTCTAACGTTTTCACCGTTATCACCGTCGAAGAAGTAAGCTTGTTTTGTAATAAGATCTACAACACCACTGAACTCGTCTTCAGCACCGATTGGAAGTTGCATAAGAACTGCGTTATGACCAAGTTTCTCGATAAGAGCGTCTCTACCTTTGAAAGGATTGGCTCCCATTCTGTCCATTTTGTTAAGGAATGAAAGTCTTGGAACGTTATAACGTTTCATCTGACGGTCAACTGTAATTGACTGAGACTGAACACCAGAAACAGAACAAAGAACGAGGATGGCACCATCAAGTACTCTCAGAGATCTTTCAACTTCAACTGTGAAGTCAACGTGCCCCGGAGTATCGATAATATTGATTCTTGTATCTTTCTCAATACCTTCTGCAAAAGTAGTCCCCTTTCCAGTGATCCCTTTCCAGTTAACAGTTGTTGCAGCAGAGGTAATGGTAATACCTTTCTCTTTTTCCAATTCCATGTGGTCCATCTTTGCACCGTCACCACCACCACGTACGTCTTCGATCTTGTGGATCATGTCACAGTAAAAGAGGATTCTTTCCGTCAGCGTTGTTTTACCAGAGTCAATGTGGGCGGAAATCCCAATGTTCCTGGTCTTGGCCATCAATTTCATCGTTTGAACTCCACGATTAGTCAGTTAACTATTTAAAAATTTTACGCAATTTAATGCCGCATACTAATGAAATTGGCCTTGACCGTCAATGGAGAATCCTCTTTAGAGGGATTAAAGATTTCACTTAAATACGAGGCGGAAAGAACTCACCGACAAGTTGGGTCTTTTCTCAATTGACAAGCCATATTAATATACCTATTAATTGTGCAATTATAGAGATTTAGAAGGAAGTTCGAAAAAATGAGTCGAGACCTTTCAAAGCAAGACCTGTACGAATCTGTTAAAACTCTGGTTGAATCTGAAGACCAACCACATCTTATCCTACCGCAGCAAAAACTTTTCACTTTGTTTTCATTGGCTTTCCAATACCTTTTGTTTATGTCGACAAAAAATCCTGGTGCTTATGTTATCAGAGTTGAAGATAGTCAGCTGGCAGATAAGCTGGCCAGAAAGTCCAAAGATCCTTCAACTAGAAAGTTTATCCAATCTCTGCTTCTTCCTAGAAAACTTAAGTATGGAAAGAGTGTTTTCTTCTTGGATTACTTTCATGTGGGTTCATGGAATCTCACTTCTGAAATCCCTAGGGAAAAACTTAAAGCTGCATTGATCATCAAAAACACCAGCTCCAAGCCAATGGAAGATATTGGTGTTGTTGAAGAGTATGAGACAGAAGAAGAAAGACTAGAGGCAGAGCAATTAGCTGCTCTTCCAAAAGACTACTGGTACTCATCTCTTCGAGAAGTTTGTCCAAAAACAGTAACCATCTGGTTTGATGGTGTTGTCGAAGGTGCACATCCAATCATCTTTCCATTTATCAAAAAAGAAAAAGAAAGGGCCCTTAGTGGGGTGACCATCTCTAAAGAACTTGATCTGGACAATATCGAAAACTGAAAAATAAAAAAATTGAAATAAAAAAGGCCTCTTTTAAAGAGGCCTTCTTTTTATCGAATGTAACAAATAATTATTTCATCAGTGGCATGTAGTAAAAGCTTCCATGTTGATGAGCATGCTTTTGAACAATCATTCCATAACCTGGCTTGTTTTCACCTTCAATCTCAGCATTAACACCAAAGCTTGAAGTTCCCCAGCTATTTTTGAAGTAGTAAACTCCTCTATAAGTAAAAGTTTTGGTTGTTCCATCTTTCATCTTCACAGTTGTCTCTACAACTTTTTCGTCATCATAACCGACAACCAAAACCGAGTGTCCAGCAGGATTTTCTCTTGATTTTTCAAGATCAACAGAACCTGGTTCAGGGTGCCCTACAATACCTTTTGACCAGTTATCAGCACTTCTTCCAATTCCAAATTCATCGGCTTTTCTATGGTTCCAAGCACCGTAGAAAAATTCAATTCCAAGAGTTACAGGAATCCCCTTCTTAAGAAGTTGCTTAACCTGAGCTGTATTCCAAATTGAATAACTTGTGCTTGAGTATTTAATGTAATCTTTTTTGAATTGGGTGGCCTCAGTTCTGGCCTCAACAAATTCTGGATCGTAAAAAGGCTTGTCCTGATCAAGTATCTGCTCATCTGTCATTGTAAGAAGAGCAGGGTCTCTATGAACAATCAAACAAGACTTCTGTTGATTTCCTTCCAGGTGTCCACATCTTTGCTGCGCCATAGGTAGAAAAGGTGAACTTTCCCAGTTCTGTGTTCCGTAGGGAAGTGTTACTTCTGTTGGAACCCCATATCTTCTAATTGCATTGAAATTTGACCAGCTGTTTGAACCATCACTGGTTCTGTTTCTCACAACTGTATACTCGAGATATTCTTCAGAAAGGTCGACGTCTGTATCAAATTTACCATTGATAACAAGCATCCCTTCAAGCATAGCAATGGCGGAAAAGATGGAACAAGTTCCACGACTTCCTTGAGATTTCACAGGAGTCATCTTCTCAACAACACTCAAAGTGTCACTGCTTTCCATTCCCTTATTGTTGTTTTTTACAACTTTAGGATGAACCATGTTTTTATAAAGTGGATCTAGATAGGCGCCATCGTACTGGGCGAAAGCGTTAACGTTGACGATCAAGGCCGTCATCAAGACTAATAGTTTCATTTCCCCTCCTCACTCATTAGCTGGAGGGCTTGTATCGATTCTACTTCCTTTAGTAAAGGGAAGTTTCGGGAGACCTTTGACAGGTCTAGCGGAATTTTATCAATTCGAAGACTTGACGCAGAGAGAAATCACCAGCCTTTATAGCGGTCTATTTTCTTCTTTCTCTTGGTTTTTTCAACTTTGCCGTCAATAACTTTGGTTTCAGGAACATTCCACGTAAAAGTGATGTCTTCTTTCAACGGCCATTGAACTACTTGCGGAGAAAGCTTGACCTGGAAAAACTTGTTGAGTGTCATTTTATCTACGGCGCAAAGAATTCCTCTATTAGTTAGTCTGATGTCTTTTCCAGCATAGCCTGGTATGACCTGCACATTTGGCTTCTTGGCCTCAGAAACAGGCGTCCATTCCATGTGAATAAGGTCGTCTTCATGATTGATGGCCTCAGCTTTCCAAGTACTCAGCTCTGCTGTTTTTTGGTTGTGGCTATCGATTCTGAATTCTGCCATAAAGCAGGTTTTGTCCTCTGTAGAAGGCACCTCTTTTAAAAGGTCTTTCTCAATTTCAGCTCGCTTTATATATGAATCAATCAGAGGATAAATTTTAATTTCATAGCTTCTCATGGCCATGGTGTCTTTCTGCTGTAACTCAGACTTGATCTGGTCAGGACTTAACTGATCAGGATTCACTTCTCCAGTGAGAATTTCGTAATTCTTCACTTCTTGTTTTTCAAACATGGCACAAGATGAAGTGATGGAAAGGCAAAGGATCAATAGAAGCTTGTTCATTCTTACTCCCGACTAAAGTAATCAATTTCTAAAAGTGTACCTAGTGAGAAAGAACTCTTCAAATCAAAAAGGAGGGAGAGGGCCTTGATCAGACTGTCTTTGTTTTCAGATATGTGTGTAGAATGGTGTGTCGAAAAGGACTCATTCGGGCCCTTTTAACTGAGGCTGGTTAGGTGGGAAATTGGGAAAAACTAAGCAGTCCGTCCGATCAAGGCTCATCCTCGGTACCAACCTGATGCTGTTCTTATTGCGAATGCCATGCCAAGTTGTAAGGAGCCGCCCCTATGTAATTATAGAAACTTATAGGACCAATCTTCGGGGCCAAAAGGAACTGAAGTATCAAAACGAATCACGCCAAGCGTTATTTCGGGGTCAAATTCACCATCTATTGTAAAAACGGGAGCAAATTTATTCAGACTTAACTGGGAGCGGAGGAAGTTTAATGAAGGCCGGATTAGTAATTTCTCCAATCTCATCAGCGTTAAGGTTTTCATATAAGAAGTTTAGGATGTCCTTGATAGAGACTACGGACTTCACTTGGTTGTTTTGATCGACCACTATAACGTGTCTGAAACCACCAAGGTTCATACATTGCATGACCTGTTGGATCGTTGAGCTTTGATCAATTGTAGTTGGATGCTCAGTCATGAAGTCATCCACAATCGATTCATTAAAATTAATTCCCCTGCCTGCAATTTTGAAAAGAAAATCCCTTTCCGTAATGATTCCCTCAGCATGCTTTTTATCATTCACCACAAGCACACTCCCTATATGACAATTTTTCATCATATCGAGAACATCCCGTAAAGTTGTACCTCTTTTACAAGTCAGGATTTGCTTTGGGAGATCCAGTTCCTCCAAAGGAGTACTGATAATTTTTGAATGCTTCATTAGAACCTCATCATCTATTCTAAAG
>JBFEVX010000141.1:0-8586 GCA_041546685.1 Bacteriovoracaceae bacterium | reverse complement strand
TTAATATTACAGTCCACGATGACCAATATAACGCCATTTACACCGTAGACACCGATGCAGACCTCCTTAAGTCCATCTCCTTCTCAGCCGAAAACATCAAAGGCAGGATTGACTTTGAATATTCTCCTACTTTTGGTCTCAACTATTCTTTTGATTTCGATCTTTTAAGAGACAGCAAGCTTCAAATCTACGGTCTGGTGTGGAAGCCGGCCGATGGCCATAAATTCCGTTTCAATTACGAAACCTTTGAAGGAAGTAGCGAAACTGTTCTAAGTTTGATTCAAGATACTGATGGCTTAGTTGATAAGTTTGAACGGTTTACCCTTTCATATAATTACACTTTCTGACACCTGAAAAAACATTTTTGACACATCTTGAAATCATTGAAAAAATAATCCTGTCGCCAAGGATGAGCGACAAAATCAAGGGATAAAACCAAGGAAGGTGATATGAACCCTTTTGATCAGTACAAGAGTCTAAATCTCTCTTTGAATCCAGAAAATCGCTCACTTACAGTAACTTTGATGTTCGAAGAGGACAGACCTTTCATGTCTTTGGCAATGATTGTTGAGATTGAAAACCTCATCAAGTGGCTCACAACCAAGGTCGAAATCAACTCCGTACTTTTTAAATCGAACACAGAATCTTTTGGAAATGGACTCAATCTTACAGATTGGGAATCTAAAGGAGAGCAAAAACTTTTCGATATCTATCGAAGATTTCAAAGACTCGTCTACGGCATGTTTTTTCTTCCTCAAACAATAGTTGTTGACTATGGAAACATGGCCAGAGGACTTGGGGCCGAATTTGGTCTCAGTGCGGATATTAGATTCTGTAGAAGTGGTGCCAGGATAGAGTTTTCAAAACTTACTGAAGGCCTGGTTCCAATGTCCGGTGGTGTAGGTTTTCTCTCTACGCTGGTTGGAAAATCAAGAGCAAAAGCATGGCTTCTTTCGCCATTTGCTCCAACTAATGCCTCCCTTCTTGAATCTGGATTTATCACAGAAACATATGCTGAAGGTGAATCTCCAGCTGAAAAATACATCAATGCCATTGCCACACAATCACCAATGGCCAGAATTCAAACCAAATCCAGCCAACTTCAGGCGATGTTACCAGAGCTCGACAAGGCGCTAGAATACGAAGAAAGCTATGCTTCTGGATGTATGGCATTCGGCGACTGGAGAGAGTTCATGAACTCGAAAAGAGATCAAAGAAAGCCGGCCTTCAAAAATCCACGTGAAGTCAGTCGCGAAGTAAAAATGGCGATTAATGAAGTTTAAAAAAAACTATCTATAAGACTAAGGCAGTGGTCGCCTTTAAAGACCCTGCCTTTTTGAAATCCAAAATTTCTTAATTTCTCCGCACCCTTATCTATACTACTCAAAAGCTTTTCATTCACTTTCCCTGAAGCTAGGTCCAAGTCTTTGGCCCGCCTTTGAGTGGCCACATCCAATGGAGTTCCCTCTTTAAAATGTTCATCAATTGACTCATCTAGAACATCCCAAATCACGGCAAGCTTGTTTCTCCCAAGAATCCATTGATCCATCGATTTAGGAACAAAACGTGCCTGATCTTCAGTTAGAACTCCGGTAGGTATTTGCGAAAATTTCTCATAGTGGTTGTATGTAGGTCCAAGCCACAAAAAATGCCTCTCCTGAACGTCATTAACTGCAAATCTATAATTATCATCCACCATGATCGTCTTCCCTTCCTTGAATCCCAATTTATCCAAGTCTTTTTTGAACCTGTCACTGAATCGTTCTCCTCCACGAAGATGCTCGGGAACTTCAGTCAGATGATGATAAGAGAGAACTTTTTCAGAAATATCAAGGAAAGTGCGATTACTCCCATCCATCAATCTAATTTTTGAAAGGAGTTCAACATTACGAGGCTCACCACCTCCAGAAAAAAAACTGATTTTGACTCTTGGATTTCGACTCAAGGCCGTAACAAATTCACGTGCCCAGTCCTTGATCCTATAAGTCTCATCTCCCACTCTGATAAGGTTACTTTTGGCGATAACTGGATTCTCTTCATGTATCTGAGCGACAATTGTCCAATCGATATCAAGAACGATATGAACAAAATCATCTTCAGCTGCTGGAAGACGGATTACTTGTTTCAATGAACAGCTGCTAAAGAATAGAATTGATATCAATAGAACAATAAATTTCATCAGTAACTTATCGGTAAGACTGATAAAAAGACTTATTATCCGAGGAATAAGGTCTGGTTAAAATCTGATTAAAGGCCTGATTTCATATGAAGACAGTGTACTTGCGGCCTGCTCAAAATCTGGAGTCATTCCAAGTAAAAAGCCACCACCTCCTGCGCCACATAATTTAAGCTTGAATAGGCAGTTATCGAGTCCAGATTTCCAAACTTCCTGGTATAAATTGGGAATCATTGGACTTAATTCTGAAAATTGAAACATACTCAAATTTGAGAAGCTCTTGTAAAGATCCTCAATCTGACCTTCTAGAAAATATGTGATGCATTCATTAGTAATACTCTTGAGATCGTTTTCAATCTTAGAGTTGAAATCAAGAGTTTTACACTTTTCGAGAAACAGATTCACCAATGGTTCTGTTCTTCTAGCTCGTCCAGTATTAAGAAGGAACAGGCCACCTTTGCCATCATTGAAGTTTGGAAGATCGACCGTCCCTATCTGTCCATTCTGATGTCTTAAAATTGGTCTATTCAAGTAACTGATCAGTGGATCCATGCCTGAACTTGAACCATGAAAATGACTCTCCATTTGGGCAAAATAGGCCTTCAAATCCTTTATATCGCTACCTTCACAATTTTTTGAATAGCGATCAAACAAAGCTGCACATAGAGCTCCACTACTCCCAACACCAAATCCTTGTGGAATAGTAGAGTCGAAATAAAGACCTTGCCCGATATCAAATTCAAAACTTTGAACATCGAAATCGAACAGCAATTCACCCTTGTTTTTAATATTTTTTAAATAGAGAGAAAGCGCCTTAAGCTCCTGATCAACTACTTTCGACTGGTCTTTTCTGAATGAAAGAGCACCATCAAAAAGTTGATAAGGAATACTAAGTGCCATGGAGTTTTTTATGACACTATATTCTCCAAACAGTAGAAGTTTCGAGTTGAAGGTTCTGGACCCAGATCTCATTAGATTTCTCCTCGGAGTGGCCCATCTCCAATTTCGTCATCAATCCATTTCTGATTTTCTAGAAATTTGATGGCATGGTTGTTGATGAATTCTTTTACTTTATCTTTATCATCAAGGTGATAAATCAAATGTACATTTGGACCGGCATCAAGAGTAAATCCGACTCTAGTACCAGTTTCCTTACGCCATTTTTTTAATCGATCTATCACTTCAAGAGTATTTGGTTTCATGAGAACAAACCACTGTCTGCCAGACATCATAAGCCCATGGAGTTCCAAGGCCTCAGATTCAAGAGCTGGAATAAATTTTTCCCAATCTCCGCTTTTTAAAATAGTGATCATTTCTTCACATTTGATGTCTGCCTGCTTGAATCGAGCCTCTTTGTAGGGATGTTCCATCATTAATTGATGCCCCAAAGAACTGGAAACTTCTTTTTCACCGGAATCTACAATCAGTACAGCATCGCCCATTCTTTGAAATTCAGAGTGAATACCTTCCACTTTTGTTCCAAAGTCCTTTGTGGTTTTTCCCCATTCAACATAACCACCATACAAACTTCGTGAAGCTGAACCTGATCCCATTCTGGCCAGACGTGAAGCTTCCTCCAAGAAGTTTTCTTCTTTCAATTCCCCTAGCTTCAAAAGAAGTTCACACAAACATAAATTGATTGCTGCCATACTAGAAGCTGATGATGCTATTCCGGCTGAATGAGGAAATGTATTGCTTGTCGAAAACTTAAAAGAAAATTCTCCTAAGACAGGAAAACGACTTGAAAGTCTCTCGACATGTTTAGAGAGTTTTTTTTCAAATTTTTCGTCTCTATTACCTTCGAAGAGAAGTGTCATCTCATTTTTGGAATCAATAGAAACCGACATCTCACACGTAGTATGGCAATTCTTTAAAGTCATGCTCACTGATGCATTGGTTGGAATTTGGAAGTCAACCTTGCCCCAATATTTGACAAAAGCGATATTTGAAGGTGCTTGCCATTTGAAGCGAGACTGTCCTCCAAGTTTTAAATTGATTTCTTCTCTACTGAAGGTACTCATTACTTATATTGTCCGTGTTCTCTTCTTCACCTGCCAAAATGATTTCATCGTAAGGAATGACAATACTATGCCCTTTCCCTTCGAAATAGCTGGTCGTTTCTTCAACTGTCTTATTACTTGTGACGAGAACAAAATCTCCGCCCCATGCCCCAAGTGATTTAACCATTCCCCAGTAGTCTGAAAAACGGTCTTCCTTAACCGGAGTGAGCTTGAGATTGTCTGCTATTATTCTCTCATGTGCTTCTAATAGAAATTCGAACTCTTCTAGAGACTTTGACTTCATGAGATCATCAGTAATAGTAGAAAGATTAAGAATCAACTCAGGATCAAATGGTCTGAGTGTGTTGTAATATTCAATGGCCTTTCCTGTATTTTGCTTCTGTCCAAGGTATACAAAATAGAGGTTTTCTCTGAATGAGGGATGAAAAGATACTGGTGACCAATTTGGACCAGTTGTATTCTTATGATAAACGATTGGACCTTCTGACTGCGCACAGGCAATGTCATATCCAGAACCACCATATGTTTTAAAGAGTAATTCAAAAGGTGAAATGTAGGCCCATTGGGCAATATTATAAATCAATGTTGAACTGCTTCCAAGTCCCCACTCTAATGGAAAACCAAGAAAGGTTTCTACAAGAACATCTACTTCATCTCTTAGAAAATGACTGTTTTGTTTCCGTGCTTGTCTAAGAATCTTCTGGAGGAGCAAAACTTCTTGCTTTGGATTTTCATCTAGACAATCAAAATGCCAAAATTCAAATTTAGCTTCCAACCAAAGCTTTCCATTCACATCATAACTTTTCCAATAAAGAATCGGATCGAATGATTGAGAGTATTTGACTGTCATGCTTTGACCGACTTTGGTTGGCAAGGCCAAGGCCTTAGCCCCATCAAGAACAAAATACTCTCCAGACAACAAAAGTTTTCCGTGTCCGAAATAGTGTTGGGTGTTTTTTTCATGAATAACACCCTCTTTGATCAATGATTTCAAATCCTGATTGTATACCGTTTGTTCCATCATCTGCTTATATCTCTCTTAATGATACTTTCTTAGTGAATTAATAAAATCTCTGACTGCCTGATAGCTGATTGTCTCTTCAGCAAATTTTTCCTTGGCAAGCCTTCTTTCTTCATCGTTTGCCTCAAGGTGATTCAGGATATTCATCAAGTGCATTTTCATATGTCCTTTTTGAATTCCAGTAGTAGTCAAAGATCTTAAGGCCGCAAAATTTTGAGCGAGCCCAATACATGCTGTAATTTGCATTAATTCATTAGCACTTGGATGACCAAGCATCTCCAAAGATGTTTTTGCGAGAGGGTGAAGGGCCGTCAGTCCGCCAACTGTTCCGAGACTTAAAGGTAGTTTAAGTGAGAATCGAAATTTACCATCTTTGATTTCTATATCAGAAAGACCTCGATAGACTCCATCTCTGGCCGCCCAAGTATGGCCACAGGCCTCAACTGCTCTAAAGTCATTACCTGTAGCAAGGATAACGGCATCAATACCATTAAAGATTCCCTTATTATGTGTTGTGGCCCTGTTGACATCAATCTTACTGATTCTAACGGCACGAGCAAATTTTGAAGCAAACTCTTCTGGTGACATGTCATGACCTTTGTCATCCAGATCTTCAATCGGACACTCAACCCATGCTTCAACAATACATTCCGGAGTGAAGTTTGAAAGAATCGCCATCACTATTTGAAGCTCTCTTTCCGCTCCTTCAAATTCAAGATTTGAAGCAACCATATCTTGAAATGTAGATCCAAGAGATTCAAGTACAGTATTGATGAAGTTGGCTCCCATGGCATCACAAGTTTCAAAGTCTGCCCAAATTTGAAAGTAACCAGGTTCATCAGCAGTTCTGTCGATAAGTTTGATATCAACCAAACCACCACCTCTGGCCTCCATGTTTTTCACTAAAGGAGCGACAGATTTTTTTAGTTCATTTCTGACTGAATCAAAGAAAGCAATCAGTTTAGAGGGCTCTCCTTCCCAAATCATATGAACTTGACCATTTTTAACTGAGGAGATCACGCGAGCATTAAATCCACCTCTCTTGAGCCAGAATTTTGCCGCCTTGGAACAGGCCGCAACCACACTTGATTCTTCAATTACCATTGGAACACACATCAACTTATTGTTGATAGACATATTTGGTACAACTCCATATGGAAAATAGAAGTTGCTGATAGTGTTCTCAGAAAACTCATCAAACACTTTCTGCTCTGCTTGATCATTGTGCCAGAAACCCTGAATCAACGATCTCTTGCTTTCTGACTTTCCAAGATAGACATCGACCAGGAAATCTATCTTTTCTTTTTTACTCAATTTAGAAAAACCTGATATTGGTCTAATCACGTTTCTTCTCCTGGAAGGAAGGATGTTCGAGCCACTGCCCGGCCATCTCTAGCCCTAATATGTAATTCTGTGTAAATTTTCTTAGCTGTTCTTCTGATTCTCGTGCCGGTCTCAAAAAAGCACCTGCCATACCGACAATACTCTTACAGTTAAGTGAATTCATTAGTTCGTAGGCATGGACAAAGTCCCTGACACCACCTGATATGATGAACTGCCTGTCTGCTGATGGTTTGACTTCATTGATGTATCCAATCATCTCTTCAGCAGTGTGCCCTATTTTTGAAAGAGGGGCCCAAAAATCATCTTTTGAACGCTCGATCTCTAGTTTGGCAAAGTTAGTGCCACCGAGTGCCGCAAACTCGATACACTCAACAGGCATATCTAAAAGGGCCTTAAGAGATTTTGGTCCCATCCCCTGACCAACTTCTTTAACAATGGTTTTGATTTTAGTTTTCTCAAAATATTCTTGGAGTGTTTCAATTACTGGCCGTTGATAGCGATCACCTTCTGGCTGAACCCATTCTTGAAGTGGGTTAATATGCACAACCAAACCATCTGCACACAGTTTATCAACCATTGCCGCCAGTTTTTCTTCTTCATTGTGTTTAAGAAGGTTTTCGAGCTGGGCAATTCCAATATTCGTGAAGAAAGGGACCTTGTCTCCCAATAGTGGTCTTAAATTAAAGTCATCAAATGTTGAAGGATCTTCAAGAAAGGCGCGACAGGAACCAAGTCCCATTCCAAGTCCAAATTCACCAGCGATTTTGGCCAAACGCTTATTGATGGCACCGGCCTCAGTCGATCCACCAGTCATACTACTGATCCATAGTGGTGCTTTCAAGGTTTTACCGAGAAAGGAAACCTCATTGGATGATTGTATTGGATGAACACCAAAAAGGGGCTCATAGAAAAGTGTTGTCTCTTTTGAATCAGCAGTTACAACAGATTTTCCGGCAAGATCAATGTGGTCCTGTTTTCTCGATTTTATATCGCTCATAGTCTACTCTTTAAGAGTCGGTAACTTAGCATGTGACATGCGATACGTCATCTATTCAATTTCTGGACTAGATTTTGTTTACGAGGAGTATAAACTCCCGTTTTTGCTGAGAAAAAGCCTCAGGAATCTGAGCACCTTTTGCGGAAACTAGCTCTTCTTCAGGATGCCCTAGATCAAGGGCCAAGAAGCAGTCTCTTTTAGAGAAATGGGCCTTACAGTCAGAGATGGTTTTCCCTAATCTGTAGGGAGTATCCATCAAAACAATAGTTCGCTTTTCATTTTCGAGATCACGTAACCTTTTTTCTCTTTCATCTTTGGCCTTGGGAAGAAAACCTTCAAAAACAAATCGGTCGTGATCGAAACCCGAAAGGGATACTGCCAGAGAAATACTGTTTGGAAAAGGAGTCGATGTAACTTTGATATTCCTTTCATGACAACTAGCAACCAGTTTACGTCCAGGATCACAAAATGCTGGAAGGCCACCATCACTCATTAAATAGACAGTATGTCCCTTTTTTAAAAGGTTCATGATGACGTCAAATGAATCGTTTCTACTATGTTCGTTGTACAAGATGAAAGAATCAATCGTTTCTCTAGGAAAGCCCCATTTCAACCATCTTCTTCTTCCCTCTTTTATCTCTTCACAGACAATCGTTGTTTTATCAGGATGATCCTTTAGAGAAGAAGAAATCATATTACTCGCTACTTCTTCCAATGGAAGACCAGGGGCGATGGGAGTTGGAACTAGTACGAGTTTACCTTTCATAATTACGTCTGAAAAAATTGATATGAACTTTTGTAGGAAGCAGTAGTTTACCTAAATAATAACTGACTCCGGCCAAAGGAATAGCAGCAATGAGATCCAATGTATAGTGGTAACGAAGCGCTATTGTGGCAAACATGATCAGTATCGCTATAAGGGCCATGAAGAAACGGTGACCATGATTTATTCTGAACAGCCAAATCGTGATCAGAACTGCAATTCCGAAATGGCCACTAGGAAAACAATCAATAAAGTTATTATGGA
>JBFEVX010000108.1:0-13369 GCA_041546685.1 Bacteriovoracaceae bacterium | reverse complement strand
TCGAATGGACCTTGTCCATACACCGACATCGAACTTCCATAAAAGATCATCGAAAGCTTATGTCCCGCTCGATCCAGAAGTTTCGAAGTGCCTGTTACATTTATATTTCTGTAATCATCAAGGCTCTCGGCCTTCAATTGAGAAGCAAAGTGAACCAGAATGACATGATCTTTTTCAAATAGATTGCTTGGAATCTCATTAGGAAGGCTTCCACTTACATAAGAAACATTCGGAAAAGTAAAATCAGGCTCTCTTCTTACAAAAGCCTTTATGTCATACTCAGACCACTCTTTAGCGAATGTTTTTAAAACTTCATAACCAACAAGTCCATTGGCTCCAGTGATGACAACTTCTGTGTTTTGCGGGGTTCTCACCATAGAAAAGGAACCAGCCTTTTACGAGTTTTGGCGTACTCAGGATAGCCACTGAGTTCGAAGAGTGCTCTCTCCTCCACCATGATTCTGTAAACGACTGCAGGGACATGAAACAACGCCCAGATAGACAATGTCCAATAATTGAAAAAGAAGAGTGTGAATCCAAGGTGTCCGATGATCATTCCGGTATAGGCCGGATGCCGAATGAAATTATAAGGACCAGTATCAACTATATTATGACCTTCTTTAATTCTCACACGGTGAGAATAAAACTGTCCTAGGTGATTAATCGCATATAGTCTGAAGACAATCAGAACAATAAATAGACCAAGTCCAAGCGCTGGAAGACAAGTCAGTTCTTTGTGTACCGTCGTTGTTGATAGTCCAGTTAGAACAAGTACTGCCCTTGAGAGAGCATAGATTTCAAGTGAACCAAAATCAATTGATGTTTCTTTCTGACCTATCTCCTTTTTTGCAACCTTTGCTTCAGCAAAAAGCCAAAGAAGATATGAAACAACAAAGACAATCGAAGGAATAAAAAGATTTGTTCCTTGAAGAGACTTGCATTGAAAAAAACCTGTTAGTGAAATTGATCCGACAAAAAGTATCGAAAGAATGATAGGCAGCTTGCCCTGGAAGTCTTTCATTTTCCCTCTCTCTTACCAGAGACCGGGAATCATCCTGCTAGAGGTTCTTTCCGCATAACTCCGGTATCGCTGATCCTCCATAAGGAGTCTCTCTTCCAATTTAATCCTTAGAATAACTATACCTAACCATGCGAAAATAAAGAACAGAGAAAATATATTCAAGAAGATAAGCGTCACTCCAAGGTGTATCAAAAATGTACCTGAGTAAGCTGGGTGACGGATAATTGAGTAAATCCCTTTATCGTATAAAGTCTCACCGATCGGTCTGATTCTATGTCCATAAAGTTTGCCCAACTCTTTTACTCCTCTACCCCTGGTATAGAAGCCTGAGAATGTGAGAGCTAGACCAAGAAGTGCGACCAATACATAGTTCTCTTGAGACACGAGAGTGTTTCCAATCCCTAGGCAACTGAACAGCAAAGAGATCTTGATGACCGCGGCCATCTCCATGGTATTTTTGTCATGTTCTCCACCGCCCTTTTCCATTTCTCCAAGAGAAATTTTGGATTCAAAGGCCATATAAGACACGTAAGAAATAATAAGACCAAGCTGGATTAACAGATGAATTAGTGGTCTTTCAATCATGAATTGTTTGAAGGTGACAAACCCCAAGAACACCACTCCAAAGATGGTGAATAATAGTGGTGAAAGCTTAGAGAGCTTTTCTTTAAGCTCCAGGTTCACCTGAGTCTGGGTGTTTTCGATTTTATTTTCCATAAGCAAAAAGCTTATACCACATGGAATCACAAAAATAACGCATTGTGTAATATTTTTCCAGGCTAAGGAATACTTAAAAATCAGACAGTTAGAGAGACTCTCGATAAGAACTCTGATAGATCTTCACCATTGAGGGTACTTTATATGGTGATAGCCTTTCTTTACACAGCTCCATGATTTCTTCACGGGAAGATTGAAAATCCCGAGTCACAAAGAGCGAGAGGAAAATCTTCTTTCTGCCTCTGTCCATGACAATATAGCCCTTCGACGTTTTCACTCCAGTTACTTCACCAACCAAGGCTTCAATCTCTCTGAAGTCCACCATGTTTGCGAGTACTTTAGTAAAAGGTAATCTCCTGCCGAGAAATCGAATATGTCCGTCTTTATCAATTGAGCCGATGTCTCCAGTACGAAGCCATTCTCCTCTAAAGAGTTGCTCTTTGAAGTTTTCACCACCGATGTAGTTAGTGATCACTCCCTGACCTTTTATACAAATCTCACCTGCCTTACCGATAGGAACATCTTTTCCAAAACGATCCAAGATACGAACTGAGACATCTTTTCTCATAACCTTCCCAAGCGTTCCTTTAACATTGTCATCAGGAAAGTTTGTCAAAACCGGTAAAGTTTCAGTCAATCCATAGCCTTGAATTGGAGCAACATTGAATGTGTGTTCAAACCTTTCGTACAACTCTTCAGATAGATGACTCCCTCCAGAAACAAAACAAATATCAGAAAGATCGAATTCTCTTCTGGCTTTCAAGGCTTCAAAATTCATTTTTTCTGCAAGTGCCGGAACAAGATTTACATGATTAATCTTGTAATTTTCAATCGCTTTCAAAATATTCGACACTTTCTTATCCTGTATGATCAATTCACAACCATAGGCCAATGGATAGAGAAGGTTTGTAACTAGACCGAAAACTGGGTAACACGGAAGCAAAGTCAAAAGCCGATGATTCTTTTTGAATTTAAATATGGGCTGACAGCTCGCAACTGACAAACAGAAATCTTCATATGTATGGAGAACACCTAGAGGAACTCCAAATCCTTTATAAGTAAAATGACATGTTATCTTTTGATTGGGTTTTGGTACTCTTAGTCTATCTCGTTTCCCATTCCACTCTTCCAGCATTTTATAATGAGGGAGAAGAGGCACAGGTACTTCTTCTTCAATTACATCGAGAGAAAGAACTCCATCTAGTTCAGATGTTTGAATAAGGCTTTGATGCACTCTAAAAATAAATTCTGTGTCAGACATACTGTATTTGATTGGAATTCGCTTCCCTATCTGAGAGAGCTCATATCTTGTTATTCCATTATTAACTGGAACTGCGATGGCCCCTATTGAAGCTAAAGCAATAAATCCAGCAAACCAGTCATGCTCAAACTTCGCTGAAAGTAGTACATAGTCTCCTTTGGAAACGCCCATTTTCTTAAGAGCATAGTGAATTTGTTCAGCCCTTGCTACAGACTCATCATAGGAGATGCTTACATCCTGATCAACATAACGAAATGCCGTCAGATTTTTATAATCTTTATTCATAAATTCAGAGATCAGGCATTTTTTCACTTTCCACCCCGCTGTTTGGAGTAATAGTTTTTCGAAACGACCTGGGCCTTCAAGCGTCCCTCACCGAACTTTCTGTCTTTATTTACAAAGTTGATAACGACATCTGCCAACAAGAACTTGTCAGAGTCAATCATATCAAACTTATTGAGTCTCAAATCAAATGGAGGCTTCACCCATTTACCGACATCAAGTTCAATTGAAATAAGGTTCATTTTCATATCGAGAGAAATCTCTTTCTCCAAATGGGCCATCAACATGACAAACTGCCTCGTAACTTCACCAAGATAAAGCATGCTTTGTCTTTTTCCTGTTAAATGGTGGAAGAAGGTGTTTCCAGCCTCATCCAATCCTCTGGCCTGTGAATGAAATCTGTCTGCATTATCCAGTGCGGAAACCAATATGTTTTCAGTTCTATGTTTATGAGTAAATTTCTTCTGTTCAATGGACATGATCTTATCAGCAACTTCACCTTTGATCACTCCAGGATTTTGCAATTCCACTTTGATTTCCAAAAGGCAAACGACAACATCATTTTGACGTATCTCGAAATTAAACTGTTCAGGACTCTTCTGTTTCAAATGAATGGAGTTATGTCCCTCTTTCTCAAGAAAACGGGTAAATCTAATTTTCATGCCAGTGGAAATATAATCACCATCAATATACCAATCCAAAAGCTCCTCACATCCATGAATCATCAAGATCCCCGGGACATGATCCAAAGGGTGGTCAAAGAAATAACTATGACTTTCATCGACAACCAGTTCAGCAGTTGCTCGATTACCAGTCTTTTCACAATTGATAATATATTCACCGTACTTGTCTGCTGTAATAATTTCTGTACCTGGATGGAAGTGAGAAACAAGATTGAGATAATCGAGTGCAATATTACGATTAATGAAACTCTCATTTAAAATTTCGTCCATCAGTTCTGTTTCATCAATTTGATCTTCATTTACTTTTACTGAAAATTGAAATCGATCAAGAGCAATATTATATTCACCTTCACCTTTTTCGAAACAATCGTTGAATTCGAGAAGTCCGGAAGCTTCCATCATGTCATGATTCTTCACAGACTCTGGTAATCTTGTTATCAGCTCAATTGTTCCAATGGCAGGTCTTGATGTATTTTGCTCTCTAGAGAAGAGATAAAAACCCATTCCTTCTTTGTGACTTTCATTGTTGAAATTCTTCCTGCCAACCATCAATGCGATGTCTCCCTGGCTTTTCTCAAGGAAATATGGCATCAATGCCATCAACACACCAAATCCCCCTTGTCCGGAAGATATCAACATGTGATGACCTCTCATGTTAAAAAGAAGTGCAGGGTATCCAGAAATCATGGAAGGTAATGTTGATGCAACAGCTTCAATCGAGAGCTCTGGTCCATTTTGATGGCCTCTGTACTTCTTCTCGAAGTCCATACTTAAACTTCCACCCATATTATTCAAACAAATGCATGAGAGCCTATCTCTTTCATCGTTCGTTAACTGTGTTCTCTTGATGATCTCTTGAACTCCACTTAAAGCAATACGCTGAAAAGGATCAATCCTTTCCTGCATCTTAGGCCCCATGGGAATCCCTTTTAGAATCGTTCCAGGATAAGTAGTCATCATATCTTTGATAAAGGCACGTGAACGAATAAAGACTTTGTTCTTTTCATCTTTACGGTCAATTCCTGACTCAACATTTTCTGGAGTCCTTAAAATGATATGCGCATTACTGCCACCAAAACCAAATGAAGAAATCCCTACAGCAACTCTGTTCTTATTGATCTTTTTCTTTCGATCCAGAATCCTGATGCCTTTCTTCTCAATTAAAGGATTTCGATTGATTGGGATATGAGGAGGCATCATTTTTTCTTTTATGATAAAGCAAGATTTGATAATGGATGCCAAGCCAGAAGCGGCAAGGGTATGGCCAATGTTTGATTTACATGCGCCTACAATGATTTCGTTATCTGCTGTGCGTGAGAAAAAGTCATGAATAGATTTGATCTCGGTCTGATCTCCAAGAATCGTTGCTGTTCCATGGGCCTCAAGATAATCAATCTGAGATGGGGATAAACTCGATTCATTATAGGCCCTTCGATAAGCTTCAAGTTGTCCATGATAACCTGGGCTGAAGGCCGACCCTTCATTTCCATCAGTACTCAATCCAATTCCATCAATCTGAGCAATGGCCTTGGAAAATTCATTATTTACTAATATTGCACATGCTGCTTCACCGGGAACGATTCCATCAGCTTCTGAATCAAATGACGTAAGTCTTCCTCTCTTGGAAAGAGCTCCTAGTTTTGAAAAACCACGGTAAAGAAAAGAATGGAGGTACATGTTCAAACCGACGACGACTACATGTTTTGAAATTCCAGTCTCCAGGATTCCTCTTGCAATATCCAAAGCATACAAACTTGATGCACAAGCGGTATCAACGGCCAAGGCAACACCACCAAGTCCAGTTTCATCTTTCAGTGCCTGAACCTGTCTCTCGACACTGAAGCCTTCACCCTTTTCAGTTTTCCCAAGAATTTCTTGATACCACGAATGATCCGTCCACTCAGATGCCAGAACAAGTGAAATATCTTTTTCTTGTCCATCCAATCCTGAATCTTTAATGATCTTTCGTATGACCTCAAGTCCTGTACTAATTTGTCTTGGATATTCATCCTTTTCATTTGGAAAGTTGGCGAGATGTCCATGGTCCATATAGATGTGTCCATCCTTATCAGACCTTGAATACTCTTCTTTGTCCTCATTCCAATAAAATGAAAGAGACTGTGTGCTTGCGACGTCAGCTCGAAGGAGATTTTTCCAGAATGATTGAACATCAGCGGCATCAGGGAAGTAACCACAGACATTTTTTATATAAAGCGACTTCTTACTCATAAGACCTCGCTTTCAAACTGTATTCCAGAGTAGACACCGGCGCGAATAAGACCTTACTTTCAGGCAACCCATTAAAGATCAACTCTTCTTTAAAGAGGCGCACACCAGCTCTATTTGAAATCCCTCCAAGTCCAAGTAGATTCATTTGCTTGATCAGAGATGAACTAGCAAGTCCTGTTTCTGTCCACACACTCCAGAGAAGACTCGATACTGGACAGTTTCCTTTTGAATTCCAATGCTCAGCAATGACGTTTACTATTTCGTTTGCAAGAGAATAGTCTGTTTGTCCAGGTGCTCCAGACCAGCTACTTAATGAGCTGAAAAAGCAGACAAACGAAAGGTCTTTTCTATTCTTGAAGAGTTGATATGTATTCATCGCTGATTGAACTTTGGTTTTGATAACTTTCTCAAAACTGGTGAATTCCTTGTTCACCAATAAATCATCATGAATCACACCTGGAGCGTGAATAACTCCATTTAATGGAGAATCTCTCTCAATCTCTGCGATCAAGCTCTCCAATTCATGAAAATTCATCACATCCACTTTATGATAGTGAAAGACTCCGCCTCTTTTTTCCACAGAGACTTTGGTATTATGGATTTCTCTTTGCTTAATGATCTTGTCATACTCTGAATTGAAGACTTTATTTTTTATTTCTTGTTCACGATCTTCAAATTCAATTTCAATCTTCCTCTTCAAGTGATCTCGAAGTTCCTTATTCGATGGATGTTCAGGAAGAGGAAACACTCCCCCATATACAGTTCTTCCGACAGCATGAACTTCAGCATTGTAATAGTCAGCTAAAAATTTTGATATTTCTGCCGTAATACCTCTTGCTCCACCAAGGATAAGAATTTTTGGTTCCTCAGGAATCTGAATTTTATTTTTACGTGAAGCCTGCCCTTTAACTGCTTTTTCTAGAAAATATTTTTTATCTGACTGTACGTAGTGATGACATTTATCTTCGTCTTCTTGATCCCATAAGAGATGCCATGGAATGTCATCTCCTTCTTTCCTCTCCCAAACCATATCAAGAACTCTGACATTGATATCAACTTCTTTAGTTAGAGATCTAAAAAAACCAGTTGTACCTTTGACAAAGGCGTCACGCGAACCATCAAGCAATACCCGTATATTGATTTTACGGTCAGAACCAAGGACATGAATCATTTCTTTGGAGAAGTTATAGAGAAACTTAATGTATTTCTCCATCTGAAGTTCCCACGATCTCAGATCAAGTTTGGCCAAAGGAGCAAGAAGAAAAAGAATATCTAGAGACTGTCCTTCTTTTGTTAATTTGATTCTTTCGAGAATCTTATTGACGTCCTCAATCGCTGTTATTGGAACAAACTCTGTTTGCGCCCTCGACTCTAAATGATCTTTGATTTTGTCGTATCCCTTTTCAATCAGCAAAGGACAAATCAATATCTGATTGGAAAACTGAACTTCCTTACTTGTGCCTTCATGAGCTAGAACTCTTTCGAATGAGAATCTCGCCACTTCTTCCTCTCCTCCTCTTTCCGCAGATCTACGATCAAATAGAGTTTCAAGGTGAAGCAGATCTCCAACTGTTTGTGTATTCAGCAGTTCCCTTCCTGCAAGCTGGAAGTAAGGAAAATCTGAAGCTAAAGAATTCATCAGATCTTCCTTCTCAAAGATATTGAGTTTCAAATCATATTCAAAATTACTCGTCGTCTGAATTTGACTTGAGGGAATGCCTAGATAATAAGAAAGTCTGTTTCTAAATTCTTCTGAGAACTTTTTATTGTCTGATTTCTCGAATTTTTCTTTTTTAATTGGCTTGTTGTCATCTGTTCTGAGTAATTGCTCAAGATCATCCAGACTATTAATGCCAGTAAAAGCCGTCATTTCAAAACTGATTTCTGGAAATGCTTTAACAAAACCGGAAAAGAGATCCATTTTCATAATTGAGTCGAGCATCAGATCTTCAGTAAATTTTGTTTTAAGCCCTATGTCTGAAGTACTAATTCCTGTATATCTAGATATCTCTTCAACCACCCACTGGGCCTCTTCAGAAAATCTTTTTTCAACTTTAACTTCTTCCAATTCTTCATCATCAAGTTTGAGTTTACTTACCAACTCGTTGATTGAACTTACTGATGTGAAATCTGAAAGGTCTCCGACATCCTTTCCAAACTCACCAACCAGCGCTGAAAATAGCTCCATTTTAGTGATCGAATCCAATGAAAGATCAGAATCAAAATCTGAGTCGAGAAATATTTCATCCTCATTGAATCCCGTGAGCCTTGATATTTCCTGTTTAACCCATGTCGCAACTGGATGTTCTTCGTTTGAAGCTTGATGATTACGAGGAGGACTGTTTGTTCCCAAGTCGTCTCCCTCGAAAGAAAAGAACGTTTCTACAACTTCACGAATATGCTCTAAAACTTTTTCTCTTGTCGACTCCCTCATTTCTGGATTCGAAATGGTTTCAACTTTATCCAGTAAGATTTTCTGTTTTTCCATGAATCCAGAGACGATCTTGTTTTTGGTCTCAAGATCAAGATAATCTCTCTGTTTTTCCACAGGAAATTTCAAATCAATTCCCAGGCATACACTCCACGCCATGATGGATTCCAGATCACCTTCCCCGTCCATAGGTATAACCTGACATTGGTCTGTAGGTACTAGAGACTTGATCATTTTTGAGAGAATTGTTCGAGGACCGACTTCGAAGAATATTCGAACTCCAGATTGATATATTGAACCAATCACTTCTACCCAATTAACCTGACCAGTCAGCTGATCTGAAAGATTGTCGATGATGTCTTCATTGGATTCATACGATCGTCCAGAAAGATTAGAGTGAACTCGTATTTCAGGTTTCTTCAATGTCTTCTTATTGTTTTCCAGAAATGTTTTGAACTCACCAGCGACAGGCTCCATCAATGAGCTATGAAATGCAGCAGAAGCTGATAGCATTGTGTTTTTAATTTTCTTTTGAACACATTTCTCTTTCAGTAGTTCAATATGATTCTGATCACCAGAGTAAACCAACTGTCCATGGGTATTGATGTTTGCAAGTTCAATTTTCTTTTTTTCAATTTCGAATTTCACCTTATCGTGAAGGTTTTCCCAATTCTCAGAAGATGGATCGACAAGAGCAAGCATCTTTCCCGGGGACTGGGTATCGGCCTTACTCATTAAACTTCCCCGCTTCAACGATAAGCTCATCAAAAATTCTCTTGAATATGCTCCCGAGGCAGCAAGGGCGGCCAACTCGCCAAAACTATGTCCCGCAAGATGACTCGGCCCATAACCAATCGAGCTCATCATCTTGAACAAGGACCACTCAACAACAGCTAGAGCTGGCTGTGCATAACGTGTATCATTCAAATCAAGATCAGTTCTAGATCCCTTGATCATTTCTCCCAGCGGAATACCATTATTGGATGCAATGGAGACCATATGATCAAATTCTTTTTTAAAAATTTCATTCTTCCACATCGATTCCAACATGGTTCGATACTGACTTCCTTGCCCAGGAAAGACGAAGGCGAAATTGTCTGGAGAATAGTTTTTCCCAGAGAAGAAAATCCCTTCACGTGTTGAATAATATTCATCTTGTTCTTCAAGAAGCTCGAGAGTTTTTTCAATTCTGTTTTTGAGTTGGGAATTTTTATTCAAAACGAAGGCACAGCGAAAGCCCCCATTTCCAATTTTGGAAAAATGTTTTTTTTCAAATGTCTGAAGCCCACTCAACAAAGACTTGAGTTTGTCTTTGTTTTCAGCGGCAACCAGCAGAACGGCCATTTAATTATCCGAGTTGAGTCATCAACATAATCATTATGTAGTTATATTAATGATATCAAAAACTTGGATTGAATTAGCGAGGTAAAAAAAGCCCCACAATACTGTGGGGCCTTCATCTTATCGTTGTATGACGTGTTCGTTAAGAACTCTATTTTTGATCTGATCTTGGAGCCAGCTATGGAATTCAGCAAATGGCATGGTCTTTTGCTCTTCTATTCCATAACGTCTTAGAGTAACTGATTCATTTTGAACCTCGTTATCTCCAATAACCAGAACATTTGGAATCTTCTGTTTAGTTGCAGTTCTGACTTTTTTACCCAGACTTTCACCTGACTGATCAAATTCAGCTCTGATGAAATCATCTCTTAGAATTTTTGCAATCTTTGCACCATAGTCATTGAACTTCTCACTAACTGTAACAACTTTCACTTGAACAGGTGCCATCCATGTTGGGAATGCTCCACCAAAATGTTCAATCAAGAAGGCAATAAATCTTTCATGAGTTCCAGCTGGAGCTCTGTGAATGATATATGGATGATGCTCTTCCCCATCCGCACCCTTGTAATGAAGATTCAATCTTTCAGGAACAGCAAAGTCCAGCTGATTGGTTGAAGCTGTTTCTTCTCTTCCTGTTACAGTTCTGAATTGGAAGTCGATCTTAGGACCATAAAAAGCAGCTTCACCTTTACCTTCTTTGAAAGGAAGTCCTGACTTCTCCATTGCTTTCATGATCATGTTCTGACTTTTTTCCCAAGCAGCAGGATTATTCACATATTTATTCTTCCCTTTCGGATCTTCTGGATCCCATGTGGAAAATCTCATGTGATAATCTTTGATACCCATGGTTGCGTAGAGAGTCTTATGCATTTCCATTACAGCAAGGAATTCTTCTTCAATCTGATCTTCTGTACAGTAGATGTGACCATCGTTCATACACATTCCACGAACACGAAGAAGACCTGAAAGAGAACCATGGTCTTCATATCTATAAACTTGTCCGTACTCGGCAAGTCTCAAAGGAAGTTCACGATATGATCTCAATCTCGCAGCGAAAATTTTGTGATGGTGAGGACAGTTCATCGGCTTGAGGCAATATTCCTCATTAGTGTGACCATCGGCATCAGCAATTTTCATGAATGGATACATATGCTCTTCATAGTAAGGCAGGTGACCTGTCTTATGATAAAGAGATGTATGTGTAAGGTGAGGAGTCGCAACTTCAAAAAAGCCTGCCTTGTACTCCAATTCCTTCATGTATTTTTCAAGTTCAGTTCTTAGGATAGTTCCATTCGGCAACCAAAGTGGAAGACCTTTTCCAACCTCTTCGTCGATATGAAACAGCTCAAGTTCTTTACCAAGTTTTTTATGGTCTCTCTTTTGAGCTTCTTCCCAACGTCTTTGATGATCAACAAGAGCTTCTTTGGACTCAAATGCCCAAGCATAAATTCTAGTCATCATTTCGTTATCGGAGTCACCTCTCCAATAAGCACCTGCTACATTTCTAATCTTGAAACAGTTATGTGGAATATCATCTGTTTTTTCTACGTGAGGACCTTCACACATATCAACGAAGTCACCATTTTGATAAAAACGTAGTTCGTTCAAACCATTTTTAGAAATCAATTCTTTGGCATACTCAGCTTTGTAAGGCTCGCCCATGTCTTTGATCTTCTTCAAAGCTTCATCGACTCCAAGGTCCTCATGAGTAAACTCTTGCTTTTGTTTGATGATATTCTTCATCTCTTTTTCAATATCTTTGAAGTCAGTGTCCGTGATCGGTTCTGGAAGAATGAAATCGTAATAAAATCCATCATCGATTGCTGGTCCAAAACCTAGTTTTGTTCCTGGTCTCAATTTCTGAACTGCTTGGGCCATGATATGGGCCAAAGAGTGGCGGATTCTAAAAAGTTTGGGGTTCTGTGCTTCGAGTTCTTTTTCACTCATTTGAGGGTCCTTTTCCTGTCGGTTTACAGCAGCGACAATTTACGGAACTGTCGGAAAATAAACGAGATTTTTACTTGAATTCGCCCTGTTCCACAAGAGATAAGTGATCGGAATCATGATTTTCAATGAAAAAGCGTCGAAGGTTTAGACAGCTATCAAAATGTCGACTTTTTATTCATTTTGCCCTGCCGCTAACCCCCTGTATTTACTCGTATCCCCTTCTTCACTCCTTGGCATGCCAGTTGCAATTAGTATCTGTGAGTTCAACTCTCCATAGTGAGGAAGTTATGAGAAAGCTTATGAAAACATTTATTACTTTTATCGTTCTGGGACTTATGAGTCAGGCCATGGCGGCCAACATTGTATGTTCATCACCCAGACTCAAGAAGGCCTTGAAGATCAGTAACTCAAGAGTTGCCTTCCTTGAAGAAAGCCAACTTGATGGTAGACAGGTCGCTTCTTCAGCGATCAAAGGTGTACGCACCAGAAATACGGCCAGAGGTTTTGACAAGATCGTTCAGTATGAAGGTCACAAGCACACTATTCATATTGAAGACAAATCAAACTTCAATGAACTGAATGACTATATCGTCATCAAATCAAGAGAAGGTCACGAGATCACTTATCCTCTTGAGTGTGAAAGTATCTAATCAGTAAAAAAGATTGAAAATAAAAAAAGCCCGCTGAATGCGGGCTTTTTTTATTTTACCTTCCGAATTTAAAGTCTTTAATTCCGCCACCTTCTTTAAATTCTGGAATTTTGTAATTCTCACATCCGGTGATGGCCACTTCCTTCTCTCGTTCAACTATTGCATATTGAGAGAGACGATAGGTGTTACTTAGTACTGTTTTTGTCTTGCTATTATAAAGCGCGATCTCGATTGTGTACCGCCCTTCCAGGGATTTCTCCCCATTGACAGGCTCAGGCTGATAACTGAATTCATTTACCTTACTTAGAATCTTATCCTGCTTGTACTGATTGAGAATGATAGGAGTACTCTGTGGAGCGGTCTCTTCGAGTTTGACTCCTGTTATAAGTTTGTTGTGCTTGAAAGCAGGACAAGGAAGATCAGCGAACCTGGAGCTTACGGCAGCATCAGCATAGAATATTCTGACATATCCATTTTTCATCTGTCTTATTCTGGCCTTGTATCTGGACTTATCTGTTCCTGGAATAACAAGAGGAATGAAAGATCTCTCCATGACCTCAGCTCTGACGAAATTATTTTTTCTCACAGTAACCAACCAAGCATTCACATTAGATTTTTCAATCAGATATTCAAGATGTTCTCTAGAAAGGACCGGAAATCTGATTTTGATTTCGATTCCTTTCGATACAAGTTGTTTCTTTCTCGGACCAACCCGCCACTTCACAATTTGAATATCTTCAATTTTGGATACTGTTGGAAGAATAGTGATAGTCCCATTGACTTCTTTGAACTGGGAATACTCTACAC
>JBFEVX010000004.1:0-73374 GCA_041546685.1 Bacteriovoracaceae bacterium | reverse complement strand
TAGTGGACTCAAAACTTCACTTAGAACTTTTCTAGAAGCAAGACCAGGCTTCATGGAAGAAAGTGATCAAAACAAATATGACCTTTGTGCTTCTTATCAAGAGGCCATCGTCGATGCTTTGAAACTTAAAACGAAATACGCTCAAAAAATCTGTCAGGAAAGATTTGGAAAAAAACTTCCCATTGTAATGGGCGGTGGTGTTGCCTGCAATTCAAGAATCAGGGAAATGCTCAAAGAGAACTACAAAGAAGTGTCTTTTGTCGAACCGAGATTCTGTACGGACAATGGAGCAATGATCGCCAACTATGCACTTCGTACATCAGACAAAGCAATTGCTTTTCCTGATTGCCTTTACCTCGATGCAAAAGGACGCTTCATCGACAAGAAAGAGCTGATGGATAAATACAAATGGAAGGGAGCCCAAAGTTGAGCCAAAACCTTCCATGGGCCGACAAGAAACTCGGTCAGCATTTCCTTAGAGATCAAAACGTCATCATGTCCATTGCAACAGACAAAGCGCAGGACTGTGACTACATTCTAGAGATTGGACCAGGACCTGGAATCCTCACAGAATTTCTCTCAAAGCATAAAAAACCATTTCATGTGATCGAGAAAGATCCCCGCATGGTTGAATACCTCAAGGAATACTTGTCAGGAGATCAGATCCTGATTACTGATGCACTTGAAGTTGATCTTCAGAGCTATCTAGGAAACCTTGGCTGGAATGACAAAGTCTGGTTGGTTTCAAACCTGCCCTACAATGTCAGTGTTCCCCTGCTTACAAAATTTCTACAGGTGCCTGCCATTACTCACATGACTCTGATGTTTCAAAAAGAAGTGGGTGAAAAAGTTTACAACTGGGCCGCAAAAGACAATGCCATGGGTTCATTAATGTCATTGACTCAAACTTACTTTATGACAAAGCTCAAGTGTCCTGTTCCCCCAGGGGCCTTTGTTCCGCCACCAAAAGTAGATTCAGTTGTTTTAACTCTGGAAAGAAATTCTTTTCCGGCCATCAGCCTTGATGAATTCAAAGATTTTGAAAAGTTTTTGAGGATTACCTTTGCCAACAGAAGAAAGCAGATTGGCTCAGTATGGAAGTCTCATTTTGATAAAGAAAAATTTGAACCTGCTCTCGCAAACCTGGGTCTTGACCGAACAGTTCGGGCCGAGAAATTCACACTTGAGCAAGTCCAAAGCCTCTATAGGGAGTTGAATAGTGCGAACTAACCTGATTATCTTGTTCTTGTTGAGCTTCAATGCTCATGCAAGTTTCCCGGAGTTTTTCGGAGCTGGAGTTCAAAATGCAGCTCTTGGAAACCAACTCTCAATGGATTACACGAATCCAGCGCATAACTTTTATGTTCCTGCTTCACTGGCATGGAATAAAGACAATGTTGCTCTTTCAGCAAACGTCACCCATGTTGCTTCAGAATTTAATCCAATAACGAACATTGTAGTTAAAAACTCAACCAACACATCTCCCGCCACGACGACCTATGGAAACGTTGATACAGATTATGGAACTCACCAGCATAGTGGGATCAATGCAACAGTGCCGGTGAAAAACTATGGAGTTTTCGGACTGTCTGTATTCACACCTGTAGCAAGTATTATGGAAACAAATTCTGGAGACGCTTTTCTTCCTGAATATGTTCTCTACAGATCACGTTTCAAAAGAACACAGGCCTTCTTCAATTTTGCCTATGCATGGAATGAAAACTTGGCCTTCAGTCTTGGTGCTCAAATGGGCTTCCAAGCGGGCGCCAACGTAAATACCAACGCTGCTTTGAATGGTACTGGCTATGGTTCATCTGCTACAGCTAAAACACAGGTCGATCCAAGTTTGGCAGGAATCTTTTCCATCTTTTACAAGAAAGAAGATTACCACCTGTACTTCACTTACCAGCAACAATTAAAATCAAATCTTGAAAGTGCAGCGACAGGTTACACGGCCAATCCACCGGTTCCTTTTGATGTCACCATCTCTTCAATGATTTATTTTGATCCCCACATTTTCAGATTTGGCTACGGAGAGAAATTTGGAAAATTCCAAGTACTAGTCTCAGTAGAGTATCAAATCTGGGATAGCTATGAGACTCCAATTGTCAGAGTCATTAAAAATGGCGGGACTCTTCAGGGAAGTGACAACTACGAAAAAGTCCAACCTAGAAATATTTTCGTCGAAAGGCTTGGCTTAAGACATGAAGTTACAGATAATTTTGGAATCAATCTTGGATTGGCCCTTAGACCGAGTATTTTTGAACAAGACTATTCTGGTGCCGGGAACTCACTGGATCTTACAACGGGTATCTTTTCGGGTGGAGTTGACTACAGTTTCAAGCTCATGAATATACCAGTACAATTCAACCTAGGTGGACAAGTTCATGTCTTGGAAGAAAAGCAAATTTCGAAGTCTGCAAATGAAGAAGACGGGACTTCAGGATCAAAGATTGGTGCTCCAGGATATACTGCTGGTGGGACCGTGACTATGATCACCAGCGGAATCAAAGTGGAGTTTTAATTGGGAATCAAGGTCATCGCCAAAAATAAACGTGCCAGCTACGACTATGCTCTCGAAGAGAAGTATGAGGCAGGCTTGATGCTTCAGGGAACTGAAGTTAAAAGCCTACGTAATGGCAAAGTGACTATGGCCGAGGCCTGGATCAACATCGATAAAGATGGAGAGGCCTGGATTCATAATATGAATATTCCTCAGTACAGCCATGGGAATATCCACAATCACGATGAAGGCCGCAAAAGAAAACTTCTTCTCCATCAACATGAAATTGAAGAAATTCAACACCTGGTCTCAGCTCAACGCATGACCATCGTTCCCACCATGATTTATTTCAAGGGCAGCAAAGTGAAGCTCGAAATTGCGCTTGGAAAAGGGAAGAAAAAACACGACAAGCGTGAAGATGCGGCCAAGAAAGATATCGAACGCAAGCTCCGTCAAGGCCGCTACGACGATTAGGCCCACTCAGATTTCAACATTGAGTATTGATTGTGATCAAAGAACTTTCCATGAAGTTTTTGATTTTGTCTTTTGATTCCTTCAAGCTTAAAGCCAAGTCTCTCAGCTACAGCACATGAGGGTCTGTTTTCAGAGCAAGCAAGGATTTCAATTCTATTTATATCAAGTTCTGTAAACGCATAATCTATAATCGTTTTACAATAACTGGTTATGATTCCTTTCCCATTAAATCCTTCTGCTAACCAATAACCTATAGACGTTTTATTCTGGCTCCATTTCAATGTATGAAAACCGCCATTACCAACCATCTTGCCCTGATAGAAAATACCATGAATAAAGCTTTTAGAATTTTCGAATGATTCCAGCGTTGTTTTGATAAATTCCTCAGAATGTGTAACTTCTGTATTGTAATCAAGCCAAGGCAACCACTCCCCTAGAAACTCTCTGTTACTGTCTACAACATCAAAGAGCTCAGAAGCATCTTCGGGACGAAGTACTCTGGAAGTGACATCTTCATTAATTTTGAGTTTTTCTTTCAGTTTAATTGTCATGGAGCTTTCGCAATCCAGTAGTACACGGCACCGAAATAACCGGTCAGGAAGATTACTCCTGAAATACGGGTGAAGTTCTTTTTAAGAAACGAGAGCCCTGCAAGAAAGAGAGAAGCAAAGATCAAAAGCAACAACTCAAATTTGTAGGTTGAGTTGAATTGGATCTGGTAAGGGTACAACGAGGTCATCACAAAGGAGACATTGAAAATATTTGACCCGATAATGTTTCCTGTAATCAAATCGGTGTTTTTCTTTTTCACACAGGCAAGAATCGCTGTCACAAGCTCTGGGAATGAAGTACCGAAGGCAACAAAGACTGCTGAGATGACATAAGGAGAAACGCCCAACAACTCCCCAAGATTTGTTCCAGAATAAACCAAAAGCTCCCCACCACCATAAAGTAGAGCGAAGCCGACTAGTAATAGACCGATGGTAATTAGGTGGATCGCCTCTTTCTCACTTTCTTCATCTTCACGTAAATGTCTGTCTCTTTTCATCTCACGGAAGGTATTCCAAAGATAAAAAACAAAGAATCCAAAAAGCATGAGTGCTGTCCACCAGATTAGACCTGATTGAAAAAGAGTGATGGTGAGAATCATTGTCAGAACAATGTGAACAAGAAGCTGACTCTTGATGGCGTCACTGGTGATATAAAGTCTGGTCATCAAACCAGAAACGCCAAGAATCAAAAAAAGATTGGCGACATTGGAGCCGACAATATTTCCAAGGGCCATGGGACTATGCCCTCTGGCACTGGCCAATTGAGAAACAAAAAATTCAGGAAGAGATGTTCCAAAGCCAACAATCAAAAGACCGATGACAAGTGGAGAGAGGCCGAAAAACCGACCAATTTTCTCTGCAGACTCTAGAGCAAATTCAGCACCGTAATACAAAGCGATAATGGAAATAACAAGGAGCAAAACTTGCAGTAACATTGAACCTGCCTGATAATTAAAAAGATAAAAACCTTAAGAGTAATTTACCTATGAAGTCACTTTATTCCAAGCTTTCAGAACATACATTTAAGATCGTCTCAATTATTCTCATGCTCCTGGGAGATATCGTCATCTGCCGATGGCTCTGGGTCAAGTTTGTGCATAATCCCAATTTAGAGTACATGATCAGGTATCAAGTAAAATTACTTAAGAGAAATCCCGGATTTCAGGACATTGAGATACCACCAAACTTTCATGAAGAAATTTTGGCAACTCTACAAAAAGGATTGGTCATCACCTTTATATTAGTAATTGGCTTTCATCTCCTGAACTATCTCGCCTATTGGATGGATAAAGTGATCGCCTTTTATTATTTACGAGCAATGGTGTGGATGGCTGCAGTCGGAACTCTTATCATCGGCTTTACTTCATTTAACATGGGATGGATTGCAGGCTGCCTGGTCGCTGTAGGTCTTGGCTATCTTTTTGTCGCTTTCGGATTCATTTACTATCCGGTCAGGAAAAATCTGGAACAAGGAACTTAGTCCTCTCAGGCAAGGCCCATTCCGGAAGTTTTCTATTCAAACCGACTTGTGAGTTTTGTCCAATTACAGAAAGGATAAATGATTCAAACGCTCTTGGATTCTTAACCAAAATTTCTAAATCATGATCATAAATAAAAATATCCAGAGCATCTTCAATTTTTTCTATTATATCAAGTCTGGCCTCAACAACTTCCTCTAGATCCGATAAACCTTGAATGTCCTTATTCTGGATGATTCCGGATCGAAGAAGTTCAATCAAAGCGATCTGATAATTTCCTTCAAACAACTCTAATGTTCCAGGAAAGTGTGATCTGAGAAAATCAAAACGAAATTGATTCAATAGAGAAGTGTTTCCAAATGAATCATATGAGACATTAAACAGGTCAAGAAGTTGATCGTAATAATACATCCAGATATAAAAATCGATGGTTCGATTCCAGTAAGGAACGAAACCTTTCTTGAGTTTTCTCTTAAATGATCTCGTAAGGATGTGAACGTGAGGCTCTTTAGCCATGATATCTTTGTTGAAATCAAAAATATCATCTAGATTTCTTTCTTGCTCATATCGTTTGGGATTGGAAAGACGACGTCTCTCATCTTCATCAAGAAGTTGTTGCATCATTGAGCGAACTTTAGCGACACATTCCTTTTCTCTTTCAAGGTTTCCTGTCGTCTGTTCATGATAGGCCGGGTAACTCAGAGGTACATCCACAACCAATTGTTTGAGGTGGAATTTATCAATCCAGATCCTGATGGCATCATCACCATCCAGATCCTTTTCGTCTCTTACTTGTAATAGTGATTTGAGAAACCATCGCTTTTGATCTTCGAAGTATTCAAGCAGACAAAAGAAGAACTGATCTTTTCGACCACCCTTCAAACTCATTCCCGCAATGTTCTTGCTGTCTTGCTCGACCATAAACTGCTCTCTTAGAGAGGAGGCAGTATTTCGAATGGAAGTACGGTCATACCGCCTTCTTTGACAAGTGCTTCGACTTTATCCGACTGCCCCTCTTCGTGGATGAGAAGAAAACATCCTCCTCCTCCAGCTCCACAGACTTTCATTCCAAGGTTTGGAACGGAAGCCTTTATCTTATTATACAGGTTTTCCATTCCATCTGAAACGATTCCGGGGAAAAGTTCGTCCCTAAGTCGACCTTCTGTCGCCATAAGCTCCGGCAAAAGCTCAAATTCCTGATTTTTAATGGTCTGATAGGCATTCCAGGAAACTTCAGCAATTCCAGACAAACCTTTTCGAGTGGCTTCATCTTTGTCAAAAAACTTCTTATAAACTTCCCAATTATTGATTCCACTCAAGCGACTTTCACCTGAGTAAACCAAAGTCACCCTTTTCTTCAAAAAGTCGGAAAGCTCTTCAGAGTAAAGTTGATCAACTTGAATCTTTCCTGGCTTGGGAACCAGAGCAAGGATACCACCATAGAGAGCAGGATGATAATCTTGATAGCCGGCTGGACCTGAATCAAGAATTTTTCCTTCAAGACCATTTACAATTTTGATGGCCTCATCTCTATCGAGAGAGACACTTGTGTATTCGGCCAAGGCCTTATAGAGAGTGACTCCCATGGCAGATGAACCACCAAGACCACTCCCTGTTGGAGCATCAGATTCCATGGTGACCTTGAGCCCACCAGAGAAGATGAAAAGATTGATAATTTCCACAACAAATGAAAGCTCTTCAAAATACCCTGATGCCAAATGTTCAGGAGTCAGCTCTTCTTTTTTGAAAGTTTTTGTGGAGTTGTAATCTCTGGAATGAATGACTATTTCATCTGATTCCAATGATTCAATTTCAACTCTGGC
The DNA here is from genome assembly GCA_041546685.1 of Bacteriovoracaceae bacterium. Lineage (GTDB taxonomy): Bacteria > Bdellovibrionota > Bacteriovoracia > Bacteriovoracales > Bacteriovoracaceae > M0603. Next base: position 66,545 of record JBFEVX010000004.1, on the reverse strand, counting down.
CTGCAAAGAAGTCGCTAAATTCAAAGTCACGACTTTTGGCAAGACGAGATTGATTGGATTCAGATCTAGAGTTCCACCAAGTAAATCTACGCGAACAGAACCGGAACTAGAAATCTTCACTATAAACACCAATGAATGGCAGTTCTCTGTATTTTCCGGCGTAATCCAGTCCGTAACCGATGACAAACTTGTCATCAATTTCGAAACCAAGATAATCGATATTAACTTTATGTTTACATCTGGCAGGCTTGAAAAGAAGTGATGCTAGTTTCAAACTTTTTGGATCTCTTTGTTTGAAGTCTTCCATCAAACCAGTAAGAGTCAGACCTGTATCGACGATATCTTCAACAACAAGAACGTTCTTTCCCTTGATGTCTTTTTGAAGATCGAGTGAGATATCAACTTTTCCACTGGATTCAGTTCCATCACCATAAGATGAAGCCTTGATGAATTCCATTACGACAGGAAGATCCATAGCGCGGATGAGGTCGGCGACAAACATGAAGGCACCATTGAGGACACCGACAACTGTGACTTCTTCACCATTGAAATCTTTTGTAATTTGCTCGCCAAGTTCTTTAATACGGGCCTGGATTTTTTCTTCAGAGATATAAACATCTACTGCCATAAGTCGCTCCTGTTACTGGAAAGCGCCACTCTAGCACAGAAATTTAACAAGTTGAATCAAAGATTGAGTTCGCCCTGCTCATCAGATTTGATCGCCACTGTATAGGCCAGAAGTTCTTCTTCCCCTTCAGCGATGTAATCAAAATGGGTTCTACAACGTGCCTCGTAAACATCAGTTTCTCCTACAAGAACCTGATTTTCATCAGTTGTGTTCTTTCTGTACGACTTGGTTGCGGGAGAACCGCAAACGGTACAAATGGCACTGACTTTATTGACGAGATCCGCGATGCACAAAAGTTCTGGCATCGGACCGAAGGCCTTGCCCCGATAGTCTTGATCAAGACCGGCACAGATGACTCTAATCCCTCTTCTCGCTAGCTTTTGGACCACAGCTACGATGTTCTCATCAAAAAATTGAACCTCATCAATAGCGACAATTCTGGTGGTGTCGTAAAGCTTTTTAAGAATATCAATCGAGGAACTCACTGCAACTGCTTCCACTTCCAGACTGGAATGGGAAACTACATTTGTATCATGGTAACGATCATCAATTGCAGGTTTGAAAATCTGGACTTTTTGTCTGGCAATCTGGGCCCTTCTCACTCGACGGATAAGTTCTTCTGTCTTGCCCGAAAACATCGGACCGCAAACGACTTCAATATTCCCTGAAAAAAATTGGTGGGAAGGATAGTTGCCCATTGTCTCTCCTAATACTCATGTGTGTTGTGTGTGTCGAAAAGGAATCATTCCAGATTCCTGCGAGGCCGTAAAGCACTCCGCAAGTCTATTCTCTCACGGCCCGAAGAATTATCAATATGTTGGATTTTTAAAATTTTCTTACGGCCACATTGCGACAAAGAATACGCGAATCAAAAGAGGCCAATCATGACCATGACCGTCAAAAACATCATCAGTCCCGCGATAACAAAAAGAAGCAGTGGAGAAACAATAACCAAAAGAGATTGAAGATTGTTAAATCCTAAATTCTTTTTTAGGCCGGCAAAGATGAGAAACAAACTTGAAACGTGTTTGCCGAGTTCTCCAAAAATAGGAATTAAATAAAAGAAGTGACTACTTAAAGAATAATTCACTACCTGTCTCAGTCCTTCTTCACTATTTGGCGTCTCAAAAAGATTGGTAAAAAAGCGAATGATTACCGACCAAAATTTTACATAGACCCAGACGAATACTGGAAAAAGGGCCACTTCCAAAAGGATGATAAACAAAGAGAGTTTCTGACTCCCTACTTGGATGCCGGGTAGAAGAATTTTTCGAAACTCAGTGTGCTCTCCAAGATAAGTGAAAAAATGTATCCCAATATGAATGAAGATCAACGAGTAGATCGTCTTGACCATCATGAAAATCCAACTGACACCGAGTGCTTCGGTAAAAGTCACTTCTCCACTTTCTGCTTCATCAACAACCACAGTTCCTCTCGGGATTTCAGCGGCACTGGCTATGGAAAGGACATGACCATGATCGAAATCCTGTCTCTTGCGTCTCAACTCATCGTGAGAGACGAAAGGATGAAAAAAGATCTTGATGTATTTCTCAAACAGTTCTTTCAATTATTCTTGCCCTTATTTCCCACCAACAGTTTGTGCATTTCAAATGCGAAAGGCAAATTGTAAGTGTTTTTATAGTGATATTTTAACTTTTTCTGTACCTTCGTCACAATCAATTCCGTCTTTTTTCTGACCAAACTGATCCGTTCGCCGGCCAATTCGAGATTCAAGAGAAGTTGAGAAATCCCCTCTTCTTCATCTGCATTCCCATGGGAAACATAATCAGCATCTTTTGAGAGAAATTCAATCAGCTTCAACATCTCCCGATTATCGAGTTCCAATCCGGGAGTCACTGTTTTTGCCTGAAATCCCTTGTCATTGATCAATTGAAAATCGACTCTCTTACCTCTTGGAAAGGTTATGCTGGAAACACGGCTTTCTTTCAACAACTGCCTCTTGTCCGCAGGTTTTCTGTTCCAGAATCGCTGGACATTTTCAAAAAATGGAGAGGAAGCTTCTTTGGATATTTTGAAAATATTTTTATCAGTTCTAACGAAATAACCCTCATTGCCTTTGAATTTTCCATAAAGCGCAACAACCTTTCTCTGACCATCTTCGAGAGTCATTGTCACGGTAGACTTCAAGTCATCGAGATCATCCTCTTTTGCTTCAAAAAGAACTTCCTCGAACTTTGATTTGATGAGCTTGTTCATGAAAAGATCGAATGCCAATGTGTCCACGCCTATGTCCGCAATGGGTGCAGGTCTAGTCGCTCCCCCATGAAAAAGTAGTTTAAATTTCTTGTTTCTAAAATTATCCAATTCCAATTCAACGATTTTGTGAATTTTTTGTCTCTCTTCAATAGGAAAAATTGAGAGGTCATGGAACCAAGAATCTTTTAGATAAAAGAGAGTCAGAAATCTTTTATATTTCGTATCATCGCGCCAAGCTTCTTCCTGATTGTAGATAGTCGTCACTTTTCCGGTGTCATGTGCAATGACAACATTTTTTTCATTTTCTTGAATTACTTCCAGATAAAATGATTGCTCAGTATCAAGTTTCTTTCCAAGACGAAAACCGACTTCACCTTTTTCAAAACGAAATGTCATCAGAGCTTCATCGGTAGGAAACATGGTCTTGCGATCGATCTGTTTAACCTCATCATCAGAAAGAATTCTTTTTGCCCTGATACCAGTCAAGACTTCGAAAAACTTTTGAAGTTTGGTTGGATCAACTGGCCAGTTGTGCTTTAGCGTATGACTTGCACCACCTGCGAGAACAACGATCTCAGCTTCCGGAGATTTGAATGACTTCACATCACCATACTTTTTCATATCAAAAAGATTGGTACGCTTCTCCTCCTCAGCTGTTTGTTGACGTCCGCCGAGCTCCTCAAAAATATAAGCTCCAAGAATCAATGCACTCAATGTCAGAAGAAGAATCGCATTCTGTCTCATAGAACTGCTCGTCTCCTATAAAACATGAAGGCCAAGCCGAACATGGTCAAAGGCGCGATAATTACAGAGAAGTAAAAAATGATTCCTAACTGTGGTTTGGAAATGAAGACCGGCTCTTGCTTGACAACAGGAAGGTTGAAACTGATCAAAACATCCTGCTCAATTGTCCAGTTAAGTGCATTTGAAAAGAAAACAAAGTTCTCACCAAACTTTTTATAGGTATTAATAAGAAAAGTTGAATTTCCGAACACTGACACTCTGGAATTGCTTCCTTCCCAAGTCGCGGCCAATGTAATTGGCCCTGGGGTATCTTTCCCTTGGGTAAAGACAACTTTTCCTTCAATCACTTCAGCGTTTGACTTTTCAGCCCAGGAAGCAGGAAAAGGCATTGATGAAACCACCGAAGTGAAATTTCCTTCCAACTCTCCTTCAATTTTTTGAATAGAAGAAACAAGAGGAAAAAAGATAGGTCCTCTGAATTCTTTGACGATCGGACTCTCACTATTAAATCGATCAATCATTGGAACTGTTCCATTACTTCCGTTTACATGCTTCAACCTATCGACCACCAGATCATTACTGACGTGAATTCCTCTCTTGAGAAGGATGTTTTTGAGTTCTGGGAACTTTTCACCATTCAAATCAGGATCAAAAGCGACAATCAAATTTCCACCTGCTGCAACCCACTCATCAATTCTTTTGACTTCATCTTTTCTAAAACCCTGTTTCGGTCCCCAAATGACAAGAGCTTCAGCTTCCTGAGGAAAGTTTTTAGTTGTAGCGGTATTCATCTGTACAACATTGTAATTCGAGTTCTTGAGGATTCCTGCCAAGTGGGAAAGGCCTTCATTCTCATCACTCTCAAGACTCGCTTCCCCATGACCTGTTGTAAAAACGATCATTGGTAACTTGCCTAGACTAAGCTTCTTGATGGCATTAGTGATACTGAGTTCATTCAAAGTTGTAACGTGCTCTCTCTTTCCCTTGTATTCAACAATGATGGTTGGAGATTTCAAAACATTATTGGCGGAAACCATATCCGGACGAGTTTCAATATCAATAAAGTCTCGGTGAATATTATTCTTCTCGAAAAAGTAAAGGTCCGTCAGTGTTTTAATTTGATTGAACTCTACTCTCTTGGCAAAGATGATGAAGCGCATATCTTCGCTGGCATTCTTGATTATCTTTCTAGTCTGATCGGTAAGAGTATAATTACTTGTTCCTGTGACATCCCATTGCACAGGATTTTTCCAGGCAAAGTAATTGAGCATGCCTAGTATTCCGAAAAGAAGAAAAGCAGCGGTAAAGGCCTGAGCAAAATTCATGAATTGACTGCTCTCATAAATGACTGCTAGACGTTTTCTGTCCCAAATAACCATCACGATAGTAAGTACCAAAGTCACTACTGTGATTGTCATACAAAGCTTCAACTCATCTGGAATTGATATCCAGAGAGCAACAACAACCAAATATAGAACAGCATTAACGATCCAACCAAGAGTTTTAAAACCACTAATCATCTCACACCTACCATTTTCTCGAATTCAGGGATTTCTCTGTTAGAAACATAAAAAATCCGATGAAAGAAAGGAAGTAGACAAAGTTGAAGCTTCGAACAGTTCCACGGACAAAGTTTTCAAAATGAAAACTCTCCGAGAAATATCTCAGGATCAAACCGACAATATAATTTTCAGTATTCCCTGCTGAGAGAACCATGAACCACATCCCAAGCATCATAAAGATGGCAAGAATCAGACAGATCACATAGTTACTGCTAAGAGATGAGGCGAACAAGCCTAGACTGATGTAAGCAGCACTCAAGAAAATCAATCCTGCATACCCAGAAATGACGACTCCCCAATCACTGTAACCAGAAAAGCCCAAGATTACGGGGAAGAGAACGGTCAGTCCCAACATGAACAGTACGATAGTCATACTTGAAAAGAACTTGGAAAGTATGATCTGAATATTGTCCAAGTCTGAAAGGAATAGAAGCTCAATCGTATGATTTTTCTTCTCTTCACTTAAAAGTCTCATCGTCAAAAGTGGACAGATGATCATCAGAATGAATCGATAGAGCGAAAAACTCGGAGTTAAAACTGATGCGGTGAGAGTCGCCTCCGTTACATTCTTCGAAGCCAAAAGCAGAGAAAAGAAAACCCAACCACCAAGACCGATGAACAGTCCTGAGAGAATGTAAACAAAAGGAGAAAGAAACGCATCTTTGATTTCTTTTTTATAGAGAATGGAAATTCCTTTTAACCAAGTTTTCATTGGAACCTCCCCTTGCTTTCCTCTTCTGTCGCTGATTTGAACAAGTTCTCGACATCAACAGATTGTTTGGTTAGCCCGAGCAATTGACAGTTATTCTTCACAAGAATATCTGATATCCAGGCACGATAATCATCTTTGCCCTTGAGCTTGAAAGTCAGTTTGGTAAAGTCATCTTTTGTTTGAACATGTAAGTCTTCCAGCGGAAGATCTCGAAAAAGAAGTGGCTTGATTTCATCTCTCCAGCTCATGATTTCGGCCTGAATAACCTGCGTCTCTTCAGAAGCTGATTGAAGCTCACGAATCGGACCGGAGTTCGTAATAACACCTCTATTGATAATCGTGATGTGATCACAAATTAGATTCACTTCGTGAAGTATATGTGTAGACAAAAGAATCGTATGATTTTCTCTTAACGAATAAATCAACTCTCTGATCTCAACAATTGCACTGGGATCAAGTCCAACTGTAGGTTCATCCAAAATGACAATATCTGGACGACCAATCAAAGCTTGAGCAATTGCTACTCTTTGACGATATCCTTTTGACAGGTTTTTGATCAGTCGATGAGAAACATCTTTCAGTCCGCAAAGTTCCAACGTTTCTTGATAGTCATCATGTCCAACTGTGCTTCTGAGGGAATTGATTCCTTGAACAAACTTGAGGTACTCCTCAACTTTCATCGTTCCATAAAGAGGAGGATGCTCAGGAAGAAAACCAATTCGTCTTTTGGTTTTCTCAGGGTTTTGAAGTACATCCTCACCAAAAACTTTCACGGTCCCACCACTTGGTGGAATCAATCCGGTGATGATGTTCATGGTTGTGGATTTACCAGCTCCGTTCGGGCCCAAAAATCCGTGGACGGAACCTTTCTTGACTGAAAAAGTCACATCACTCAGTGCTGTTACACCGGGATAGGTTTTTGAGACATTGATAAGCTCAATCGCTCGTTCCAATTCAAGACCTCCGTGTCATCTCTTTATACCGAGAAATAATATCAAAGAGGTCAAGAGATCGACAATTATTGGTGAACTTAAGTGTCTAAACTTTCGCAGCTAAGATACCGAAAATAAGACATGCGCATTATCGAAAGATTCAAAAGCCTGATCAAAAAGGCCAAGAATATCGTCATTACCACCCACATCCACCCCGATGCAGACGGCATAGGAAGTGAAATTGCCCTTTGCATGGCCCTCAGTGCTCATGGGAAGAATGCTATTTGCGTCAATGAAGTGGAGCTTCTGGATCGATATAAGTATCTCGATACCAGTGGCGTGGTTATAAGCTTTGATGACTTCAAAGAACAGCACAAAGACATGGAAATTGACCTATTTATTGTGACCGACACAAACTCATTGAACCGAATTGGGTCGAATGTCCAAAAACTGGTAACGCAATCAAGAGACCTACTCTTTATTGACCATCACCCTTGCCCCAGAGAGCTGGCAAAAATTCATTGTATTGATACCACTATGGCGGCGACAGGAGAATTGGTAGGCTCACTTATTGAAAGTATTGGCGTTGAATTTACCAAAGAAATGGCACTTCCTCTTTATACATCCATTCTGATTGATACAAGTAGTTTTCGTTATCCAACAGTGACTGGAGACACGCACAGACTTATTGGAAAATTGATGGACACTGGAGTAGAGCCACCAGAAGCATATAACGCCATCTATGGAACTAAAAAGATTACCTATATGCAGATGCTGGGAGTCGTTCTTTCTTCGGCCCGAACAACCAAAGATGAAAAGATCGCTTGGCTCAGGCTAACAGAAAAAGATCTCGAAAGATATGAAGTTGATACTGAAGATACTCACGGGTTCATCAACCATCTTTTAATCCTCGATAACATCAAAGTTGCCTGTATGTTCAGACAAGTTGATTCCAAAGTGAAGATCTCTCTTCGCTCTGCGGGTGATGTCGATGTAGGAGTCATGGCCCAGGCGCTGGGAGGTGGTGGGCACAACCATTCAGCTGCTACAATTGTTGAAGGTCAGATTGGAGAAGTCATTAAAGAGACAATTCCAAAAATTCAAATGATGTTGGATGAAAACGACGACTAATTGAAGCTTAAGCCTGTCCCGCAAGAATCTTATCCAGAACAGCTCTTTCCTTGTCACTAAATGAAAATGCCCCAGTAGATAGTACTTGTTTCAGTTTTTCCTGTGTCTCAGGAGCTTTTGGATCATTGGCGGCAATATCAGAATTAAGAAGATGGCCCTCTCCTGCCTGAACATGTTCCCCAGCTCCTGCTTTCTCAGCTTTCTTTGCTTCCATCTCTGCAGCAAGATCAGCTTGTGAGCGAGGTTGAGGTATTACCTGCTTGGCGACTTCTTCATTCATATATGAATTACCTTGAAGTCTTCTTTCATTCATTTTCTTTGCACGTTCAAACTTCTTCGTTTGAGTTTCTTTTTTCAACTCCTCCATTCGAGCACGAATATCAGAACTCGACATACGAGGAGGTTTTTTTCCAGGTACAATCTCTCTTTCCGGACGACCTGCTCTCTCTGGTGGCTCAGCTGGTGCTTCGGTTCTAGTGGGTAAATGGGGGCGATTATTGAATACGCGCATACTATATATCTTAGCGAATGCAGACAAAAATTGTAGGCCGGACATGAATTCCTACCAATCTTATTGAAGCCTCTGATAGCAGGGATTTACAACGCTTTGACAACCTCGGTGGGCGGAGTAAAACACTCCGTTGCCAACTAATTGAGGACAGAAACAAACCGACTTTCTCGGTCGATTTCACAATAAGTGATGAATTTAAAAGAAAAATGAAATCCTGACACAGTATTTTTAAAGCTTAGGAAAAAATTGCCGATTTTTAACTTGAGCAGAATTTTGAAACTGATACGCTAGGTGCCGCACGGTAGTGGACCTAGCGTTTTGTGTTTATAGACTTAAAAATTTGATTAAAACGCTTTTTAAACCTGAACTTGCTGTACGTGAATTATCCCCGGTACGTTTCTTCGTTAAAGGTTGCTGAAGCAGAAGAACTGCGGTTCTTTTGAGAGAGTGAACTATGAATCTTACAACTATGAAAAAAACTAAAAACGGACTTATCCTTGGCCTTTTCCTTCTGGTTTCTGCCATCACAACTTCATGTGGTGACGGATCAGATGGAAGAAACATTCAAATCCCAGGAGTTGACGGACCAACCGTTACTCTAAATCAAGACAATGTACTCATCGCAATGGTTTTCGAAAACATTCAATTGGACGGTGGTCTTCGTTACCCTGTTCCAAAGTACCCGAACTCTTACATCGAAGTCTCTCCACACCTTCAATCTGGTGGAACTATGATGGCAGTATCAATTTCACTTGATGACGTCTTTAACGGAGATCTTCAAAGACTTGATCCACAGGCCCTTCCTGGTGGTAGACCACTTCCAGGTGTTCCTTCTGGATCACTACCGGCCATTGCTTTCTCAATTGAGAAATTTTATGGAATGGGATTCTATATCGGTAAATCCGTATTCGGTCTCTTTGTACCAATCAAAGGACTTGGAATCGGTAACTCTGTTGTGACTGCAAGATTTTATTCTTCAGGATCAAGAGTAGGTAACATCTCACTTGTTGGTGAAGACACTAACGGTGAGAACTCAGGTATTCTCTTGATGCTTGACCTTGGTAAGTACAAGAGCAGACTTAAAAGACTTGCTAAAAGATACTAAGCGGAAATCTGCTAGATATCATCCTTGAGTTTTATAGGCCCCATCTTCGGATGGGGCTTTTTTTTGAAATCGTTACTCAGACTTTTTATCAGATTTTTTCTTTGAGCGTTTTTTCTTTTTCTTCTTCTTTTTCTTGTCACTCTTTTTCTTCAACTCTTCCCAATCGTCATCCAAAACAACAATCTGCCATTTGTGATTGGTTGAAGCATCATTTCGAAGCTCGCAATAGACGGCTCGCTTGTCTCCATCAATATCATTGATAACCCAGAATCTTTCACCAAGAATCGCGACTATATTATAGAGACCTTTATGGTAGCTATGGTCAATCAAGTACTTCAAAAAGACCAGTCGTACTGGCTCTCGCTTGGTTCCGAGATAGTCATAAGTTCTCATGTCAATCAGGGCCTGACGAGTCTGGTAGGCCTTGAGAGGTCTTTCAAGAATCTTCAACATATCAGGAGTGAAGACAAAGTCCCCTTTAAGCTCTGCCATATTGACTGAGATCTCCGGCATCTTGGATTCTCTTTGCTCACGTACTGCCTTGGCAAAAGCACTTTCTTTCGGCGTCGGTGTCGGTGACGGCGTAGCAGTAGGTGTCGGCGTCGGCGTCGGCGTAGGTGTTGGCGTAGGTGTTGGTGTCGGCGTCGGGGACGGCGTAGGTGTTGGCGTAGGTGTTGCTGTCGGCTTAGGCGTTGGTGTCGGGGTCGGATCAAAAAGAGACCACTCGAGTCCTTTCTCATCAAATTCTCTCAGAGCACCTGGAAGGAAGAGGTCTCCTTGAATATAGGCCGTCTTATTTGCTGAAAGTCTTTTGTGAACCAGATTGAATAGCGTCGGTAATTGTTCAAACTCTCTTTCTCTGTTTTGAAAAAGTTCGACGTATCTTTCAAGACATCTCTTTCCAGAACCTGCTTTATCAAGAATGTTCATAACATTGGATCTCATCAAGATATCCACAGCATTTTTAACATTAGACATTCCATAGAGATCATCTGTTTCATTACAAACGTCTTCCATCAATTCGAGATCACTGGCACACATTGTCTCAAGTGAATCCTGTATATCTTCTTTAGCAAGTCGGGAACAGTTTCGTCCTTCTTCTTTGCACCATTCTCTGATTCGAAGAACTGCAATATCATTACCCTTTCCTGCAGAAAACTCATCCATCCAAAGAGTTGTCTCCCCTCCAGACAGCTTTTTCAACTGAAGATCCTGCTTATTAAATTTTTGGCGGACTCTTGAAAGGAATTTTTTCATGTCATCAGTCTGAGGACGACAATTGTTTAGTGTCTTCTTCCATTCAACGGGACATGCATTATAGTTTAGTCCAAGAGAATAAAGTGTCTTATGAGAGGACTTCAAGCCTTCGTAGATATAACTGAGGGTCACAAGCCTGAAGAGATATCTGATATACTTAATATTCTTGTTGAGAAAGTAGTCTGGACACTTTGATTTATGTGGAAGCTCCACCATCCACATATGACCCAGACGATAGATTTCATCTTCAAAAAAGCCATTTAAAAAATTATCGTAATAGTCATTATCTTTGAATGTTAGTTCACCAGTTACACTATCAAATCTGTATGATGGATCATAGGGACCGTGATACTCACTAAAATTCTGCTCACCAAGGTAGAACTGATCGTAATAATCATTTGAAGATGTCCATCCGACTGATGAAACCAGAAGTGAACCGATCAAACTGAATATTGCTATGATCTTTCCCGTTTTCAAGGAATGATCCCCCCTCTAATCAAATAGCCTACTCTGTCATCCACAAGCTCAACGCTGGAACATACGTGATGATTGCCAATGCAACCAGAAGCAGGATGAGATAAGGAAAGGATGCCCTGTACAATTCCGTGACCGGTTTTTTGAACCTGAAACTCGAAATGAACAGATTAATTCCAACAGGAGGAGTGATGTAACCAATCTCCAAGTTGGTAAGAAAAATAATCGCCAGGTGAATTGGATGAACACCAAAATCCTCCGCAATAGGAGTGATGAGTGGAACCACGACAATGATGGCCGAAAAAATATCCATCATTGCACCGACAATCAGCAGGAAGATATTCAAGAACAACAAGAATGAATACTTGTTGGTCAAAAATTTTCTCATGAATTCGAGAATCTGCATTGGAATCTCTTCATCAACGAGGAAGTTCGTAAGACCAAGAGCACAGCAGAGAATGAGAAGAATCCCACCGACCAATGACATTGAATCCAAGATCACTCTAGGAATATCTTTAGTAAGATGTAGATCCTTATAAACAAAGCATTCAATAATCAGAATATAGAACGCTGTGAACGCCGCAGCTTCAGAAGCTGTAGTAAATCCACCATAAATACCAACAAGAACACCAACAGGAAGCAGGGCCTCAAAGAAGCTTCCTTTAAATGCTGCAATGAGCTCTGCCATATCAAATTGCTTTCGCACATTCCCGGCCTGTCCGTTGTAAACAGACCAAGCAGAAAGAATAACAATCAAAAGGATTCCCGGAATTACACCGGCAAGGAAAAGCTTGTCGATATCAACTTTAGCAACAAGACCATAAAGGATAATCGGTAGAGATGGAGGAAAAAGAAGTCCCAAAGAACCCGATGTCGTAATCAAACCGAGTGAAAACTTTTCTGAATAACCTTCATTCTTAAGAATTGGATAAAGAAGACCACCGAGAGCAATAATTGTTACTCCACTGGCACCGGTGAATGCCGTGAAAAATGCACAGATTACAAGAGAGACTATGGCAACACCACCAGGTAACCAGCCAAGTGCTGCTTCTGCCAGACGCAATAGCCTTTTTGGTGATCCACTCTCTGCCATCATGTAACCGGCAAAAGTGAATAACGGAATTGTCAAAAGAGTTGGAGCAGAACTGATTCTATAAATTTCAACTGCGACAGCAGAACTCTCCACATCTGAAAAGCCGAAGGCCACAAGTGCAGCCAATCCCATAATGATGAAAAGTGGTGTACCAACTACTGCAAGGAGAAGAACTCCAAGAAACGCTAAAGCTTCCATCAATGTCCCTCCTTGAGAATATTCTCACCCATGAAGGACCCAAGAAAGAGCCAGAAAAATCGATAAGCAATCAGACCAAAACCAAATGGGATAATCCCAACAAGGTATCCGGAAGGAATTCCCCAAAATACAGGTTTTCCGTATTTAAGCTCGACAACCATGAAGTTCTTCGAGGCAACGATCAACCAGACAAGAGTACAGAATGAAGCAAGTGCGATGACTCTTTGAATCCAGATTGAAACGTCCGACTTCCCTTTTGATTCGAGCCACTTTCCGATGATATCTATTCCGATATGAGTTCCTCTTCCTGTAGCGAGAACACCACCAAGAAAAGTAGACATGAAAACCATGTGTCTGACGAAAGGCTCTGACCAGTGAATCGATGTCGAGAACCATCTCAACACTATTGAAAGAACACTTATTGAAAGCATTCCGAAGACACAAAAGACCAAACCCCACGAACTAAGTTTTTCGATTAATTCGTCAATGCCCTTCAGAATTGCTTTCAATACTACATCCTTGTATTAAAGTTTACTGTTAAGTTTGTCCCAGGCCTCAGCAGTGAAAAGATCGCCTTTGAGTTTCTTGATGATCTCAGCACGATACTTTTTCGCCAGCTCAACATCCTTGTCTGGGAACTTGAGAAACTTGACTCCCATACTTTTGATTGCGGCCAAAGCTTCTTCATTATCCTTTATATTACCAGCATTTACCTTCTCTATGTATTTTGCAGAAATTTCCTTAATGATTTTTTGATGCTCTGGTTTGACCTTGGCCCAGGCCTGCTTTGAAATCAACATCGCCCCTGTAGAATAGGCTAAAGGGAAATCAACCAAGTATTTTATTTTGGTATTCCACTGCAAAGAAACGATTCCAAGCGGTGGCGCATAAGCAGCTTGTACAATCCCTGTCGAAAGTGAAGAAAGAACATCAGGTAATGGAAGAGGTACTGAAACCAAGTCCATTGCAGAAATCATTGAGCTCACAAGCTTGTCACCTTCCCAAGACCAGATCTTTAATCCCTTCAGACTTTGAAGTGATGGAGTCTCAACTTGAGAAACAAAATAAACCATTCCCAGTTCAAAGAAACCTAGGTTGAAAAACTCAGCTTTATCAAAACCTTTGTTGATATAAGGAGCTAGAGAGTACATCGTCTTCAAGGCCTTTTCTCTGTCCCCTCCAAAAGTGAATGGAACTTCCATCACACGAGCATTCCCGTTGATGTCACCAAGAGTTTTTCCCGTGAAGATCCCACCATGAAGTTGCCCGATTCTTACCTTTCTAAGAACATCAGGCTCATCACCTTGTGAACCTCCAAAGTAAATCTTTAACTTGACCTTCTTATCAGTGGCGTTTCTGATTTCTTTGGCCATGGCCTTGAGGTTCTTCGCCCAGTTAGTTCCTTCAGGAGCTAGCACACCCACTTTCAATGTCAGGGCATGAGCGGAAAATGTAAAAAAGCACAGTAATGATGTCAGCAGTAATTTCATAATTGGTTCCTTATCTTAGAAAAGATCACTTTCGTATTTCTTGATATATTCAAATCTTTTGATTGCAATAGTCTGATAAACTCTCATCATATCTTCACTAAAAGCTGCATCTCCAGAGGCTGGACTCCCTGGCATCCAGATCTTTTCCTTTTTATGTAACTCAGTGAATTTTTGCATGTGAAATTTTTGGGATTTATACTCATCCTCTTCTGCTTGAGGAATAGCATAGAACTGGATGTAGGCAACTCTCGCCAACCAGTTGTGTGGCTGTTTTTGGATCAGTTTAAGAAAGATCTCTTTGCCTTTTTCTGGATTCCCACCGAGCATTGCAGGTCTCCCCGCTTCATAAGAGGCAAAGAAAATATCACAAGCTCCAAAATGGATATCGGCCTTCTTGGAACAGACCCAATCAAACATCGCTTTCGCAATTGGAAGCTGACTCACAAGAGTCATATTGTCTTTTTGAAGGTTGATCATACTGGCAAGAGATTGAGCAGTGAATAGAACCACTTCGAGATCTCTCATGTCATCATCCATCTTATCTTCTAGAAGTCCGACTACACCTTCTTTATCAGTCACAGACTTTTGAAGCATTTCATAAGTCAGTCCTTCTTTACCGAGGTACTGAAGTCCATAACCCATGGCCTTTGAATAGTTCACGACTGCTTTGTCTTTATGCACTGACTTGTCTTTTTCCGCATAAAGATCATTCAAAAAGTAAGTTTCATTTACTGCAAATGCATACCCAGCATAACCTTTGGTAAGAGTTGCAAGAAAGTTCATATCACCTGGCTTCAAACTGAGAAGACCTTCAGTAAGCATCAATGTTCCAAGAACTGATTTCTCAAAATTTTCAAAATCGTTCTGGGCCTGCATTCCATTTGAGGCCTTATAAAAGATAGGAGATGTGGTACCGATTCCGATCCTCTGAATGAAACCACAGGAAGAAAGCACGGCCGAAATAGCCAACAACGTGAGCATCTTGGACCAAGACATAGAAAAACTCCCAATAAAGCGTGTTGAATTGTATATATTAGCCTCCCTAGTTTACCTACCAATTTCCTATTTTCAATGGCTTAGGGTGTCGGTAAGAGATGCCGGTTCACGCCCCTTGTGGTGGACTGCATTATCATGCTAGAATCCTGTGATATAGGAAACTTATCCTGTTGAGAGTAAAGATTTAGCCGACTTTTGCCGTAAAGAAATTACGCTAGGTTTTACTCCAACTCTAATAAGGAGTATCTATTGAAGTCGATTTGTACTTTGACAGAGAACTGACTTTCCCTTCTTTTTGATCATGTCATCACTAGGTTGGGTAAGTCGAAACATTAACCCAAAACTAGGAATGAGGACGTGATGAAGACTCAAAACAACGCTGACACTTCAAATAACGATGAAATCGTTACATTGAAAGTCGTACGTCGTGGAGTCAGACTCCCTGAAAACGCAGCTTCAAAAAGATTTTCTATGAAGCCACGTAAGTCATTGGTCAAGATGAAATCAGTAAGACCACTGGCAGTTGCGAAGAAGTTTTCAGGTAACCAGCAGTCTGAGTGATCGATTACCGACGTCGCCTACTTTTATTATCTTTTGGTGAAAAGCTTGATTGTAAGCTATCGATAGCTTCTTTCCGAGCTTCCATCAATTCAGCAATTCTTCTTTCATGAAGAAAGTCCAGATACCTTTTTCTCGCTAGAAACATGTAATTGATATAAGTCGTTTGAAGAGCTTTCATCTCACGAAAGCAAAGCTTTCTCTCTTCAACTGAAAGCTTGTTGGTCTTGGCGGTCTTACTCTCCGCCCCCTCAGTCAAAATGATTGTTGAGAATTCACCGTTACACACGCGCTTTTTGTGCTCAAAGTATTTTTCAATACTCTCACGGTAACGATCAATATTTTTGAAGAATTTGTCAGCGGGAAGATCTTTTACCTCTTCAATTTCTTTTTGAATCTTTTTTGTGTATTCGAAAGTCGAAGCATATGTCGTCAAATCCGACTGTTCATTGTTTTGAACATTCTGATCCTGTGCAGTCACCTGCAAGGTTAACATAAATAAGAATGTCAGAAGGATCTTCATTCCTTTGAACTCCACTTGTTGATTACTGAAATATAGTAATCGACCCCTTTGTTATCTGTAAAAACATATCGAAGGTTGAACTTCTTGAAACGTGATTTCCCTCCCTTATCAAGCTCAATCTGCGAGGGTGATGGGCCGAAATAACGCGACAAAGCTCTCGAAAGGGCCTTGTTTGCCTTGCCCTCTACTGGCTTCTCCTTGATATAAACAATCAACTCTCCCTCATTTCCAACAGAGATCTTTTCAATTTTCGATCCAGGCTTGGCCCAGATATTCAAAGAGAAAGAAAGCTCGTCTTCCCCATGGGAGACTTTGGAGACTTCAATTCCTGAATTTTGAAGTAAAGAGACGATCGGATGAGAATCAACCATGAAAAAGGTTTCTCCACTCACCTTTGTCATCCCGAGGTGAAGTGAGAAGAACTTTTAGTTCCTTGATGAACTCGTTCAATGGAAAACCGACAACATTTGAATATGAACCCTGAAGGGACTTGATGAAAGTCAAACTAGGTCCTTGGATTCCATAAGAACCCGCCTTGTCTAGAGAGTCACCAGTCTTGAGATATTCTTCGAGAACATCTTCAGGTATATGATCAAATTCCACATCAGTAGTTGAACTAAAAACTGTGGACTTTTCTTTTCCATCACGAGGATCCAAAACTGTAACGTAAACACCAGTCACAACGGTATGAAGTCTTCCGGCAAGTTCTTTGAGCATGGCCCTAGCTTCATTGACATCACCAGGCTTCCCCATAATTTTTGTATCGAGACAAACAATAGTATCTGAAGAAACAACACACGGGAAAAAAGTCTCTCCGAAACCTTTTCTTTCACGAAGTAATCGGAAAGCTTCATCACCTTTTTGAACTGCGATATCTTCTGCGACTTCCTGGGGAGAAGTGAGATTACTTTTTTCTAAGATGTCGACAGGAAAAACTTCGAAAGGTACTCCGACCCAACCAAGAAGTTCTTTTCTTCTCGGACTCTGACTGGCAAGAACTAGACTCAAAAGTTTGGATTTATCTGATGCCATTGATCCTCTTCCAGAGTGGTTTGGTGGTACTGTTGAGAATTTCCCTATCTGAATTTTCCTGGGAAGTATTCTCCTCTCTCCTAATATAATGATTGAATGCTGTCTTGTAAAACCTATTCGAGTATTCAAAACGTTTGACATCATCACCCCGTTTTTCAACTTTTTTGACGAACTGATTAGCCGCCAAAAGATTCGAGGTTTCGATCCGTCGAGTATATTCGTGAAGATAATTCAGTCTCAACTGAAGATCATCTTTTTTCTCTTCATTCAACTCTCCCCACATTCTGTATCCATGCTCAAGGGCAAGAACGTTAGGGTCAGTTACATTATAGAAAGGATAAGAGTAGTTTTTGAGCATCAACTCTCTTGCAACCATGATTGACCATGGACGCTTTGAAAGAATTTCTCCAAAAGAAAAAGTTTCAGGTTTTTCTGCAGGTCGAATTGATCTCCCGGAGACATCAATTTCCTGCCAAGTCCCTACATCCATCGGGAAATTCTGATTGTTTTCAAAACCTCTAAAGAAGAAAAGCCCGGCTTCATCTTTTTGTCCCTCAAGCCCCTGCCACTCTGCCGCCCGCTGCTTGATATAAGATCTGTTACCAAGAAGAACAATCATCTCCACATTCAAATCATAGCCAGTCAAAGTTCCATTAGGCATGACAATAAAGTTGTAGGTTTTTTTTTCAGAAATATTCTCATTGTTTTCTTTGATGAGTTTATTGAGCCTTCTAACATTGACCAACTTGTTTTCACTTTCATCTAAAAGTGCGAAGAGGTCATCTTCATCGACTTTGATTGTTCCAGAGATTGGATTAGCTTCGTAAAATTCCAAAGGGAGAAAAATCTGATCTGTCTCTCTGTCTGTGACTTCCTTGATCGAAGCACGACTTCTATTCATGTAAACAATGTTTCCACTATTCACTCTGATGTGAACAAAGAACTCATTCTTTCCAATATTGAATTCCTTGAAAGTTAGGCTGGTATCAGGCGAGACTCTGACTAGAGTTCCATCCATCAGAAAAACCCAGGCATAACTGTCTCCTAAAGTGATCAGCTCGTCTCCTTCTCTGATCGAAGAACGATAACTTGTACTATTAAATCCACGACCACGAAAAAGTCGGCAGTCACCTTTGCACTCAACAACTCTCCCCATGACTTCTCGGAGCCGCTTTTCTTGAAGAATAGTTTCCCACTTCGGGACTTCATCCTTGAGCTTGCTGGCCTTTCTCCAATATTCAAAATTCAGCCAGTCACTGGCATCGATCGTTTCCCAGCGAGTCAAACTCCGTTTCTGATCCTTGAAGTAGATCTCAGAGGCGGCCCTTAAGTTCAGGTTCACCAAAGTCAGAATGATCAGTGTTGATATAAGTGTTTTCATACATGATTTTTCGGTTAGTTATCCTTTTGGACTAAAACCCTCAGGATTGTTCGACACAGAGGGGAAAAAATCTCCAAAAACCCCTTGAATTCCAACCGTTAGCCCTTACCATATTCGTCTAAAGGTGCTACATTGCGCGCTTGCTATAAAGGTATAAAAGGGGAACATCAGTGACGGACCAAAAGCAATCAACGACGGAAGCCAATTCAGAGCAGTTTTCCTTCGTGGAAACTGAGCTTAAAACTCTTGATTTTTGGAAGACCCAGGACATTTTCAAAAAGTCTTTGGAGAAAACCAAAAACGGGAAGCCGTACATTTTTTATGATGGACCTCCATTCGCAACAGGACTTCCACACCACGGTCACCTCGTGGCCTCAACCTTGAAAGACATCATTCCACGTTACTTCACGATGAAAGGTCGTTACGTTGAAAGAAGATTTGGTTGGGACTGTCACGGTCTTCCGATCGAACACGAAATCGACAAGAAACTTGGAATGTCTGCTCAAGACGCCGTAGCAAAACTTGGAATCAAAGGTTACAACGACGAATGTCGAGGCATCGTCGACAGATATACTACCGAGTGGGAAAAAACCATTTCCCGTCTTGGTCGTTGGGTTGATTTCGAAAATGACTACAAGACCATGGACACTTCGTTCATGCAATCTGTGTGGTGGGTTTTCAAACAACTTTGGGACAAGAACCTGATCTATCAGGGGACCCGTGTCGTTCCATTTTCGACAGCTCTTGGAACAGTTCTTTCAAACTTTGAAGCTGGTCAAAACTATCAGGATGTTCAAGACCCTGCTGTCACTGTCCTTTTCAAAGTGAAAGATGAAGACGCTTACATCGCGGCCTGGACAACTACTCCATGGACACTTCCATCTAACTTGGCCCTTTGTGCTGGTGCAGATATAGATTACCTCAAGGTTAAAGACGAAGATCTTGGAAAAGTCATCTACATCGCAAAAGACAGACTTGAAGCTTATTCCAAAAAAAGAAACTTCACCACACTCGAAGAGCTGAAAGGAAGTGAACTTAAAGGAAAACGTTACGAGCCACTTTTTGGTTATTTTGCAGACCAAGAAAGCGCTGGTGCCTTCCAAGTCTTGAATGATGACTACGTCACAACTGATGCCGGTACCGGTATCGTACATATCGCTCCAGGATTTGGTGAAGACGATAATCGAGTCATGAAAGAAGCTGGAATGGCAGAAGTATTCGCTTGTCCAGTAGACGATGCTGGCAAGTTCACCAAAGAAGTTTCTGACTACGTTGGAGTTCACGTCAAAGAAGCTGACAAAGACATCATCAAGCAGCTTAAAGACGAAGGAAAACTCTACGAGCAAGGTGTTCTGGTTCACAGTTACCCATTTTGTTACCGTTCAGATACACCACTTATCTACAAGGCCATTCCATCATGGTACGTAAAAGTGGAAGAGATCAAAGAAAGACTTCTGGCTTCTAATGCCCAGATCAATTGGGTTCCTGAGCACATCAAAGACGGCCGTTTCGGAAAATGGCTTGAAGGTGCCAGAGATTGGTCAATCTCCAGAAACAGAATCTGGGGTACACCACTTCCTATCTGGCAAAACGATGAGACAGGAAATTTCATCTGTATCGGTTCAATCGAAGAATTGAAAAAGTACACAGGTGTTGAAGTCGATGATCTTCACAGAGAAAATGTCGACGTCCTAGATTTCAAAGTTGATGGCGAGGAAGGAACATATAAGAGAATTACAGAAGTTCTCGACTGCTGGTTTGAGTCCGGCTCTATGCCTTATGCTCAACTCCACTACCCTTTCGAAAATCAGGAAGTCTTAAGGAAGGTTTCCCTGCTGAGTTCATTGCCGAAGGTCTCGATCAGACCAGAGGTTGGTTCTACACCTTGACCATTCTTTCAACTGCGCTTTTTGACAAGCCTGCATTCAAGAACGTCATCGTGAACGGGATGGTTCTTGCTGAAGACGGAAAGAAAATGTCCAAGCGTCTAAAGAACTATACGCCACCTGATGAGCTGATGGCCTCTTATGGTGCTGATGCTCTCAGACTTTATCTGATCAACTCTGGACTAGTTAAAGCAGAAGAGCAGAGATTCACAGATAGTGGTGTGAAGGACATGACCAGAAGAGCACTTCTTCCTTGGTATAATGCTTTCAAATTCTTTTCGACCTATGCTCAAGTTGATGGTTGGAATGCCAAAGATCACTTCAAACGAGGTGACAACATCCTCGACAAGTGGATCCTTTCCAATCTTCAAACATTGAAGAAAAATATCGCCACCGAAATGGAAGCCTACAAACTTTATAACGTTGTTCCAGCTCTCTTCACATTTATTGAAGACCTTACCAACTGGTATATCCGTCTCAACAGATCACGTTTTTGGGGAGAAGGAATGAGCGATGACAAAAAGGCAGCCTACTCAACTCTCTTCACAGCAGTGAAAGAGTTGTCTCAATCGATGGCACCATTCTCACCTTATCTCTCAGAATATGTTTACCAGGAGCTTGGGAAGTTCGAAGGTGCTGAAAGAGAAGAGTCTGTTCACCTCTGTGACTACCCGATGCCAGATGAAACATTGGTCGACCCACTTCTTGAAGATGCGGTTGGAAGACTTCAACAGTTGATCCTACTAGGACGTCAAAAAAGAAACCAGGTTCAGATCAAAGTTAAGACTCCTATGGCGAGACTGACAGTGATTCATCATGACCAAAAAATACTCGATGAGATAAAGAAGCTTGAAGGCTATATCCAGACTGAGCTCAACGTGAAAACTGTTGAATACAGCTCTGAAGAAAACAAGTTCATCGACTTCTATGCCAAACCAAACGCACCGGTACTTGGAAAACAACTTGGTAAAGAGTTTGGAAAATTCACCAAACTTATCAAAGAACTTTCAAGTGATCAGCTGACAAAAATGGAAGCTGAGGGAAGTATCGAAATTGACGGGCGAACCTTCCAGAGCACTGACATCCTCCTTTTCAGAGAAGCCAAGGAAGGAACTCAGGCCCTTTCAAACAGGTTCATTTCAATCGATATGGACTGTAATTTGACTGATGAACTTGTGGCCGAAGGTCTTGCTAGAGAAGTCGTCAACAGAATCCAGAAGACCAGAAAAGACCTGAACTTCAATGTTGAGGATCGTATTAAAGTCGTCTTCTCAGGCTCTGAGGACCTCGTCCACGCGATCAAAACCCACAAAGATTACATCTCAGGTGAGACCTTGGCGGTGGAACTCGAAATGGGGTCTCCAAGTGATGCCATCAAATTCAAAGTTGAAAAACACGACCTCAATCTAGAGATTACAAGAGTTTAAGAACCCGGCTAAATCTTTGCGATTTAGCCGGAATTACTCAATTTCAATGTATAATAGTCCGATATGTAAATACTTATTCAACCTCTCATCAAGGATGAACAATGTCTGCATTTCTTAAAGGGACTATCGAATTTATTGCCTCTGACCACCATAGCAAATACAGCTATACTTTGAATCCAAAAGAGTATGAAATGGCAGACACCTTGATGGTGAATTTCAAAAAATATGGGTTCAAATCTGATGAAAAGAAAACTCTTTGCCAGTCATCAAGAAAGAACATTCTCAGTTTTGCTAATTTACAGGCAGAAGATCTCTATGATCAGGCGATGGCATTGGTGAGAAGGACCAGAAGAATCAAATCAAAGAAAGTAGAAATCAAGGCAGAAGGACAGGGTGCTTTTATCTGCCTTGTGGCCATTTTTTCGGGAGAACTACCTCCCAACAAACAATACTTCTTCACATTGAACTCAGTTCCGCTGAAACTTATGAAGCGAGAATTCTTGAAGAGGAAATCAAAGCCTGGTTCAGTCAATATAGATCTTCGTTACAACAAGGATTGCTGGCTGACCCCACTTCAAAGCCTGCATGAATGTCCGAGATTTCTGGATATTTATGACGACAGCGAAATTCAAAACTGGGTAGATGCCGCCTGACAACAGGCAGCTATCGTTGACAGCCTCCTTTCAACAACCGATCATTGAAAGATGAAAGTCTTTCTCCTTTCTCTATTGATGCTGATCTCATCCGCTTCGACTGCCAACTCAAACAGAGGTGACTTGGTAAGCTACCCTTACTTTCATCTCAAAAGACAGGATATCGAAATCAATAGAGCGGTTTTCCTCAGATATGTGCGACCACAACTTCGCTCCATCGTTAAAGAGTATTTTCATATTCTCAAGAAGCTTGAGCCTTCACAGGAAAACTTGATCGAACTATGGTCCAACGTTCAACGTCTGAACGACTTATGGGTGAAGTGGAAACTTGAATGCCCAGTCAGTAGTGAAGAAGTATGTCGTGAAACACTCAAGGACATTTACAAAGAAGCAAGAAAGCTCGACTTGGTCACATTGGACTTTCATAAAAATCACCTTGGTTTCAAAGGTAGAAGTGCGGACTACCTCGACAATGTCATCAGGCTCTCTAACAGTCTCGATAACATCCACAACATGAACTATCGTGTTCTTCATATTGTAGAAGAAGCGATGCTGATCAGATCGACTCCCTACAAATCAAATGCCCTTGTAAATGAGTCTCTCACTTCGCTCTTGCATGAAATGCTTGTCAACTCTGAGCTGATCATGTCTTCACTTCTCGAAAAAGAATTCAGACCGCTTTTCGATCTCGTATGGACAAGCTTTATCAAAAGGATCGAAAGACAGATTCTATTTAAGGACGATAAAGACTTCTTGATTGAACATCTAGGAAACTTAAATCTTGCCTGGAATACATTTCATATGAAAGTCAGTAAGTCTGATCTCAGGCTTCCCAAGCCTCAACTTCAAATTGTGAATATCATGCACAACAGATGGAACTCTGTTTTGAAGGTCATGCTTAGAAGAAATTAACCCTGAAAATGAAAAAGGCCCAGCATAAGCCGGGCCTTGATTGTCTTTTGCTTTTGAAAAAAAAGATCTTAGATCTTTCCACCTCTTCTGGAACGGAAAGACGTCTTAGCTCTTCTCTTGGCTGCTGCGGCAGTTTTTTCTTTCATAATAACAGAAGGTTTTTTATATTCTTTCCTTTTTCTGTACTCACGTACAACACCGTAGGACTCGCATAGTCTTTTAAACTTTTTCAACGATCGCTCAACACCAAGTTTCTCATCAACTTTGATATAGACTGAAGTTTTTTGAGTCGTCATAACGGAATTCACCCCCTTCCAAGCAGCATTCAAAAAGCTCCTTTAACGAAGCTTGTTTTAGTGATAAAAAGTTCACCTAACTTACGGGAGCCAGTGCTAGAAGTCAATTCAGACGTTTAGCTAACTAGAGGTAAGCTAAGTATGCAGAATCAAATGGGTTTATTTGACAGTGAAAAGCCACTTCCAAAGAAAGCAGATGCCACACCTTCAAAAACGCCATTGGCCTATCGCGTAAGGCCTGACGCCATCGAAGATTACTTCGGCCAGGAGGAAGTCTTCAAACGCTACCCACGACTAAAAGAAGGACACTTTCAAAACTTGATTCTTTGGGGTCCTCCCGGTGTTGGAAAAACCACTCTTGCTCAAATCATCGCCAAGAAAAGTGGAAAAGAACTTTATCGATTCAATGCTGTCCTTGGCGGTGTGGCTGATCTCAAAAAACTGATTGCCTCTGCCATGGAAATGAAAGAGAAGCATGCCATTGAATCCATCATCTTCATTGATGAAATTCATCGCTTCAACAAAGCTCAACAAGATGCTCTTCTACCATATGTTGAAAAAGGTGACTTCGGTCTGATCGGAGCAACTACAGAAAACCCTCGTTCAAGTATCAACCGTGCTCTTCTTTCTAGAGTCGGAATCGTAGAATTAAAAACGTTATCCAATGAAAATATCAAAAGTATTTTGAGTCGTGCACTTTCAAAACTTAAAATGGAAATCAGTGATGAAGTACTCGACTTTATTTCTGATCACTCTTCAGGTGATGCCAGACGAGCACTCAATATGCTTGAATTGGTTGAAAAAGAATATGCTCTTTCGGGTAAAGAGATGGCCTTCGATCAACTCAAATCACAGATTCTTGAAAACGCGAGAAACTACGATCGCAATCAAGATCGTCACTATGATGTTATCTCTGCATTTATTAAGTCCATGAGAGGAAGTGATCCTGATGCAGCCATCACTTGGCTTGCTGTCATGCTTGACGGTGGCGAAGATCCTGTTTTCATCGCTAGACGTTTAGTCATCTTTGCCTCAGAGGATGTTGGCAACGCCGATCCAGGTGCACTTCAGCTCGCTGTTGCAGCACTAACAGCAGTACAGAACATCGGTATGCCTGAAGCACGAATCAACTTGGCCCAAGCTGTGACTTATCTGGCCTCAACTGTAAAATCAAACGCTGCTTATGAGGCCATAGGATCTGCCATGAGTTGGATTCAAGAACAAAGTACTGTTGAAGTACCTGATCACCTTAAAAATTTTCCTCCAAAGGGAACCAAGAAATACCTTTACCCTCATTCTTATGAAGGACATTTCGTACCTCAAGAGTACGTCAAGGCCAAAGACAAGAATGTCTTTTATGATCCAACTGAAATAGGACGTGAGAAAAATATTCGAGAAAGACTTAAAGGGCTGTGGCCGGATCGTTATTGAAGATCGTTGTCATTGGTTGCGGAAACATTTTCATCTTCATGCTGAACAAAAACTGGTCTGGTATCGACTGAACTTGGCCTTCTCCCCTTGTAATATTTCTTATCCATGTAAAATATTGTGAAGCCTGGAAAGATCAAACTAGGATCCTTGATTACTCTTTTGTTATTTTCATAAAGGTAGGGCCAGTAACTTACCCTCTCATAGATCTTGCTCGAGATGTGACCTAAGGTCTCATCTCTTCCAATCATATAAGGTTTCCCTTGAGGAAGCGCAAACTTATTGTCTGTTGGCCTATAATAGATCTTGGTTCCTGCTTTGATTTTATTACCTATGACTACTGACTCATTCCAATCTTTGATGTCTTTCCACTTTCTATAGTCACCATAGATTTTAAAAGCCACTAACATCAACGTATCATTCTTTTGAACTTCATATTCGAGATAATAATCTTTATTTTCATCAACATTCTTATCTTCTATGATCTCAGCTGAAGCAACTTGTCTTGAACTCTCCTCCAGACTGTCACCTACTTCCTTCATGATCTTTTCATCAATGCTCTTCCAATCCTTGTTTCCAATTAGGTCAAGATTATCGACAACGAGCCCACTCCCCTGGTTGGCCCCACAAGAAATGAATATCACACCCAAAGCGAGCAATAGAACTGTGTTCTTCATAGTCTCCTGATCGGTTTAAAAGCACCAATAGTTTAGTATGGCGCTCAGGTACTTTTATCTGCCTAGTTACAAATATTTAAGTTCGCACCTTTGGCCATTTTTGTTGTCGTTTTTTGAATGACAATAAAGATATACGGACATCTAACATACTGAAATTACGTAATCCTAAACTCAATTTTATAATAGGGACATCCGAAAGGTTATTAATAATGAGAAGTTGGCTGAATATTATCCCATTAACACTGATGTTGCTTTTGTCCTCATGTTTGGACAAGAAGGGTTATATTGACGGTGAGTTCGCACTCGATGGATTCACATTTGATGTCATCGCTCCCGACTTTGAGTTAATGACACCCACTCCAGGCTACAGAAATACAACTTCTATCAGTCTTAGATTCAATATGGGACCTGGAAAAATCAATTGTGAAAGTTTTGTTTCATTCGCTATTACTGAAAGTTCTTCAGTTCCATCAGATTCAGACTTCACAAAAAAATGTACGGTTGGTGGATTTCAATTCGAAAGTTTTTCACTTGATCCAACTGAAGGTTTAAAAACAATTTACGTCTACGCAAAAAGTTCGCAAGGGCAAATCTCTCCAGCCAAAAAGATTAGCTTTATTCTCGATACGACAAATCCTACAGTGAACCTCACCGACGTTACAGGACTTAAGAGAGGTGCAAACTCTGAAGGTCTTTCATTTACACTTTTAGATACAAATGACTTTTCAAGTATTACGCTTGAATACTTCAACGGAAGTTCTTGGAGTCAAATAGCTACACCAACATCTGCAGAGAGTGGGTTCTTATATGTCTATCCAACCGACGATGTTCCCAATGCTCAATTCAGATTAACCGGAACAGATAGAGCTGGAAATATCACAGTAAGCACAACTTCATTTTTCACAGTTGATTCAACTCCGCCTTCAATTTCTTTTACGACACCTCCTCTTCTACTCAGAGGAGGAAATATTCAGAATCTTTTTTTTACGGCCACTGACTTAAATGGACTTGGACCTTCTTCAATTGAATTCAATCCGTCAAAGGGAAGTTCTAGCTTTGGGTCGGCGATAGTAAACCCAAGTTCTCCCTATGCTTGGACTGTTCCAAGTATTGATACAACTGACTCTGCTTTCAGATATACCGTTTCGGACGCTGCAGGGAACGTGAGTGTTGTCGACACAACTGCAGTTAACATTGTTATTGATTCAACTCCTCCAGTTGTATCACTGGATCCAATCCCTGCACTTTTGCAAGGTGGCGAAAATCAAACATTGAATTTTTCAGCAACGGACAGCGGAAGTGGTATTTTTTCAGCGATACTTGAGTACTCTCAAGATGGAATCATTTATTCTACGATTCAACCGAACCCTTCATCGCCCTACACTTGGTCAATTCCAACTGACGACACTACAACCGCAAGAGTAAGGTATACAGCAACTGACTTCGCAGGGAACTCAACAACAGTCACAAGTAATGTTTTCACAATCGACTCGACTCCGCCTCCTCCGCCGCCTGTAACTCTGGTTAGTGCATCGATTACAAATTCAACAACAACGACAATAACAGTTAATGATTGCACTGACAGACCATTTGTACTTCTCAATATGGGTGCACAGCCTTTAAAAACAGATTTGGCGTGGGTACCTTGTCTTACAGCAGTAGGAAACTATATCTATACAATTCCAACAACTGAAACAACTCACACCGTAAGAGTATGGGCAAAAGATGCTGCAGGGAATGTCTCAGCTACTTTTTCTGGTTTGAATGTCATCTACGATGTGACCCTTCCAACAGTTGGTATTGCAGATATGAACACCATCCTACGCGGTGGTGCTTCTGAAAACATTACTTTCAATACATCAGATCTAAATGGAGTTGCTTCCTACACAGTAAGTTATGCTGCTGATGGAACAAACTTTTCAACTCTCTTCACTTCTCCTACTGTAAGTCCATTTAGCTGGACTGTGCCAAGTGAAGATAATCCAGCAAGTCGATTAAGAATTACAGCGCTAGACAATGCTGGGAATACAAACGTGGCCACGACAGCTGCATTCATTGTTGACTCTACACCTCCTGCAGTTACTCTTGATCCAATTCCTGCTTTGTTAAAAGGTGGTAATAATCAAGACATCAGCTTTACTCAGTCAGATACAAATGGAATAAGTTCAACTGTCCTTGAATATGCAGCTGACGGAAGTACTTATGTAACAATTGTAAATAATCCAACCTCCCCATACACTTGGTCTATACCAACAGATGACACAACGACTGCGAGGATTAGATATACTGTTATTGATAACGCCGGTAACTCAACACAAGTCATAAGCAATGTATTTGAGGTAGACTCAACTCCACCCCCTGCACCGCCAGCAACATTGGCCAGTTCTATTATCACTAACTCAACCAGTACTTTTGTAACTGTTTCAGATTGTACTGACAGACCTTCGGTCCTTCTCAACATGGGAGCTCAACCACTCGATAACGACGTAGCTTGGGAAACATGTTCAACAACCATAGCAAACTATAATTACATCATTCCAGCAGTAGAAACGACTCACACTATTAAAGTGTGGGCAAAAGATGCAGCAGGTAACGTTTCTTTAACATCAACAGACCTGACAGTAACTTACGACGTAACTCCACCGACAGTTAGTGTTACTGATATGCTTGCCATGTTAAGAGGCGGTGCTTCTGAAAACATTGTCTTCAGTACCTCTGACTTGAATGGTATTGCTTCATACACTGTTAGCTATGCTGCTGATGGAACTAGTTTCTCACCTCTCTTTTCATCTCCAACAGCAAGTCCATACACATGGACAGTTCCAAGTGAAGACAATCCAGCCAGTAGAATTCAGATTTCCTCACTTGATAACGCAGGAAACTCAAATGTCGCGACGACTGCTACATTCGTCGTTGACTCAACACCACCAAGTATCACACTTGGAGCAATACCAATTTTATTGAAGGGGGGTAACGTCCAGGGGATTTCGTTTACAAAATCTGATCTTAATGGAATTGCATCTTCAGTGATTGAGTATGCTGCTGATGGTGTCACTTATTCTACATTAGTTACAGATCCTGCTTCAAGCCCATGGAACTGGACAGTTCCAAGTTCGGATACATTCTCAAGTAGAATCAGATTTACAGTTGTAGATAATGTGGGGAACTCCTCTCAGCTCATATCAAATGCATTTGATATTGACTCTTCTCCACCTGTAATCGCCTGGCCATCTTTCCCTGCATCGTATCTGGCGTACACTACTGCTGCTATCAACTGGCAAATTACTGAGCCTCACTCTGTGAATACTGAGAACATGACTTTGGAAATTTGGAATGGTTCTGCTTGGTCCTTACTAAGCACTCAAGCTGCGGCAACAGGATCAATGACAAATGCCCCTTATACATATTCTTATAACTTCCCTTATGCACAAACTTCTGGATACAAATTCAGACTTACTCTGAATGATGTCCTTGGCCACCAGGTAGTTTCTGAATCACCTGTGTTTAATGTTAGAAGTGCAACTCTAGCAAATGACGGCAATATCACCTTTGCTGATACTTTAAATAAATCAATCAGTGCCATCTCTACTATTACTATTACAAATAATGGAGATGCTCCGACTATTGGTTGTTCTGCTCCGTCACTGGCCGATGCTACTCATTTCACAATCGTTACAGATAACTGTGGTACTGCCCCACTGGCTGCGGCTGCTTCATGTACAATTGATGTCAGATTCACTCCACAGACAAAAGGTAATGGGAAGACGACTTCTCTAAATTACAATTGTACAAACTCAACAACAAGTCTCTCTTTAACAGGTAATTCACTCAATAATGCTCCTACATTTGCTTCGGGAACAACTGTTGTCGTGAATGAAGATACATTGATTTCATTCAATGTTAATGCAGCTACAGATATAGATGGTGACCCTATTACCTATACTTTAATCAACGACACAACGAATGGAACGAGAAGTAATTGTCTGACAATTGCGAATGACACTGACTTGAGCTGTATCTACCAAGGTAACTTACATTATTTCGGTTCGGATTCATTTACAGTCAGAGCGAATGATGGAACAGCTAATTCTCCTTCAGACGCTACGGTAAGTATCACAGTAAATTCAGTAAATGACATTCCTGTTCCAGGGGCTGACCAATCCTTCAGTGCTGTTGATGGTATCGCTCTAAACTTCACTTTGAATATTGGTAGTGATGTTGAAACCGCAGCAGGCTCTCTGACTTACAAACTTATATCGGGTCCTGCTGTAGGAACACTCACCAACTGTATAACGACAGGTGGTTACACTACAGATAGGACATGTACTTATACAGCTCCGGTCAACACATCTGGTACATATTCATTTACCTATCTTGTAAATGATGGAGCCGCGGACTCAGTAACCACGGCTTCTGTAACTATTACTGTTTCCGACCAGACGCCAACTACTCCAAACTTGACGCCAGCTAACTTTGCTTCCGCGACATCGACAAGTAATTCTCCGATCACACTTACGGCCGCAAGTTGTACAGATATTGCATTTGTCATGATTCAAGAATCATCTACTGCACCAACTGTTGGTTCACCAGGTTGGCAAGCTTGTACAACGGCAATAGGTGGGCTTACATTTGATCCAAGCATCACGGACCAGCAAGGCTTTAGAACACTTAGAATCTATGGTCGCGACCCAAGTGATAATATCTCTTCATCCCAATTGGTTAACTTCATTTTTGATTCTCAAGCACCTCAAATGGTGTTTGAAGCTCAGCCGACCTTACCCAATGCCATTGTCTGGACCATCAACTGGACTCTCACTGAAGCGACAATTCTGGCAGCGGATAACATGACATTGGAGTACACTCTTAATAGTGGTGGGACATGGAGTCCAATCGCAACAATACCAGTCGGTACGGATGGTCCTCACTCATCCAAGCCATATAGTGCCAACTGGACTGTTCCGGGAGGAACTTACAATAATACCGCGCAATTCAGACTGACGTTAACTGACGGAACCGGACTTACTGGGGTTAGTACATCAAACCTATTTAGTATAGTTGCAGATACCACTCCTCCTACCCTTACTGCAGGTGGAATGAAAGTTAATGGTAGTACCACACCACCAGTGACTCCTTATAAATATGTTGATGTTTCAGTCCTCTCAACTGATGCTTTAACAAATGTTACTCACTTCTGTCTTAAAACAGTAAATTCGCCACCGCTCGCTGCTGATGATTGCTGGGTCGCTGTAAATGCACCAAATCCAGGACTGACTCCTGCACTTACTTTGAACTTGATAGACTTCCCTCTACTTCTTGGCTTTGTACCGGGACCTTACACTGTTTACGCCTGGACTCGTGACTTGAAAGGTAATATTTCAGTCAACACGGGAACAGTCGGGAAAGATATCGTAAATATCACTTATGATAACGATGCTCCTCCTGAGATCACCAATTTCTTTGCAGCAAATACTTCTGCACCTAGTAACCCATTGCTTGAAACAGAAATGAGATTTTTGAATCTCGACACTGTCTTTATAAAATGGAGAGCTACTGATGATAATGCCCTACCTGCACAAATTAATATTTCCTATACAACAGATGACATCAATTACACATCAATCGTAACCGGTCTTTCAAATGGGATAAATAACTGTGCGGTACTAAATGATCCAGGCTCTACTCTTGATGACAATTCAACAGGCTGTTATGAGTGGTCATTCCCTCAAGCTGACAACCAATACTTCAGGTTAAAAATTGAAGTCGTGGACAGTGCTAATCAAGGAACTTCAGCAACATCAGTTCCTCTGAACTCGTCAACTTTCAGAGTTCTTGCTGGTAATGTTTCACAAGGTCTGAACTCTTCAGCCAAGTCAGCATTGTTTGCTCCAAGAGGAGCGACTTATCTTTACTCTCTAGCTGTAGCGAGTGATGGTAAAATCTTTTTCGTCGACTCAAACTTGGATCTTCTCTATATCAATCCTCAGACAGGTATTGTCGAACAGCTATTGGATCAGACAGGGACCTACTCTGGCGACAGTGGTCCAGTTAGATCCGCTACCGCTAGATATATTTATAAAATCACCATGGATTATCAAGACAGACTCATTATTTGGGACTATGACAGAATCAGACGAGTAGATACCAGAACTGAACCAATGCAAATTGAGACAATCATTGGTGGTTACAATAATGGTGCTATTGGTACTCAAACGACTGACATTGTTTCAAATCCTGCTGACTTGAAAGTTTATCCTGGTCCAGGAAATGCCGACCTACTTCAACCACTACCAAATGGAGACATCTGGTTCCAGGCCGGTCCATATGGAACAACTGAAAATGCAGGAAACACTCTAAGAATTTATAGAGGCAGTTTACCGACTCCTGATATTCAAACAATCCATGTCTCTGGAACTGGCGCTTACGGAATCTATAATGGACCAAATAGTGGGTACGTAGATGTTGTGATGGATCTGGAAAACAATACTATCAGAGGATATTATCCTGTTTTTGATATCAATACTTCGGCCATTCAAAAACTCATGGTCACACTACAACACCCACATACAGGTTGTTCGTGGTACACCATGGCCAATGTCAATACGACGACATATGTTTCAGAAGGTCCACACCCTCCAACATTCAACAACACTTGTGGTGACTACTACACAAGAGTTGGTCTGGATGGACAAGTTTATAGATTTAACAACAACGTAGCTTGGCCGAATATGGTCAAACGATACAACACGAACGATACGTACTCTCTCGTTATTGGTACAGGTAATACTGGTTGGAATGGGTACTGTCCTGATGGCACCCCGGTGACAACCTGTAAAACCAACGTTACGGATGTATTCGTCACACCTGCTGGTCAGATTTTCTTCATTGATAATGGTGTCATCAGAGTTGTTGACGACTCTGGAAATGTCCAAACACTCTACGGTCAAACTAAAACATACGGAGACGGTGGTCTAGCTCAAGATGCCAGATTCAACAATCCACACTACATTGACCATGGTGTTGGTGATAACGTCATCATTTACGATTCAGGCGAAATCGTCATGAGAGAAGTAAGACCAAACGAACTCGTCGCGCAGATCATCAAACTTGCTGGTAATGGTGAGTCAGGTGGAATCAATTTCGGTGGCGTCCTCGCAAAAGACCAATTAATGAATGGCGCCAGTTGGAACCAACCTGGCTCCTTTGTGACAGATCCGGCTACCGGAGACGTTTACTTTACATGTATATGGGGTGGTATCTGTAAACTCAACAGGGCAACTGGATATTGGGAACAATATACCGGCCTTGGTGGTGGTGTACACTACTCAACCAATGGAACAACTGATGGTGCGACAATGATCAATGGTGGTTATGCCATTGGTATCCTCTTTGGGAAAAATGGAAAACTCGTAACCGGACATTATGAGTGGTCTGGTTCAGCTCCTCAGTATTCCACCCTTAGGGAGATGAATATCGCAACCAAGCAGTCTACATTCATGGCAGGTAAGTACGAGGTTGATGGGGCTTCCGGTTGTCCAGACGGAGCTGGTAACGGATGTAATCTCAACGCCAATAGAAGTACTGGACGGGCAGGAACCTATCACGATACCAACGGAACCTGGTTGTACGAACACAACAGTAATCAGATTAAGTCAGTTTCAGTAAGTGGAACGACAGGTGCAATTTCACTCTTTGATACCATCTCAGATGGTGTTCAATCGATGGTCTGGGTAGACGCTGAAAGTGCTCTCTATTACTGTAATAACTCAGGTCGAATTAAAAAGAGAGTATACCCTTCTCTAACAACAACACAGCTGGATTTTCCTACAACTACAATTACTTGTTATGGGCAAAAGCTCCTTTATAAACCAGCATCCGGTCCGAAACCTCACAGATTGGTCTTCCCATTCAGCCAAAATGGTATGAAAGGTATTGCAGAATATTACCTTCCATAATGTAAACCTTTCACTCTTCAGACTTTCAGCTCAATTTAAGATATGTACCATTCATGCGGGCCCTTATCTTTATATGTCTCTTATTCAGTACATTGGTACACGCTCAATCTGAGTGTCAGCAATATCTCGACGATTGCGAGTATTACAGCTGTATTGAGGCCCAAAAGCAGTGTGGAAATCGAGGCTATCCCATCGGCTTTGGTCGCAAATACTGTCTGCGATTTGATGAGAGGCAAGCTCGTCTGAGTCCAGAAGGACAAGAATGGATGATGCGTGTTCGCTCATGTCTGATTACAGGAATGGAAGAATCTAGTGACGAACTCACTTGTCGCCAGTTCAAACGGACTGCGGTGAAACTTCACGTGCCTTGCTATGTTCAATCCGGCTATTGCCAGCTATCCAAGAAAGACAAGAAAGCTGTGATCAAGATGATTCGTTGGTCATTGTGGCGCCCCTCTTTACTGAGCGCAGGCATTCGCGTTTTGAGATCTTGCCAATAAAAAAGGCCTCCTGAGGGGGGTGGAGGCCTTTGAAGTATGTCAATTTTATCTAGAGATTAATCCCATCGATAAAAGTTAACAGTTGCGTGATTCAGGTAATCCTCGTGAACGAGGAAATACCCAAGGTTCGACTGAACAAGACAAACTTGAATGTCTCTTCTGTTTCTGTCGAAGAACTTACATGAGTTGTGGATTCTCCCTTGTGGTCCCCAACCGAAGTTGATGGCCTTTGGAGAACAACCAATATCATCTAGAAGTTCACGTACGATTCTGATCGACTTGGCCAGAACGTCAGTTCCGTAGTCTCTCATTTGAATATCATCAAGGTTAACAGTGTAGTTACTTCTGTCTGCTCTAAAGTTATCGAGCAAACGTCCTCTACATTCTGTAACTTCATTGGCCTCAGCTTTAATCGAGGCCGCGAAAATAATCATTAGTAGAACTAGCAAAAACTTCTTCATTATCTCTTCCTTAGGCGCATTTCTTAAAATGCGCTACGCGTAAAATCATGTGTGTCTGGTAGAGTCTTATATCTTTGCTCAACTAATGTGTCCAAGAAATTGTTGAAATGACGTGGATTCAAGGGCTTTTCAACGTGTCAAAACGAAATCCTAACCTAAGTATTAAGCCAACCTTAAAAAAACTATTAGCAAAACTGATATTTTCTCTGTATAACCTTCGTACAATAAAATTGCGGGATGGGGAAATTGAAAACACTACTAACGCTAGCTCTATTGATTCCTACACTGGCTTGGGCCGATCTAACTTATTATCCAAAAGACATTCAAACGAATCTCGAAAGAGGCCTGCTTAAAAACGATGTTTTAAAGCAAACTCTTTTTAGAGTTCTTTCTGAAGTTCACACAAGAAAGAACGGAAGAAACGACGAACTTGGATGTAAATCAAGTGGTACATGTTACAGACATAAATCACTTGGTTACCGAGGAGCTAGAAAAGTGCTTTTCGGTAAAATCCACCTTGAAGAAGATTCAAGAGGATATTTTGTGAAGGATGTTTACTGTCGTAAAGAATTCACAAGAAGCCAGACGAACGTTGGACCAAACATCATCCCTAATAGCAACGTTTTGAACTGTGAACATACCTGGCCTCAATCAAAGTTCACATCACGTTTCGACAAAGACATGCAAAAATCCGACCTTCACCACCTTTACCCTACAGATTCAAAAGCCAACAGCATCAGAGGAAACCACAATTTCGCTGAAGTTGATGGATACGGTGCTTATGACGGGTGTGAAGCTTCTCAAAATGGTGGTAACAAGTTTGAACCACCAACAGAGCATAAAGGTAACGTAGCAAGAGCTCTTTTCTACTTCTCAATCAGATACCAAATTCAAATTCCTGATAGCGAAGAAAGATTTCTAAAAGAGTGGAATAGACAAGATCCAGTTGATGCTGAAGAAAGAGAGAGAAACGAGTGGATTCAAAAGATCCAAGGAAACAGAAACCCTTTCATCGATTATCCAACGCTTGCTGATAACATCGATAATTTCTAATCCGATTTAAAATTGTTTTAAATATTAAGGCCTCTCAATGAGGCCTTTTATTTTGCCCAAAATCAAACTAGAGACTTCCTTGTGCCAAAGAGCATTTGGATGCCCATCTCCTGCAATGATCAGCTCTGCGTTGTGACGATCCTGCTTGCTAATTGCCTCTTGTACAGAAAGGCCCTCAAGCCCTCTCATTTCCTTCATAAGGTTTAAAACTTCACAGCCCATATCACGAGCAACAATAGCTTCCATCTGCTTATGAGGAACAAATTCTGACTCATAACGAGAGTCCAGAACCACTAGGCATGGAATCTTCTTTTCCTTGAGAAGCCAACCCATTGCTTTATAGGCCATCAGCCCATCTGAGGGTTTCATCTGATAACTCTCTGTCGCCCTGAAGTCTGCGCTACTCTCACCTTTGAGACGATGAACCAACCAATTAATGAAAAATGAGGGTGATGAAAATGAGTTTTCTTCGCGAGAGACATTCTCTCCTTCCCAGTCATTTCCTACGTAGCTGATCAAAACTAAATCCGGATGTAGAGGAAGCGCACGCTCACGTAAATGGAAAAACTCCTGTACTGCATTCAGACCAGCAACCCCCAAATTGATGGCCTCTATTTTTTCATTACTATTCAAATGGGCCATGAAAGTTTCACTGTCTGAAACTCCCCACCCCATCATTACAGAGTCACCGATTCCCACGATTCGTGTGAGTTGTTCTTCTTTAACGGGGAGAAACTCTGGTCCTCTGGCTCCATAAAGATTTGTGCTGAACTCTTGACCTTGAAACTTCCCTTTGAATCCTTTGCAAAGTCCGAATCCTCCATGAGGGTTAATAGTAGGAACTGTTAATTGCATGAAAGAGTCTTTATCAAAATTCTTTCCCTTGAGTTCTGACGAACAGTGATCTTTGTATCTGCCATAAAAACGAAAGGCGCCTTCGAGTGAGACAAAACAGACAAAGAATGAAAGAAAAACGAGAAGAATTTTCATTCCTAGATTTTACGCCTGTACGAGATAAAAAAAAAGCCTCCCGAAGGAGGCTTTATTTCTAAATAATTTGATCAACCAATTAGAACATTGAAGTTGGATCCATGTTCTCAAGGTTGTGCTTGACGCTGGCAAGGAATTGCCCGCCAAGTTGACCGTCAATCAATCTGTGATCGTAAGTGTGAGTTGAGTACATCATGTGTCTGATTGCAATCGCATCGTCATCAGTCACAATTGGTCTCTTCTTGATCACACCTGAAGCAAAGATTCCAAGTTGTGGTTGTAAGATAACCGGAGTGGCCATCAAAGTTCCAAATGAACCGACGTTGGTGAAAGTGAATGTTCCACCTGAAAGCTCATCAAGAGTAAGTTTTTTGTTTCTGGCCTTCGCAGCAAGCTCATTCACTTTTCTAGCGATTCCTGTAATATTCAATGAGTCAGCAGACTTGATCACTGGAACAACAAGTCCGTTTCCAGGTACAGCTACCGCACAACCAAGGTTGATATCTTTTTTAACAACGATATTAGTACCGTCGATCGAAGCATTAACCATTGGGTGCTCTCTCAAAGCTTGAACAAGAGCGTAAAGAATGAAGTGAGTATAAGTCAGGCTGAAACCTTCCTGTCTTTTGAATTCATTCTTGAAGCCTTCTCTGAACTTCACAAGCTTGGTCATGTCGATCTCATCAAGTGAGTTAACGTGTGGTGAAGTCAGTTTGGACTCAACCATGTTCTTGGCGATGGCCTTTCTCATGTTGTCCATAGGAATGATTTCAACTCTCTCCCCTGTCGCAAGTGTCTGAGCGACGCCACCAGCAGGAACTGATGTTGGCGCAGGAGCAACTGGAGCTGGTGCTGCAGGAGCTGTTCTGGCTGCAGGTGCAGCGGCTGGAGCACCGGCGCCTCTATTTTGAAGATAGCTCATGAAATCTTCTTTATTCACTCGCCCACCGGCTCCGGTCCCAACGATGTTGGCCAGTTCACCTAGATCAACGCCATTTTCTTTGGCGAGAGCTTTAACGAGTGGAGTGTAGAATCTACGTCCGGCTTCAACTTGAGCATGCTCAGCTGGAGCTTCCGCAAGGGCAACAGCTGTACCGCCGCCGTTTTGTTCTTCAGCAACTTCAACTTTTGCAGGAGCTGCTGAAGTCGATGAAGATGATCCGCCCCCATAAGGAACAGAAAGGTCGTCTTCAAGAACGGCGATTTTGATACCGACGTCTACTGTTTCACCTTCAGGGAATAGAATTTCTTCGATTCGTCCTTCAAAAGGAGATGGGATTTCAGATTCCACTTTATCAGTAGAGATCTCAAGTAGGATCTCATCGATTTGAATGGTGTCGCCTGGTTGTTTGTGCCATTTGGTGATCGTTCCGTTTGTAATCGATTCACCCATCTGTGGCATTACGATTTCTTGCTTGGCCATATTTTACTCCTAAAAGTTAAGCGCTCTGTTTCTGGCGGCCATCACTGACTCCGCCAACCACTCTCCCAAAGTAGGGTGTGGATGAACAGTTGCAAAAATTTCTTCATCAATTCCTTCCATTTGTCTGAAAAGAACGTATTCGTGGATCAACTCAGTTGCTTGAGTTCCCACAATGTGAGCTCCAAGAAGCTCTCCATGTTTTCCAAGTAGTGTCTTCACAAATCCTTCCTTCTCATTCGAGGCCACGGCCTTACCATTAGCAGTAAAAGGAAGTTTACCAACACTGTACTCAATTCCTTGCTCTTTAAGAGCTCGTTCGGTGTAACCGACACTGGCAACCTGTGGCTGACAGTAAGTACATCCTGGGATATTCATCTTGTCGATTTTGTGAGGATGCGCTCCTGAGATATGCTCGGCAGCCACAACTCCTTCGTGAGAAGCAGCGTGAGCAAGAAGTGGAGGTCCAGCAACATCACCAATTGCATAGATATTTGGAACGTTGGTCTGGTACATATCGTTCACCTGAATAAAGCCTCGATCTGTTTTTACACCAACGGCTTCAAGCCCGATGTTCTCAATATTCCCTGTCATACCGACAGCAATAAGACCCATATCAAATTTGTAATCGACAGTCTTTCCACCTTCAACAGCTGTGATAGTGACATCTTTTCCATTGTTCTTGGCCGAAACTTTTTCAACACCAAGACTCATTTTGATTCCGTACTTTTTATAAGCTTTCTCAACTTCAATTGAAGAGTCTGTGTCTTCAATTGGAAGCAAGTGCTTTTGAAGTTCAAAGATATGAACGTCGACACCAAAGGCATTCCAAAAGTAAGCAAACTCGACACCGATAGCACCGGCACCAATAATCCCAATAGACTTTGGAAGCTCTTCCATCTTGATGGCTTCCCAAGCACCGATCAATCTCTTGCCATCGTGCTCAAGACCAGGGAATGCTCTATACTTCGCACCTGTAGCAATGATGATATTTTTGGCCGTGATTGTATCAACGTGACCTTTATTTGATTTCACTTCAATTTGTGTTGCTGACTTGATTGTTCCGTAACCTTCGAAGACTTCGATATTGTTTTTCTTCATCAAGAAAGAAACACCCTTTGAGATACGATCAGAAATAGACTTCGCTCTCTTGACGGCGGTTTGTCCGTTAAGACCTTTTAGTTCGACATCAATTCCAAGAGATTTGAAATCTTTGATCTCATGAACGGAGTGTGCAGACTTGAGAACAGCTTTCGTTGGGATACATCCTCTGTTGAGACAAACGCCTCCCATTTTATCCGCTTCAATAATGGCAGTTTTCTTTCCAAGCTGACTTGCGCGAATGGCGGCAACATATCCACCAGGTCCACTTCCGAGTACGACGACATCAAAGCTTTTCATATTGAATAAATCCTTATAGGGTTTGGCGAACCTTCGTGGTCCAAAAAGAAGCCAAAAGCTTCGTGATTATTAACAGTTACAAAC
This sequence comes from Bacteriovoracaceae bacterium, assembly GCA_041546685.1. Taxonomy (GTDB): domain Bacteria; phylum Bdellovibrionota; class Bacteriovoracia; order Bacteriovoracales; family Bacteriovoracaceae; genus M0603. The sequence continues at coordinate 26,861 of JBFEVX010000004.1, read as the reverse complement.
TAGCCACGTTTTAATTTCAGCAGACTCGTATGTCAACAAAACCGGATTCTAAAGCAACGCCCAAATTCGACAAATCTCTAGCAGGAGAATTGCTGAAAGCCTTTCCTGATGGGGTCATCGGGCTAGACTTGGAAACCACCGGACTTTCACCATTGGTTGATAAAATTATTGAGATTTCTGCAGTCAAGCTAACACCAGGCGGCATTGAGTATTTTGACCAGCTTGTAGACCCTTGTTTAGACATTCCGCAAAAAACGATCGACATCCATGGAATCACCAATGAGATGGTGAAAGGATCACCAAAAATTGAAGAAGTCCTTCCGAAATTTTTTGAATTTACCAATGGCCTTCCATTAATTGCCCACAATGCTCAATTCGATTTGGGCTTTCTGGTTTTCAATCTTCATCAACTCAATCTCAAAGCACAAAACCATGAAGTCTATTGTTCGTGTAAATATGCTCGCTCCAGTCTTAAAAACAGACAGAGTTATAAACTCTCTGCGCTTGCACAAGAGCTAGGAGTGAATCTGGAAAATGCTCACCGCGCGCTCGACGATGCGATTGCAGGTCTGGAAGTTTTCGGACACTCCATTCAAGAAAGAAATACTCGCGAAGAAAAACTAGCTCTCGCTTCTGCACGTATATTTGAATTGAAAGACTTTTCAAATCCAGACGACATGGAACTTCCAGAGCATATCCAAAAGATGGTTCCTTTTGTTGCCGATCAGGAAGTGATCGTCATGCGCTACAAGGGTGGCACTCATAAAAATAAATGGCGACCTATTCAGCCCATTGCCCTTCTTCCACTTCCAAATGGAAATATTCTTTATGCCAAGTGCCTGATCGCCGATCTCTACAAGTCATTTGCGCTTAGCAAAATCAAAGATTGGAGGCGCCCAACTGACCAAGATGAGGTAGATCGCCTGACAATCGAAAGAAGAGGCGAGCTCATCTAACCGCTTTATGGCCTTTTTCCTTTGGGCTTTCGCGTCACCTTTGATATAGAAAGCCCATGAACAAGTTGATCAACAAACACAATCTGGCCTACAGGCTTCAGCAACTTCTTATCTTGGTCTTGCACTTGGTGCTATTGAAATGGATGATGTACGCTCTGAACAACTCTGGAAAATACACCACTAGTGAAGTGATGTTCCATTTCACTGGAATGGCGATATACGGTGCTCTTTTGATCCGCGGTTGTGCCTGGTGGGCGAAACGTCGTTACTTGAAAGAAACAGGTAAAACGTCACTTTGATGAAATCAAAAATCTGGAAAGAACAAATGAAATCAGCTCTTCGTTCCACGAAAGAGTTGAATAGTTTTTTTGGAACCGAGTTTTCAAACACTCCCTTTCCCATTTTTCTACCTCTTTCACTTGCTGAAAGAATACGTGAGATTGGAGTTGACTCCCCTCTTGGAAAACAATTTCTTCCAAATGTATGTGAGAATTCTACAGAAGGTTTATTTGATCCTATCGGTGACGAAAAACACAGCCCTGTACCCGGTCTTGTTCATCGCTATGGAAACAGAGCTCTCTATTTTCCGACCAAGGCATGTCCAGTTATCTGCCGCTATTGCTTTCGAAAAAATGAATTGATTGAAAACCAGGAATTGTTCAAAAGTGATAAGGAGCAAATTGTTTCCTACTTACAAGAACACCCAGAGATCAACGAAATCATTTTAAGTGGTGGTGATCCCCTGACCTTGGACGATAAGTCACTATTTGAACATATTGCAATGATTGCAGAGGTTCCTACAGTAAAATATCTTCGCTTTCATTCGCGCTTCCCAGTCATTCTTCCAGAGAGAATAAATGAAGAATTTTTGAATCTCCTGTTGAAACTCAAAGAAAGATTTAATGTCGTGACATTTGTCTTACACACAAATCATATTCAAGAATTAAATGAAGACATTCTTTGGCGGATGCAGTCTATTCAAACTCTTGGTGTAAAAGTATTGAGCCAGTCTGTACTTTTAAAAGATATCAATTCAAATAAAGAAGATTTGAGTGAACTTTTTTTGAAATTGGCTGAGAACAATATTCAACCTTATTATCTCCACCATCCTGATCAAGTGCGTGGTGGAATGCACTTTGGCCTGTCTTTAGAAACTGGCCGCAAGATCTACAACTCGCTTCGCGACATGCTTCCAGGTTGGGCCATTCCACAGTATGTTGTCGACCTGCCAGAGGGAAAAGGAAAAGTCCCTGCATTCAATCCAGAGACTTTGGAATTCAAAGGCGCCTTGATTGATCGTTTCAGTCAACATCAAGACTATTCTTCCCAATAAGATACGCTGGCAGAGGAGCTCTCGCAGTTGTAAAATAATGGGATGTCACTAAGTCCGTCTGCGCTAGCCAAAATTCAGGATTATTTCAAAGGAAAGAGATTTCTTGTCATTGATCCGTACAAATCGTGCCGTATTCTTTTGAAGAAACTGTTAGCGAACTTTGGCGTTCCTTTGCACGCCATTTCTGTTGCGACCAATCTTGAAGAAGGGTTGGATATGATGGGCAGCCTCAATCCTCATTACGTCTTTTGTTATTACCGTGATGAAGAAAATGATGTCAGATCGATCATTCAAAAACATTTTGAGCTGCAGCCAGATCGAACTCAAGCAGCATTTTTTCAACTGGTGGCCCAAACTGATGCCTACTTTGGCGCCGCCATGAAAAGAGATTATCCCATCGAGGCCAGTATCTTTGAACCATTAACTGGTGAAAAAATTAATATCCCTGTCATGCAGGATCTGAAGAATAAGTTTGCTCCTGACGAAAATCTAAAGGCCTTGCAAAAAGTTAAGGAGCTTTATTATTCAGGAAAGAACAAAGCTTGCTTCGAAGAGGCCACTGCATTTGCCCATCAACTGAAAGGTGACATCAGTGACATCCTCTACTATTCAGGAATGGCGCAAATAAAACTCAACCAAGCTGATGATGCTATTTCAAGATTTGAAACGGCACTCGAATACAGACTCCATCATTATGGAGCCTTGAAGGAACTCTTTCTTCACTACTTGAGAAAGGGAGATTGGGAAAAAGCCTATCTCTATCAAACAGGACTTCTTGAGAACCATCCACTCAATCCTGCACTGATACCACAACACATCCTGGTTTCCATTAGAATGAAAAAGTTTGCTCAGATCTACGACATTGCTGTTCTCTTTGCTGAGCTTCCTATCAGAGATAAAGATACACAAAAACATATTGCCGCTGGCCTGGTTATGGCCGGACGTTTTTTCATGAAGGTCAAAGACCCTGAGCTTGGAAAGAAAATTCTCTATAAAGCTGCTGACCTTTCTTTTGGAAGAATTGAAATCATCAAAAACGTAGCGATGGGACTGCTTGAAGGAAAGTTCTTTGACGATGGCTATGCCTTGATCGACAAGTTCGCCCAAGACGCGGACAACTCAATGGACTTCCAGGTTCTCGAACTCGAATATCTGGAAAGGGCCGGTCGATCAACTCAGGCCATGAGTATGGGACTTGAGCTTTTGAAAAAAGGCATGAAAACCTTCAACGTCTATCAAGCAGTGATCCGTGCCTCTATAAAGATGAAGCGTGGTGTAGATGTGGTCAACGATCTCGTCAATGCTGCGGCATCAACTCACCCCGAAAAGGCCTCGGAGCTCTTTCGCCTTCTCGAAGACTACAAATCAGCTAGCAAGTAAGTTGATTCAAGTTACAGATTGCTCGAAAACCGCCCGCCTACCAAAAATACCAAAAAAAAAGCCAGATCTTATGATCTGGCTTTTTTATGGAGCGGGCAACCCGATTCGAACGGGCGACCTTCTGCATGGCAAGCAGACGCTCTACCAACTGAGCTATGCCCGCATAAATGAAGAACTGGAGAATATTCCCAAGCTGTAAATCTGTCAATAAGCTGGTGGGATTATGCTATCGACACATTGCGAGATTTGAATTGCCTCTAGCTTACATATCAGCTTCGCCGTAAAATACTCCCATGGCTAAATCAATTGAAAACATTCTTGTGGCCACGGCCAATGAACAGGAATCCCTGAACCTCTCCTCAAGACTTCGGACACAAAGTTACCGAGTCAGACAGTCATCAGGAGGATTCCAAACTCTCAGCCTATTAGAAGATAAAAAGGCCACCTCCATCGACTGCGTGATTTTTATCGGCTCTAGCTTGGATGAAATGAGCGTTCATGAAGCGATTGTCCACATCAGAACCCAATGGCCGCCTGAGAAGCTGTGTATCATTCACTTGGCCGAAGACCAGAACCTGCTCTTTAATTCAATCTCGCAAGGGGCTAACCACGCGCTGTCTGCCAAGAACTTCAATGATGTCCTTGGAAGAATCAAGTCTGTCAAACTGACCTGACTTTTCACAAATTGAGGGCCCAGTCCCCACTTCCAACTTATTGCGACTAGCCAATCCATGTTTAGCATACTATAAAGATAGGGCATTAAAACCTACGAGGCCGTTATGAAAAACATGATTTTGCTATTTGTTCTGATTGTTATTTCAGGTGCAGCTTTTGCGGCGACTTCAGAGAACGTCAATCTCGACACCATTACTGTCGATGGTCAATTTGAGCAGAAGCCATTGACCAGAGCTGAAAAACTTAAACTTCTTCGCAAGAAACTTGAGAAGAAAAATGAGCTGATGGTGAAAAAGAGAATTGAAATGATCCGCTATCAACAAGAAGTGGAAATGTTCAAAAAGATGGAAGCAGCCATGAACAAAATGCTTACCAACATGGACAATCTCGAGAACCTCTAAAAACCAAACAAAGAAAGCTCCGAATCCCGGAGCTTTTTTTTACCCCTGTAAATTCTTTTTACACTTTAACTTTTCTATTTTTCGACATTCCAGTGATTTAATTTCTAAAAAGCATTGGCACGCTTCTTGTAACAAGTTGCGTGAATTATTTTATTCACGTCTTGGAGGATAGTGTGATGAAGAAGAAACAATGGGTAGCCCCAAGTGTTGTCGCCAGTTTTTTGCTAGGTTCTGTTATGACAGCGCACGTACTGTATGAAAACAACCTGCTCCCTAGTTTCCGTGGAATTGCTTCTGAAGAAGTGGTTGAAACTGCTGTTGAAGCCCCTCAAGAAGTAAGAGAAGTCACTCTTGAAGAGCTCAAAGTCGAAGTTGAAAAAAAGATTTCAGACACTAATGCACTTAAAACAGAAATGGAAGAAATCACAAAGCTTCTAAAAAATGAAGAGCTTACATCTTCAGAAATCCAAAAAATCAAAGAAGAAAGAATAGATGTTGCTGAGAAGAAATATGATGAATTTTACTCGGAAAATCCTGTTATCCAGAAGCTACTACTTGGCTTTGGAGACAGCAATATCAGCTTCGCTGAAGACGTAACTGAAGAACTAAAAGCAGAACTTTCGAAGAAAGTATCTGATTCTTTCTCCGAAGTTCGTGATCTCTTTGCTCAAGAGGAAAGGCATCTAACTGGCGACAAAGTCGATATAAGAATTTCAAAGCTTAAAGACAAAGAACTTGAAGCTAAACTTGCAGCTCAAGAAGCTCAATTGGCCGAAGCGAATGCCAGAGTAGAAGACCTTAAATCAAGAGTTTGTGAGCAAACAAGCAAGATTGATACGCTAATTGAAAAAGTAGAAAAGCTGGTTGAGCCTGCACAAGATGTTACTGACGACCTTAATTACAGCTATGGATTGATGGATTATTTTTCCATGCAAAACAACATGATGGGAATGTATATGAACCCATTCATGATGTACTCACCATTCAGCATGTCGATGATGAGCCCATACTCAATGTTCTCTAATCCATTTAGCATGTCTATGATGAACCCATACATGATGGGCGGATATGGCTACCCAGGAATGGGAATTGGTGGCCAAGCTCACTCTGGATACAGAGGAATCTCTGAGCTAAGTACTCATGAGAGAGATTACTACGGACTTACAAATCCAGTTCAAAAGCCAAGGGTCAATGATTCAACTTATGGAATCAACTACAATGACTTGAGACTAGGTGACGACTTCACAGGAAATGTGAATCTTAACGGCGGACAAACTGTCATGAAGATTCCTCAATATTCAAGAAGTGTTGCCACCGACGTTCAATCAATCTCGGTTCAATAAGACCGATCAACTGATAAATTAAATCCCAGATCCCCGTTTAGCCCACTCTCAGGAGTGGGCTTTTTTTGTCTATTTTTTAGACAGTATGAAATTTTGACATATTTCCACTCTCCAACCCTCTGAAATCACACTTAAAAATTGGCACAGAACTTGTAATTAGTAATGCCAATTAGCCTTTATTGGAGCATGTTATGAGTAGAAGTAAAAAGTCGTTGTACATTATGAGTTGTTTTCTCTTAGGTACGGTTGTTTCAACTTTCATGGTTGTTAAAGATATGGAAGCGAAAGACAAAGAAGCCTATGCTGTGAGATTTCAGGAATATCAAAGAACTGCTTTCGAGCACGATAAAGCTCAGTACGCCAGACAAAAGAATATTGGTCGTAGTATTGCAACTTACTCGAAAGAGCCACAACCTGTTGTGATCATCAACCAAAAAATCGATATCAGAATCTATCAGGTAACGAAGATTACAAAAATTGTAAGAAATGATCGTCACTTGCTTGATAAACTTTGCCAAAAAGAAAGACAGATTAGACGACTTCTTAAAATGAACAGAGGTCAGAAAAAAGAGATCGACAAGTTGAAAAGTGATCTTGCTGAAGTCCAAAGACAGATGGAAGAGACCAAGGCGAGTCTTGAAAAGCAAATTGCAAACCTTGAAACAGAAAAAGAAAACCTGAAGCAACTTCTTTCAGAAGCGGAAGCTCTTAATGTAGAAATCATTTCAAGAAAAGAAGAACTACAGGCGAAGTTTGATGAAGCTCAAAAAGAAATTACAGAAACAAAAGCTGAAGTTGAAGCACTTTCTCTAAAAGTAACAGAACTGAGTGCCAAGATTGAAGAGCAAGAAGCAATGATTGCTCAGCTTAAGAAGGCAAATTGCGAAAAACAAGACAAGATCAGCAAATTAGAAGACGAAGTTGCAGGTCATATCAAAGATAAAGAAGAAATCATGTCAAAGATTGAAGAGCTTGAAGAAGAACTTGCTTCAATCGAAGATGACAATGATGATGAAGATGAAGACAGTGATGATGACAGTGACGATCAGACTGATCGAAGAACTGCTTCAAACAATAATAACGCTCTTGTTGTTCAACAAATGATGGCAGCGTTTAGTCAACAGATGCAAATGCAACAGTTCCAAATGCAAGCGCAGATGTTCACTCAAATCAATCAGCAACCAGCTGGTATGGATCAGTTCTCTATGATGACCATGATGAACAACATGATGATGTCAAACTGGATGGGTAACATGGCCACTGGTGGCTGGGGATCTCCTTACGGAAATGGAATTGGTGGAAACTATAATCACTTCCTTCACTCTCCAACATACAGCTTGATTGAGCCAAGTTATTCGCCTGTATATTATGACAATGGAATTCCATCCAACGTCGGACTTGGTGGTAGATCTCCTGCTGTGAGCCCAATGAACAGACAAGGGAACATCTTTACTCAAGTACCTACCAACCTTTGATTCCTTTTAATTTCAAGGTCCTGTACACGCTTACAGGACCACATATACTTGACTCTTCCGTTCCGGAAATTTTTTCCTAAAGAACCACACACAAAAAACGAAAAGCTAAATACAGGGCGCATTCACTATCGCAATGCTGATCCCTAGGGCACGCTTTACGCCCATTTTAGGAATCTAAAATGAAAAACAAAGCAACATACTCAATTAAGTCCACGTCCCTTCTCATCAAAAAATGTCACTGCTGTGGCCACCTGAATGAGACCTATAAAGAACCTGAAAGATGCACGAGTTGCAAAAAATCATTCCTTCCAAGTAACTACTTCAACAAAGTCCACGCTAAGAATACAGAAGAGTTCAAACAACTATTCTGCGAAGTTCATGAGCTCCACGAGGACGATCTGGTGAAAGGTTACAACGTCATCTGGTAAGATTTTTCAAAGAATCTATGTAAATCCGGACTCTTTACACCTTGCACCAAACTAAAGCATTAAGGACCAATGGCTTCACGTGTGCTATCGTTGATTCATGAGCGGCACACAAACACACATTGAAACAAAACAAAATTCCATAAAATTTCACCCAGTCATTCTCAAGCTATTTGAAAAGCGTGGAATGGGACCAGAAGAAATCAAAGAGTTTCTTTCTTGGGATCTGAAAGCACTTCCAGACCTAACCCAAATGAATGATATGGAAAAGTGTGCGACACGAGTGATCGAGGCCATGGATAATGGTGAAAAAATCGGAATCTATGGTGACTACGACGTAGACGGAACAACCAGCTGCGCGCTCTTTTATCACTTCTTTAAATTGTTTGATATTGAAGTAGCGACAATTCAACCTTCCCGCTTTGTTGAAGGCTATGGAATTCATCCGAGCTCAATCGACAAGGCACAAAGTGAAGGGATCAAACTTTTGATCACAGTTGATTGTGGAATCACAAACAATGAAGCTGCTGAATATGCCAAAGAACGAGGTCTGGATCTGATCATCACCGACCACCATAAAGATGCTCGTGAGGAAATGCCACCGGCCTACGCTGTCGTCAATCCAAATAGAAGAGATGAACCAGCTGACTCTCCACTTCGTCCACTTGCAGGTGTGACAGTGGCCTTTGCGGTTTGTCTTGCTGTAAAAAACAAATTAGAAACAATGGGAAGACAATGTCCTTCCATTTACCCACTCCTTCAATTTGCTGCGATTGGGACTATCTGTGACCTTGCGAAACTCACGCCAGTTAATTTGAAAATTGTTCGTCATGGGATGAAGCAAATCAAAGAGACCCAATATCCTGGGATCAGAATTTTCTTTAGCAAGGAAGATCGTGCTCTTAACGTTATTCCTTCTGAAAAACTGTCTTTCCATATGGGACCGATGATCAACTCCAAAGGAAGATTGGACCATCCAGAGAAGGCCCTTGAGCTTTTGATTTGCGATGATAGTTCCAAAGCATTCGAAAACTACAATCATCTTGATATCTCCAATAAGGAGAGAAAATTCATTCAGGCCGAAGTTTTCAACTCGGCAAAAGAACAATTCCTCAAAGAATTGAATGACGACACCAATATCTGTGTTGTTTACGATCCAGAGTGGCACGAAGGTGTTATTGGTATCGTGGCTTCAAAAATGGTTGAAAACTTCAAGATGCCGGCTATCGTATTCACAGATTCTGAAAAAGAAGGAATCATCAAGGCCTCTGCCAGATCGGCAGGAAATCTTTCGATTTTTGATCTTCTCAATGACAACTCTGATTTATTTGTGAAGTTTGGAGGACATAAAGCGGCAGCAGGACTTTCCATGAAAGTGGAAAACCTCCCAATCCTCAAAGAAAAATTGAACAATGCTTTAAAAAATGTTCCTCAGATTGAAAGAACAGTCATGGAAACCTATGACATTGAGATCAGACCGGAAGATGTTAACCCATCGCTAGTCAAACAACTTGAACTTCTAGAGCCATTTGGAATGGGTAACGAAAAACCTGTATTCAAAATGAAGGGCTTTAGACTTGAATCATATGATCTTCTAAAAGATGTTCATGTCAGATGGAACTTCTCAAGTCTTACTAATCCAAATGTAAGACTTCGAGGAATCAGTTTCAACTACATTGGAAAATGGGAAGCACTTCATCCAGAAGAACTTTTTAGAAATCAGACTATTCCAGGTAACGAACTGTGTGCCTATTTCACACTCGGTATCAATCGCTTCAACGGAAATGAATACATTCAGTTGATGGTTGATAAAATCGAACCCGGCGCTTTCTAACCATGAAGAGAATCGCCCTCCTGTCCGCTGCCATTCTTCTGGTTCTGGTTGGAGTACGATACTACAAAGAAAAGACTGCTCATCCGACAGGGCCGGGAGTCAAACCTGAATTTAAAGTGGTCGTCACTCCAGTTCCGACCAAAACTCCAGAGAAAAAAGTGGATAAGAAAGGCACTGTTAGAAGACAGAGTATCACTTCTCCACCCTTGGCCAACGCTAAAGATCCTGGAAGTACTGCCGCGGCCCTTCAAGATCCAGAATCTTTTATTCCAATGACAGAAGATGGTGGCATACTTATTGGTCATGCCACTGTGTTTGTTGAAGATGAAGTGATCGTTTCGCATGGGGATTTGATAATAGCTGACGTCAAAGACCTGAAAAAAATTCAAGATAGTGGTCAACCTCTGATCCTCCCGGCACCGAAATACTGGCCCGAAGGAAAAGTTCCTTTCCAGATAGCACCTGAACTTCAAGGAACTGACGAAGAAAGGGCCGTGAAACTTGCCGTTGAAGAATACAAAAACAAAACACCTATTAGGTTCATCCCCAGAGTCCCTGAAGATAAAAACTACGTCATTTTTTCAAGAGGAACCGAGAACTGCCTTTCCAACCTTGGAATGATTGGAGGCGCACAGAAAATTCTTCTTGCCGAGGGCTGTGATAAAGGCAAGGTCATCCACGAGATGATGCATACAATTGGATTTCTCCACGAGCAAAACAGAGAGGACAGAGATCAATACCTGACAGTACTTTGGCAAAATATTGACGAAGAGTTCCACCTTCAATTCAAAAAGATCAAATCGAGAAATGAGGATATTTTAAAGACCGGCTTTGATTTCACATCGATCATGCTTTACCCGCCAGAGGCCTTTTCCATCACTCCTGGAGATTATGCCATGGTCAATTATGAGGGTTCTCCCTATCCAGTTAACAGACATTCATTGAGCCTAAAAGACATTCAGAGAATCAAGATTATCTACACTCCCAACAAAGAGTAGCGTCTCCCAACAAGTGGCTTCCCTTCTAGAATAAGAAAGTAATTGAATACGGTCAGTACAGAGAGTGGGTACAGCATCAGCGCCTCAAAAAACGACAGAAGATTTCTCATGGCAAATGCACCTTCCCCAAGCCTTGCATCGGAGAAAACCAGACTAAAGGCAGAAAGAACAAGACAAAGCCAGATGAACTCACGCCAATGACCTCTCATGGTTTCCATGAAATGAGACCAACAATCTCTCATCGACCAATCTTCTGTCATTACGATCAGAAGGAATGGAAAAAGAAGAAAAGCATAAATTCGATTGAATGCTTCGGCCAATGGCGCGACCAACATACTTTCACTTGCTGAAGCAAGAATCGAAAAAAATTCCACTGTCAAATAACTTGCTGATTTCCAGATCAGAAAGAAAATCATCCAGACAGCGAAGTTTCGCCACCTGAGAATTCGATCAAAATTTGGAATCTCTCCTTTGGCCAGATTGGCAAACCAAAAACTGACAAGTGAGCCAACAAAGAAAAAGGGATAGAACGATGGGTCTCTAAGAAAAGCAAAGAAACCCTGGTCAGAGAAATGATTTCCCCAAACCAGAGTGATGAATCTTTCGCTGTTTTGAAAAGGAAGATAGAAGACCAAAAACTGGATCAACAAAACTGGAATGATGGCTTCAGACATTCTCCCACAGGCCCTGGCCAGAGAGAGCATTAACCTTCCTTTGTTTTCTTCCTCTTCAAAATACATTCTTAGTCCCTGATTATGGTCACTTCTTCCATGACAACATCTTCAACTGGTCTGTCCATGGCAGCTGTTCTTGTTGTTCCAATCGCTCTTACAACATCCAGGCCATTGATGACTTTTCCAAATACTGTATGTCTTCCATCCAAGTGTGGAGTTGGAGCAAGTGTAATGAAGAATTGGCTTCCGTTTGTTCCTGGACCTGCATTCGCCATTGAAAGGATCCCCTCTGAATCGTGTCTAAGTTCAGGAGTACATTCGTCAATGAACTTGTAACCTGGGCCGCCCATACCGGTTCCGTCAGGACATCCACCTTGAATAACAAATCCACTGATAACTCTATGGAAGATCAGACCATTATAATAAGGTCCTTCTTTCTTGGTTTCCTGTCTTCCTTCTGCAAGGTTAACGAAGTTCCAAACTGTTTCGGGACATTCTTTGGCGTAAAGTTCAACATCGAACTCACCCATATTTGTTTTGAAGTGTGCCTTGATTCTATCAAGATCTTCTTTGTGTTCATTCTTTTTCGTACCCATACCAAACATGACAACCTCCTCAGTAAGTAACGAGCTTCAATTCACCGGCGATTTCAATCGGGCGATCATTGAGTTTAGATAAATAGAGATATATTTTTTGTTCCGGCTTAAAGAGCGCTGGAACATTTAAATAGAGATGATGACTGATTTCCCTCTTCTCATTGAATGGAGAGAACATCGTATGAGGAATAAACCTTACTCCATCTCTGAATTTATTTTCACGTACGAACTCTCCCATCTCCTTGGTGCTCAAGCACAAAGAGACGAAAACAGGATGACCAAGATCCATTTGAGATCCATTCATGAGTTTTTTGAGAGACTCCATTTCTTTATCGGAGCTTAGAGCGGGATCAATCCAAACAAGATTGATTCGTTGGAATTTAGGAGGCATGAAAGAGTAAATTCCAGCTTGAATACGGTCTGAAACCATATAGAACGTTTTTTCTTCGTCTTTGAGTGGAAGGTACTCGGCTGAAACATCCATTTTCAACTTGCGACTTTCCAGATTGTACATGTACTGGAACTGGACCGACTTTTCGTAATCCATCGCAAAGCTTTCGATCAAATTCTTAAAATTAAAATAACGAACTGGAGTCTTTCTCATGCAACGACCGGTGACATTGCTGTTGGCCCAATCTGGAAGATCAGGAAGAAAGTACTTAACGACCCCACTGCTTTGAAAATACTCTTCGAGGTTTCTTCTTTCAAAGCCTTCTTCTTCACGAGTGTTGGTGGAACAAGAAACCAAAGTCAAAGTGAAGAGTAAAATCAGAATCCTCACTGATCACCTCCACTGCGAGAGAAGAAGGAGAGAATACTTTTTTCGATTTCAGGAAGCTGGGAGATCCCATCTTTAAGGTCATAACGATCATTGATCTTTCTAGCCCCCAAAGTATAGTAGCCAGCTTCAGGATGACTTCCATTTTCTGAATTTGATGACTTTCCGTGATGGTGAAAATCGGTACGAAGTCCTCTCACCATCGACTGGTCTAAACCATAACCGGTACAGACGATAATACTATCACAGCCCAAAGTTTTGAGTTCAATTTGTCTGCGTTCACCTCGAAAATCTACTGTTTCACAAGTGACAAAAAGGCCTTCACGATCAAGTAGTCGATCAACTGCAGAAACGTTACAGCCATGATAAACATCAAAGCGAGGGATTGGCTCCTGAGGCTGTGGCGTCTTGGCCCTGATATGTGGCTCAAGATCTCTCCATGAGTGAATTTCTTTTTGATAAGATTCACAGGCCTTTTCATAGTCGAGCATCATCTCTTCCAAGAATTGATTCAACCTGTGACTCAAATCACGATGGGATGGGTTTGAGAACATTCCCTGAAAGATCACTCCTTCAGTCGTTACCAAAGAGATATTGTGTTCAGGGTTCTTCACCCATTCAGAAGCTTTCAGTAGCCACATTGCAGCCGTTACACCCGAACCAACAATGCAAAGACTCTTACTCTTTTCTAAAATTTTGTCTGCATTCTCAAATGAATGGAAGCCGTAATGAAGGTCCCCCGTTTCACGCAGTTGAATTTCATTCAATGCCTCTGTCTGGGAAGGACCCATTGGAAATGGATTGGAGAGAACACCTCTTCCATCCACAACCAAGTCAAAATCTTCAAACTTTTCGTAACCTTTCTCAAGGCTGGCCACTACTGTTTCCCCAAGCTTGTTGAATAGCTCAGGGTTTTCCTGCATGGAATCTTTAAGCAGTGTTCCTGGGTCAAATTTCCAAATCACACGAAAAAGATCGGCTAGTCGACTTCGCCCTTCGACTTCTTCTTCAGTATTTAAAAATCTTTTGTGCACTCGTAAGACTTCCCCTTTTTGTACCAAAGAAGGAAGAACTGAGTGATCGATAATTTTTGAAAGATAATTATTCCAAAACTCTGAAACTGTTGGAACCTTCTCGAGGTCGCCTGTGAATCCAATTTGGGTTCGTGCAGTTTCTGTTGTGAGGTCTTTGTATGAATGTTCCATCGAAAGCTCAGGCATCAGTGAGCTCATTTTACGAACTGCTCCACCGAGTCTTTCACGGCAGAACATTTTGACCTCGGCCCCCATTTGATGAAGGTAGAGGGCCATCTCAATGGACAAGGGCCCGGAGCCCAGTATGGCGACTTTCATAAACCCATAAAAACTACCATTTCTGTAGGGTTTTATGAAGTTCGGGACATTAAAAAAGGCCTGCCGAAGCAGACCTTTTTCTATATGCTCTATGTGTCAAACGACAATTTTAGTAGAAGTAGGACTTCACATCCCCGCGATCGATGGCGGAATGCTCGGCGAAGCTGTAGAGAAACTCAATGAAGCTCTTCATGGCCACGAAAGATGGCATGGATTTATCGAATTCACACCCGTAATGCATGAAGGTTTGTCCGCTTTTATCGATAAACTCTTTCCCGTATTTCACAGAACAAATCACTGGAACATAACTCTTTTTTGTGAAGTACATTCTCATTGGGATCTCGAGACCTTCTTCAAATTTCTTATCTGATTTCACATCCCATGGAACTTGAAATAGACAACCGTCTTGGGAGATGTCTACCATTTGAACTGGATAGAGAGTTCCATCCTGATCGATGATGATATCCACACCAAGAAAATTCTGGAAAACAATCCTTTCAAAAGATCTTCTCTTTTGTTCGATGTTTTGTTTTCTCTTCTGTGTAAAATCAAGAACTTTCTCAGTCATTCCAAACTCCGTAGCGTAGGGTTATTGTTCCCCTACTTATCGGAATCGACGATCTGGTCTTGAGAAAAACAAAAAGCTCAGCTTTTTTTGTAACTTTTTGCCCAATGAGGCGTCTGGCAGGCTTCGTAGAACATTACGTGCCAGGCCTCCAAGCGTGAAATCATTAATTGGAATTCCCGACTATCTTCATCAACATCTTTAAAGAAAGCGCATCCGCTACTGTCTGGCATATGCTCACAATTGTTGAATTTACACTGAACAGCGGTCTCTTCTAAATCTGGAAAATATTCAATCAGTTCATTAGGATCAATATCATCGATGGAAAAAGAGCGTATCCCTGGAGAATCAATCAATTCAAAGTTTCCACAATCCACAATCTCGGACCAGGTTGTGGTGTGACTTCCCTTTCCAATTTTTCCAACTTTTTTGGTCTTGAGTTCTACTTGCCCTTCACTCAAACAAGTAATTGTCTGACTCTTTCCAACCCCCGACTGACCTACAAAAATTGAAGTTTTCCCAGAGAGGGTCTCTTTAAGTTCCTTCAAACCTTTTTCAAGATAGCGAGGTTGGTAGTCTTCATTCAAGGCAGAAATCTCAAAACATTCAACACCGAGTTGTTTCAAACGATCAGCTTCAAAATTAATATCTACTTTCTCTGGGTCATGTTGATCCATCTTATTATAAATAACTATTGGCATCACCTGCCATTGATGAGCACGAACAAGAAAGCGATCTGTAATACCGCGCTTGTAAGCCGGTTTGGCCACTGAATTCAAAATCACCAACAGATCACAGTTGGCTGCAGTCACCTTCTTTTTTGATTCACGAACTAGAATTCGAAAGATTTCACTCGATCTCTCTTCGCGATCAACGATCAAAAAGTCTTCACCATCTTTGTTTTCTTCAAGTGTGACATAATCACCTACTACGATGGTTTCCTCACCCTTTAAAAATTTTCCATAAGCTGTAGCCTTGACGATTTCTTCTCTGCCAACAAGTCGGCAATCAAAAGACCTTTGGTGACTTCGATATACTCTGGCCTTCAAGGAGTCATCTCCATGAAACCACCGGGAAAAAACTGGCGTTTGGGATCGTGGAGATCCTTGAGCTTTTTAAACGTATCAAAATGTTCCTTTGTATAAAAAGGACGAACGTAATCTTGTTTGATAAGACCGATTCCGTGTTCGGCGAAAGGAGAGCATTTCATATCAACAATCTTACCATAAAACTCTTCAAGCAACTTGCCACACTTCTCCACTTCTTCTGGTTTTGCCAACAGATTGAAATGCAGGTGAGCGTCTCCAAAATGGCCGAACAATAGATATCTGATCCCACTTTTCGCCATCTCCCGATAGAGATTGAGAAGTTTTGAAAAATCCATATGACGAACTTGGACATCAGTCCCTTTTTTCACCACTCCATTTCTTGAGTTGTATTCCTGTACTCCACGTGGGACTTCCATTCTAAATTCCTTGAACTTTCCGGCCTCCATCACAAAGACATGATCTTCAAGTCCAAGTGGAGTAACAAAATGTTCAAAAACAAAGTCCTGCAGTTTCAAACCATACTCAAGAAAAATGAGATCGCCCTCAGCATCAGGTCTCTTATCTTTTTCAATAAACTCCAATGAATTGGAATCAAGAAGTTCAACACAGTAAAATTGATTTCGAAATTCTTGAACCTTGTTCATCACCTTCACGTGTAGAGAGTAATCTTCTTCCCATTTTGGGACTTTGATAAACAACACTTCTGTATTTTCCAAAGGCCTGGTCCGAAGTACTGCTTCTGTAATCACACCTAGCTGTCCTTCAGTTCCGATCATCAGATCGATTTCCATGCTCAAATAAGGAAAAGGTGCATTTTTAAATTCACGAAAGCCTTTTTGAATTTTGTCGTACATCTCAAATGAATCGAGTGCTTTTTGCGAGCTCAACACAATCTCTTCACCGCGGTGATTGAGATAAGTCACTTCATCAACTTGTGCTCTGAGGCTTCCAGCATTGAAAGATCTTTCGCCGGTTGCAGAAGTAGCTATTCCAGAAAGAACACAGGCCAGTTCTTCCGTCGGCCACATTGGAAGTTCTCTACCATGTTCGTGGCAAAACGCGCGGGCCTCTTTCCATGTGACAGGTCCTTTAACGATCAATTTGTTCTCATCCATCTCCATGACGGCCGGCAAAGTCGACAGATTGACCAGCGACAGGTCTCTGCCACCATAAAACTGCTCAATTTGATCGAAGGGAATCACCGTCGACGTCTTGGAAGCGTGATATAGAGCGGGTTTCCCCTCTTTGATGAATGCTTTGAGATCGTCCAATGACGAAATAGTCTTGCTGGTGATTGCCATATCTCTTATTTAGCCCAGTTTCGGCCTTTAGGGAATTATTACAGGACTTCTAAAAATTTCAGTCACTTGTGATCACTTTGAATCTTGACAATTTTGGGGCAAACCATTAATTTTACGCTCTATCCATTAAATGCGCAGACGTAGCTCAGCTGGATAGAGCATCCGCCTTCTAAGCGGACGGTCGCTGGTTCGAATCCAGCCGTCTGTGCCATTTAAATTGAAAATCCCCGACATTTACCCGCTCGGAATCAAGCAAGAATGACTTGGGGATTTTTCTATTCTCACTACAGAAATCATTAAATAAAACGATGAGCAATTTCGAACGCATGACGCGGTTTACTTTCGCGCGAAAGTAAGGCCCTCTGCATATTTCCCAAGGCCTTGCACCACTGACTGGAAGACTTCACTCATCTCGATCTTATCCTCACCAAACAAATCCACCAAACGTTTTTGCACCAGAGGCATCTGCCCCGTCCCACCAGTGATACGAACTTGGTCGACATCATTGGGAGTCAGTCCGGATTGTTCAAATATTTTATCGAGACTCCCAAAGATACTGGCAAGCTCTCCATCGACAGATTCGTTAAAAGCATCACGAGTGATCGACATGTTGATTTTGATTCCAGGATGATTGAATTCAAAAAGCGCGCGATCAACATTCCCAAGTTCAATCTTGGTTTTTTCGATACTGGCATATACCGGATAGCCTAGGTTTTCCTCAACCAGACAGAATAATTGATTGAAAGCTCGCTGGTCTTCATCGTTCACCGACCACTGCTCAAGTTCCTTCAGAAATTCCCAGTTCTCTCGCTCTTTCAAGAAAACAATGTGAGCAGGATTACAAAGCTTTCGAAGCAAAGGCTTTGGAAAGCTCAAAATGTTTTTTCCCATCGGTGCTTTGTATTTGACGTCCTTTCCAAAATGTCTGGAAACAAAGTCGTACATGATACGTCCATCGATGGCGTCACCAGCAACGAATACACCAGACAAGCCAAGAACATTCTCTTTGGTGAATTGTCCATGACCAGTTTGAAGCAGTGTAAAGTCAGATGTTCCCCCACCAAAGTCACAAACCAGAATTTTGCGCTCCAAGTTTTCATCAACGCTGAGACCTGCAGCAACAGGTTCAGGACAAAACTCAACATGCTTGAAGCCGGCCAGCTCAGCAGCTTTTCGCATTCGATCCTCTGCCAGTTGATCTTTTTCTGGATTAAGTGAATAGAGAGCTGGTCTTCCCATCACCACATTAGTCACATCATGACCACTTTGCTTGTCTGCGCGAGTTTTCATCTCTCGAAGAAAAGTTGCGATCAGTTCTTCAATTTTCATTTTACGATTGAAGACCTCAGTTCCCTTGAACCCGGGATCTGGTAGAAACTTTTTAAGTGATCGAAAAAATCGCCCCTCTCCTTCCAGTTCCTGATAACGATCAATAGCTTCGGCCCCAAAAAAGTATTGATCTTTTTGAGGAGTGAAAATCAATGAACGCAAAATAGGCTCATTGTTTTCAAGTTCAAGTAACCTCGGCTTTTTTCCATCTTCAACAAAAGACAGCAAAGAGTTCGAGGTACCAAAATCGATGGCATACCACATAATAAACTCCAGTCTAAATTTTATAATGAAATCAAAACAGAGGCCCGAGTAAGGCATTCCTTTGAAGGGATGACCATACTAGGTTGAGAAATTCACTCGGTCAATAGATAAAAGAAAAGCCCCGCGCATCCTCGCGCAGGGCCTGTTAGAGATTAGATTTGATTCGTGTATGTGTAATAGGACTTGTAGTAGTAATCCAACACTACTTTTTTAAAGAGCGGATAGTAACCATTAGTTGAGCTGGAGTACTGCTTATAAAGATTGTAGAAACAGGTCTGTCCCCCTTTAGACCAAGTGTATGTTTCACATTGTTGGATTTTCCCTTTCAAATAGTTTTTGTAACTTGTGTAGTTATAAGAACCTTGTCCGTGATAAGCGTAGATATGTTCAAAAGTAGCATCAAAGACTTCGCTCTCACAGTCTCTTTTATATTTGAAAACATCTTCTCCAACCTGTTTATAGCAAGCTAGTCTTTGTTTGGTATATGATGATTGCTGATCACAATCTGTCATGGCATTTTCAAAATCAACTGCACGCTCCATGACATCTTGGCAGGTCGAATAATAAACCAATGTATATGAAGAACTTCCAGACATAAGAAGTTGGGCTCCAGCTGTTGATGAAAAAAAGAAGGCTGCGAAAAATACGGCCACGTTAAAAAATACTTTGCTTGTCTTGGTCATGGTTCTCTCTCCTGTTCCATAGTTCCTATTTTTCCAAAAGCAATCACCATGCCAGTAATTAACGCGGTGTCTGGCCAGCAAACTGGCACCACCCCCTCGCTTCAGGGTCAAAATGAATTCTATTGTGGTGACATTGCGGGGCGGGTCATTAATCGCCATTAGAAAAACAGATAGGTTTATAAAATCTATTAATTTTACCAATATCTACTTTTGAGCGATTCTTGAATCAACGGAAACCCCAATCCAGGAGGAAAAGATGGGAATGAAAGCAAAGTTGTATAAAGTCGCTAAAGTTGTAGGTTTTGCAAGCTTGGTCATGATGTCCATTCACCCAAAACTGGCCTGGTCAGCTCTTGCCAGTAAAGAAGATGTTAAAGATGTATGTAAAAGGAAGGGAGGTGTCTATTTCGAAAGTGGAGAACATGAATATGGTTGTCACGTTCCAGATGGAAGAACCGTCTACTGTATCGATTACGCCAATGAGTGTGTCATCTTCAATCGTGAAGGTCTCGATGATGGTCCGGGCTACACATACGATCCACCAATAGAGAGAAGAGATCAAGACGAAGACACTCAGACCTACACTCCGATCGAAATTCTGAAAAAACTACATCTGGTTAAAAGACCAAGGGTGAAGGTGAAGAAAGAGGCAACAAGACCCAACCTTTCTGAAATTTCCCTGAAATAACTCTCCAGACGGCCTCGAAAGAGGCCTTCTTCATGCCCTAACTTTCTGAATAGACGTAAAACCGCCATTTCTGTCAAGAGATCCTATCAGTAGAAGTTTCAAGTTGAACCACACCTTTTTCCCTACATGATAGACAAACTCAACACACATTTTCGGGGGAAATTTATGAAATCAAAAGTTTTGAGCGTCGTTTGTGCGCTTATGATCAGTATGACGGCCATGAATACTGCAGGGGCCTCAGAGTACGTTTGCGAGCAAACTTATAATAAGAAAGTTGAGAAGTATGAGCGAAGCTTCACCAGAAGAGCGGGCCGAGTTGCTCTTCCAACGGCCGGCGTGGCGGGCGCTTGGTCGCTGATGGTGGCGGAACTAGGTGTATACGGTGCCTATATGGTCACCATTTGGAGTCCAGGCTTGGCGATACTTGCTCTAGGAGCATCAGCTGGAACAGGAATTTACAACCTTCTGGATAAGCCGGCACGTATCATCCAGGCCAAGGCCATTCTTGATATGTCTAAAAAGTCTGTTCAAGAACTAGAAAATGAAAATTTCGAAGCTCGACTGGATGAAAGAGTTTCCTACATGAATCACCAGAGAAGAAGCGTTGGGCTTCCGACTTTGACTCAAGAAGAAATTGATGTCATCGCTGGTTCTCTTCAGACAGGTCTTCGCGATAAAAACATCTTTGATGAATTCGTAAGAAAAGTTTCGAAGAAAGGAAAAAACAAGAAGTTCACTTATGAGCAAGTTCGAAAGAAGTTCATTGAGTTGGCTTCTGAAACAAATGTTTTCTGTCCTGAAAACAAGAAAGGTGAAGCCAAGCCTGTTACTTATAAAAAGCTAATCAAGCTTACAAAAGAAGCTCTCGTCAAAAACTGATAAATTCTAATGATCCGGTGAGCGAAGATGTTCAATCACCGGTTTTCCATCTTTAAAGCGACACATTTTCGGCAAGTTAGATATTCAAGAGACGGCCATAAGTATCCGATAAGATTACTATGAAAGTCTTAGTTTCGATCTTCGTATTCGCCATTCTCTTTCAAGGCTGTGTTCCTTCAACCCCCAAGAGTAAGTCTGGCGTCACATTCAATGATGAGAGATTGAATTCACAAAACCAAGGACCTTTAAGCGCTTCTGCCACAGCAACTGCTACTCCAACAGCTACTGCAACCGGAACATCTGGTTCAGGAACAACAACCACAGCGACCTATGACATGCTTATTGCCAAATGTGGAAGTTGTCACAATGGACCTACCTATGGAGGTTTTGGCAGTATGGACCTCACTACAATGATCAACGATGGAAGAATCGTTCCCGGTAACCCAGAGGCCTCAAGAATTTATATTAGAATTGTCGACGGAACTATGCCCCCTGGGAATCCTTTAACTTTGTCTGAAATCAGTGCTGTTCATACATGGATCAAAGATGAACTTCCACAATCACCTTCAGCAACTGCAACTCCATCTCTACCAGCAGATAGTTACGCCTCACTCAGAGTCAAAGTGTTCATTCCTAAATGCATTGGCTGTCATAATGATACGGATAAAAATAGACTTGGTGCTGGCTACAGTATGGAGTCGTATGCAGGAGTTATGGAGAAAATCACTCCTTATAACGTCAATGATAGTGAGGCTTGGGTAAAGTCCTATAACAAAGAGATGCCTCCAACAAGAAACGGTTCACTTACCAATGCCGAGCTGGCTGATTTTGCCAGCTGGATCAACAAGGGCGCACCTGAGAACTAGATTTGTTACTTGAGTCTGAGCTGACTCAGATTGGTACAGTAATGATCAGCTGAAAACGCTTTCTCTCTCTCCGAAAAGACAAAAAAGATTGCACCTTCTTCAACACGATCAACAAGCTTGTTAATGAGCTCGTAATCCATCATGAA
The DNA here is from genome assembly GCA_041546685.1 of Bacteriovoracaceae bacterium. GTDB lineage: Bacteria > Bdellovibrionota > Bacteriovoracia > Bacteriovoracales > Bacteriovoracaceae > M0603. The sequence continues at coordinate 4,871 of JBFEVX010000004.1, read as the reverse complement.
GCATCCACTACTCATGACCTTGACACCTTCGTTCTCACCAGACTCATTGACCTTGTAATTACCGTGCATGACAACAGATCTTTCACAAACATTGTCATTAATGTCTTTCTCAATTCCATAGATGCCCATGGACCATTTGTCCCCTTCTTTTCCTCGCCAGCGTCCCTGATAACGTTTTCCGCTTATCATGAGTCCTGATGAAGAAGCATTGGAATTGACCTTATTACTGTAATATTTAATTTCTTTTACTGTATTTTTCTTTCTACGAAGATTGTCGTTACTTCTTGAAGCTTTATACCTTCCATGACTGACATAGAAAGATTGAACCGTTCCTTCTTCAGAGTTCAAAAGGAAGAATCTTCTATTGTCTGAAGTCTGGGTATAATCCACGATGACTGCTATTTCAGGCTTACTGATTTCAATGAGATTTTCCCCATTAGTGATTTCATTACACCATCCCTTGAGCTGTCCTTTTACTTTTTTGTTTTCAAACTTTTCAACTTCCAATCTGTTTGAGATGCAGTTGAGATGCTTGAAGGCCAAAGGATTCCCTCCTTTAGCGAGATAGAGTTTTTCAAGAGAGCTGAAGTCAGCATGAGATTGTGTCGCCAGCAAAAGGCCTGTCAGTATCATTAAAGTTTTCATAGAGAGGGTGTATCGAACCAAGATAGAAATAACAACAGCTTGGTAATGTTTACGGACTAAGGTCAGAGGCGCAAAGTACTGTTTTTACATAAGTTGAAAGAATCCCTCTGGAAGCTTGTAGTCATCAGGTACCTTTTTCATTTTTTTCAACTTTTCAATTAGAGTCTCTGAAGTACTCTCCAATATCTTTATGACCTTATCCTCGCTTTTTGTATCTGCAAACTGAAGCCCGTCATAAACCTTGTAGAGATCAACTTTATCCAGTTTCAACCTCTGATTCATAAAAATTAGACTACTATTCTTTTCGGTTTTAAAAAGCTGAATAGTTTTATTCCAGATCTTCAAAACTTCTGAAATGCTTGTTTGATTTTTACTTAAAATACTTTTTCTGGTGACCATCAGATCAATGATCTCATAGGGGATCTGAGAAGAATCAAACAATAAAGTCGCTCCGGATGCTCTCAACTTAGAACCAAAGGGTTCGAAAGTCACAATTGCATCAATCTCTTTTCGACTGAACTTTTCAATATGCTTATTGATAGGGACACTGACTCTTTCAATATCAGATAAAGTCATATCGACAAAGGAAAGAGCTCTTGAAAGCATATACATTCCAACGGTTGTTTCTTCTACTCCTACTCTTTTGTTTTTTAGCATGGAAAGTGAAGTCACTTCACCTTGCCCGAGGACGACATCGGCTCCATTACTGAAATTAATGATCTTAAAAACAATCAGATCTTCAATGTCAGTACTCAATTGAAGTGCTTCATCGAGGGTTATAAAGGCGACGTCCAACTTGCCTTTTTTAAAATCACTCATAACTTCTGAAGAGGTCGAGTACTCAACTAAAGTAATGAGTTCACCTAAACTGGGAAATCTTGAATTGGCCAAATAGATGGGTTCATAGCCTGCCCAGTCATTAGTCCCAAATCGAAGCTTCGCGTTATATTCTTGAGACTGGCAACCTATTAGAAATACTGTAATCAATATAAAGGGAAGTATAATTTTCAAAAAAATGCCTTCAAAATTGAGTTAAATCAGGTCTTTAAAATCTTGGTTTAGATTATAATAAATAAAATTTAACTTATTGGGAACCCAGTGAAAAAAGCACTCTTTCTGACATTAATAATCTTCGCAGTCATTTCCAGTGCGTTCACATATTTTATTTTCCAAAACTACACTGAAAACAAGCTAGCCATTCAAAAAGAAGGCAGTAGTAAGTTGAACCATTTTTCGAACGATATCATCAATGACATAAAATTGATTGAGAGCTTCACGCGTAAAGACTCTAGAAAAATTGAAAAGTGTCTTCTTAACCATTGTGAAGAAAAAGAATTCTTGAGTCTGTTTGATACCATGCTCGACACTTCACAATCTATTGATGTGATCTTCCTTTTTGATAATAATAAAAAACTGGTAAAATTTATTGATATTCTACATAAGCATCAGTTTCCGGCTTCGGTATTATATCCTCTATTAGATCAAGATCACGATGCGAAACAAGGAAAAATTGGACCTCCAGTTTTTATAGATTCATTGAATCATCTCCCTTTAACTTTTAAACTCCCCAACAACAAAGGCCATGTTGGCTTACTTCTTGAGGCCAACATTCTCTTTGACCTCATGATTGATTTCAATTCTTTGAGTGAATACAAATTGGGCGTCATGCATTTTTCCAGTAAGAAATTCTATCACGATGCTACTATCAATTCGTTTTCTACAAGTCGCCACATAAAGCTTTTGAATTCAGAACTGGTCTTTGGGGTCAACTACGAAGGGCTTCTCTCTAGAACCAGAAATAAATCTCTCATGATCTGGCTGGGAACCCTCGGCCTTTGCCTTTTGGCTTCCGTATTTATTTTTCAATTTCTAAAGAATAACGAGATCATGAAAAAGAAATATCAGAATGCGTTGTCCGAAAGAAATCTTCTTCATACTGTCCTTCACGATATTTCAAACCCTCTGACTTACCTCAATTTCGGTTTGAAAAAGATTTCCAACGATATCAAAGACAAAGAGACGATGGAAAAGCTCCACTTATCTACAAACATGATTAATGAAGTCTTTGATTCCGTAAGAGGGCTCAGCCAGTTGAGCTCCGAACATAATAAGTTTACAAAGACTGAAGTCAACCTCAATAAATTGATAGAAGATACCATCACTAATCAGAAAGAAATATTCTCATGCACGGAATGTCAGATTGATTTTAGACAAAAAGATAATTCAAATTTGAATACTAAAATTCCTGAAAATGTTTTGAAAAATGAAGTAATCGGAAACCTACTTGGAAACGCCATTAAGTTCTCACTTAAAGACAAACCAATCATTATCGATTATTACGACAACAAACTTGAAATCATCAACTATGCTGAAGAAATTCCATTAAATGTCATCAAAGATATCAATAATGCCTCTCCAACCAAGTCGAAAATAGGAACGAAAGGTCAAAAAGGTAGTGGAATGGGACTCTATATAGTCAAAATCATCTGTGCTTATTTCGATATGGATCTCCATTTCCAACAAGATTCAGAGACCCAAAAAGTGACAACTACTCTAACTTTTTAATTACTGATTGGAAGCGCTGGAATCCTCGTATTCAATTGTTCCTTCTACAGCAAGGCCTCTCGAAGGAGCTCTACCAGTTCCCTGGAACCTCTCTACTTCTGAAATATGAACTTCATGAGCATCAGTTTCATCAATTCCTCGTTCATAACGCTTGTCCCTTCTCCACTCAATTGGTTTGGAACCAAATTCACTGATGACTTGCTTCTGTGAACCGAGAGTTTTGTTTTTCAAAGAGCAATTTTTTAGCTCAAGTTTATAGTCAATTTTCAAATTGCTTGAAGAAAGAACTTCATCAGTTCTGATGTGACAATTCAAAAGGAACTTGTGATCACCAACACTGTAAGTCATATGAAATTCTTCAAAGTCTTGATCTCCATCATCCCAATGGCCCATGACATTGTTCATTCCAATTGGAGCAACCGCCATTATTCCATAACCGATGGAAGACTCTGCGAAACTAAATCTTACTTTGGAATTTTGGGTGACTTCGTCTTTGTGTTCAGCTTTTAGAACATCATTGAGGATCATGGCCTCAATCAGTTTTTCTTTCTTCACACTGTCCGGCATTTCGTGTGCAGAAACAGCTGGAATCAAAATCAAACCCAATACGAGTGTTTTGATGAACTCTCTCATAACATTCTCCTCTCTCTATACCTTTATAGGTTGCAAAGAGATTGCCAGAACTAACAATGTAATTTCAGACGGTTATAAGAATAACAGACGTTAAACTCCTGACATGTCAAAGGTTTATACGCTTCTATTTATAGTTTTTTCCTGTGTAGAAGGCCTTACAGGAGTAGGCCTTTGACTGTGCTGGAAATGAGGTGATGTCTTTTTTGTCACCCGTTCTCCCTTGAAGGTAAGAGACATAGATATTGTCTCTACTCTCGATGATGTTTGAAATATCGTCAAAAACCTGGACTTTGAAATAACCAGTTAAATAAGCCGTTTTATCGTCAGCGAAATAGAGAACTGGATAGACTTTACCTTCGGCAACTTCACACAACGTATAGTAGTCACGTCCCATGGCTTTAAAATCTACACGTGATCTTCTGATCGCTTCTCTTCTTCGATCCATGTTCAATTGATTTTGATAGGCTGCTCGATCCTGTTGCTGTTGTTCACGATAGAAAGCTTCTCTATAGTTTTTAAGAGCAGAGTTCTGCATGCTAACAGGACATTTTTTGAGATTATTAAGTCCTTCTCCAAAACCTTTCTTTGCCCTTGCATCTTGAATAGCTAGATTAGTTACATTAATCGGAGAACATTGTTGCTTGATTCCTTTGTCATATTCTTTGAGATATGTTCTCGAGAGTTTACTTCTGATTCTAGATGGACATGGATTCAAAAAGCTCAAATCTTTTTTTCCAAGATTACTCGAATGCTCCTGTGCAAGGGTGATCGCTTTGGTGTCACTGCAAAAGATCTCTGCAAAAGATTTCATATAAGTCTTTTTCAATCTGGAAAACTTCACTTTTCCCATGCATTTTTTATATTTTTCAAGTCTTTTATGTGTGTAATCACCTTCATTAGCGGCGGCGATCGCATCGGCTTCCACTTCGCCTTCATTACATTGAAGATTCATTTGCTCCATATATCCGAGGGTGTAGTCTTTACTGAATGAGGAAGGAGAATAAGCCGCGACTTCTTTGCAGTTTTGC
>JBFEVX010000128.1:0-10470 GCA_041546685.1 Bacteriovoracaceae bacterium | reverse complement strand
GGAAAGCAAAACAATATGTGGCTTGGCATTTTTTGAAATGTCTGAAATCTTTTTTTCAACTTCAGCACCTTCAACATCGAGGTTTTCTGAGCCGGCTTTGACTTCATGAATTTTAAGTTTGGGTGCTTTGATTCTTTTGAGGTATTCATCCTCGAGGGCCTGGATATTCTTGTCGGCCAGTTTACCGACAACAATCAGATGAACCTCTTTCATGATCAGAAGTAGTCTTTGTCGTCGAGAGCAGCTTCTGCATCTTCACTTGAGAAATAGTATTCTTGTGGAATTTCAACAGGTCTTGATTCAGACCAGAGATTATCCAGATCGTATACAGAACGAGAAGTTTCAAGAAAGATGTGAACGATAATGTCGCCCATGTCGAGAAGGATCCAGTCTGAATCAGCACTCCAACCTTCTTTGGAAACCGCTTGATAACCACAGCGTTTCATTTGAACAAGAACTTCGTCGGCCATACTGTGAGCTTGAGTCAAGTTGCTGGCAGAGCATAGAACAAAGAAATCAGAGAGAGAGCTTGTTTTGCTCACATCAAGAACTTTGAGATTCACCGCCTTGAGGTTACCAAGAACCCATGCACTGGCCATGGCCATATTTTTTGGAAAGGTGATGGATTTGTCATCCATGATTTCGTTAACGTGTTTCTCAATGTACTCTTTACTCATAAAGGATCCTCAGTTCCTACTCTTCAATTGCTCTAAGCATCAGATGCTTCAGCTTATCAACGTTTCTTCCGGAAACTCCGGAGATTGGAAGAACTTTCTTTTGATCGAGTTGTTCTTCAAAAAATATTTTTATTCTTTCAATTTCCTCATCGGACATGGCATCGATTTTGGTTAGGCAGATAATTTCACGCTTGTTTAAAAGCTCTGGATTATATTTCTCAAGTTCCATTCTGATAGTTGTGTAATTATCAAAGGCATCGAACTCTTCGCCAGGAAGACACCAGGAACAATCGATGAGATGAACGAAGGCCTTCGTTCTTTCAATATGCTTGAGGAATTTGATTCCTAGGCCTTTTCCTTCTGCTGCATTTTCAATCAGACCAGGAATGTCGGCCACGACAAATGATTTTTCACCCACACTCACCACACCAAGGTTTGGCTCAAGGGTTGTAAAAGGGTAGTCAGCTACTTTTGGTTTTGCTGCAGAAATCGTAGAAATCAAAGTTGATTTGCCGGCATTAGGAAGACCAATGAGAGCTATGTCTGCGAGAAGCTTGAGTTCAAGTTCGACATCGAGTCTGACTCCCGCTTCACCGTCTTGTGAGTATCTTGGGGCCTGATTGGTAGATGTTTTGAAATTCATGTTGCCAAGTCCGCCGCGACCACCTTCAGCAATCAAGACCTTTTGCCCATCTTCAGTCAGGTCAGCAAGGATTTCTCCTGTCTCTTGGCTTCGAACAAGTGTTCCTACTGGTACTTCAAGAATCAGATCTTCTCCGTACTTTCCACTTCTTTGAGAACCAGATCCTGCGCCACCATTTTCTGCACCATAAAATTTACGACCTCTATACTTAACTAATGTGTTGATGTCTTTAGAGGCCTGGAAGAAAATAGAGCCACCGCTTCCACCGTCACCACCATCTGGACCACCCATCGGGACAAACTTTTCCCTTCGGAAGCTGGTGCATCCATTTCCTCCGTCTCCAGAGGCCACAGTAATTTTGACTTCGTCGATAAATCTCATGTTTCAATCATCTAAAAAAAAAGGGGGAATAAAGATATTCCCCCTTCTTGGATTTTTTCTTTTTTAAGACGCTTTAATTCCTTAAGCGCTTACCACGGAAACAGTTTTCATTTTCTTGTTGTAATGTGAAAACTGAACTTTTCCTTCAGCAGTGGCGAAAAGGGTGAAATCTTTCCCCATTTTTACACCAGTACCAGCGTGAAACTTAGTTCCTTTTTGACGAACAATGATGTTCCCAGGAATTACGTTTTCTCCGCCATATTTTTTAACCCCACGCATTTTAGGGTTTGAATCACGACCGTTATTCGTTGAACCACCAGCTTTTTTGTGTGCCATGACTATACTCCTCTTAAACTAATTTTTTATTTTAGAAATTTCTCAGCATTTTTGGATTTGGCATCAATCTTTGCAGAGTTGCCAGCACCGTCATTCAATTCAGTAATTAGAAGTGAAGTATATTGCTGTCTGTGACCATTGGTCTTTCTATATTTACCTGGCTTTCTTACAGAAACCAGAACCTTTCTACTTTTATCGTGTCTGATAACTTTGGCAGTTACTTTAGCACCACTAACTGTTGGAGCACCAACAAGGGCCTTATCTCCACCAATGAAAAGAACTTGATCCAATTCAATTGTAGAACCTTCATCATCTTTCAACTTTTGAACATCTAGAATGTCACCTGCTTGGACCTTGTACTGGTGACCACCAATTTGAACTACTCCGTACATTTCATACTCCTGAAGTTTCGACAAAATCTGGGGGTTTCAAACTTGAAACTTAAAGCCCCGACCTTCGTCTAGTTTTCTGAACCTGTGAGTTTTATTAGTTTTTGGGCCCGATGTCAACTGGGAGACTGTCCTGAAAAGGCCTTTAAAAGTAGGTTTGGGGAAAAATTTGCCCCCGACGGGGGGCCCCGACTAAAATAAATTTCTTGTGACCCGAAAAGCAATAGTGAAACGACCCATCAGGAGGGGTTTATGAGCATTGTAGACGAAAAGAACTTCAAGTACTTTCAATACTTTAAGGAGCTGGATCTTCCCGTATACCTAAGAGTAGACTTGGGAGAGTTTAATGCTGCCCTGATGCCTTTTCTCATTGAGCAGAAATTTGAGGAACTTACTTCGCAGGAAGTCAAAGACCTCGACAAGAAGTTCGATGGGAATGACAAGGCGCGCCTTCTGACTTTTCAGGTTGCGACACCTATTGTTTCAAAACAAATTCATATGATGAGACCTACTGACAAATATGGGGCCGAGTCGATCATTCCAAAGACTGGCTATAAAGTGTACCGCTACGTCGGAGCGGGGATGATGGTTTATTCCATGGTTTCCAAAGAATGGACTCTCGGATGTTTTCCAGAGTTTGGAAGTAAGTCAGAAGAATTTGCTTCAAAGGCCATCATCAATAGATATCTGAGTTGGACTTTATCTTCTCTTGGGATAATTGCCTTTTGGGGTGTGCCTGTTGATGAAGGTATTGTTGTTCTCAATCAAAAGCAATCCAATGCTGAAGCGGTATTCGTTGATGTCTTGAACCAAAAGATTATGAGTCTTGATGGTGAAAGAAAACTTAAGGGCTCTTTTTGTATCTTGAGACTGGATCCAAATCTTAGAAACAAGAATGTTGAAATGAAAAGTGAGCAACTTTTGAGTTTCCTTACTCAAAACACAGTTTATTTTGACGACCGTGGTCTTCCAACTGTTCAAAGACAGATGGTGCAAGCGGTGACAAAGATGGCCGTTGGATTGGTTCACCCCATGGAATCATTCAAGCCACGTACTGATCTTTCTTTGTAAGGGTAAATTTACTACTTAAAAGCCATTTTACTGATAAGATTAATCCATGAATTTAAAAAAGATTGGTTTCAATCTCGGCATCTATGGTTTGGTGACGTTTGCAATTTTTGCTTTCATCTATTTGTATTACCTGGATTCAACTCTTCTTTTTATCAATAACCTCACTGTCGCTTTTTTATTTGGCATCATTTTGTTTTTGCTCAAGAAAAACATCATGCCAGTTAAAGTTTACTCCCACATGGTTTTAATCTTCACCTATCTTGGTCTCATTGTAATCAATTTGGTGATGGGAGGAATTCATTCACCTATGAATTACTGGTTTATTGCCTGTATATTGGGTGCAGCTTTTCTTCTTGGCTCGAGAGGTCTTCTCTTGTGGTCAGCAATCGTTCTTGGAACGTATTCAATATTCTATCTTACTGATGGTTATCTCAGTTCCCTCGACCAGAATCAAATTTTGTTGGATCAGAGTCATCGATATTACATGGAGCTTTCCACATTGTTTGGAATCATCACATTGATTTTTTGTTTTGCTTGGTTCTACCTCAGGATCAATGGTGAGTATCATGATTATGAAAAGAGACAAAATGACCGATTGAATTTCTTATTGAAAATCCTCAACCATGATCTTGCTTCACCTCTAATGGTGAGTTCAATTATTATTGGGAAAGAGAAAGATAAAATCTCAAAAGAAAATTTAGAGAGAATTAATAAAGCTCACAAATCCATGCTTGAGCTTATTAATTCAGTGAGAAAAGTTGATAAATTTTTCAGTAAAGAGCCGAGACTTTCTCAAGTTGATATAAAAACTGCGATTCAGGATGTAGTTGAGGATATTCAGATTTTATTTCAAGAGAAGAATATCAAGGTTGAGATGGACCTTATTTCTCAAAGAAAAATTTCCTGTGATGAATTTATTTTTAAAAATAGTGTTTTAAAAAATCTTATCACCAATGCTTTCAAGTTTAGTGAAGAAGGTGAAACGGTTTTTATCTCATATCAAGAGAATAAACTTATTATTAGTGATTCTGGAAAAGGAATCAGTAGTGAAGATTTGAGGGGAATATTCGATTTTGAAACCTCTGTTTCAAGAACTGGAACCAAAGGCGAACTAGGAACCGGTTTTGGTCTTCCAATCGTCAAAGAATGTTGTGATCGATTGGATATTTCTATTGAAGTTCACAGTTCAACCAGCGCCCCATCGGGAACAACATTCATCCTTCGTTTTTGATCAATCTGCGTCATTGTTTTGTCTTGTCGCAAAGGCCCTTTGATGCCACCATAGAAAGATGAATAACCACTATGTCGTCAACTTTGATCCCATTATTTTTTCTTTAGGCCCATTGCAAGTCCGTTGGTACGGAATGATGTATGTTGTAGGTTTTGTACTCGCAGGTTTTCTAGTGAAGTATTTAGGGCGAAAAGGTTTTTTCAAACCGGGTCCTGATAAATCTGATTCATTGATCACACATGTTCTTATCGGAATGTTCATCGGCGCCAGAGTTTTTTATGTCTTCATTTATAATTGGGATTATTACAGTGAAAATTTCACTGATCTTTTTGCTGTTTGGAAAGGTGGTCTGTCGTTTCACGGAGCACTCGCTGGACTTCTGACTTCTGGTTATATTTTCGCCAGAAAGAATAAAATTTCCTGGGCCCAGACAATGGATACGATTGCCCTTGCCGGAGCTCCCGGACTTTTCTTTGGGCGTATGGGGAACTTCATTAATGGTGAACTGTATGGAAGAACGACGGATGCGGCCATCGGCATGATTTTTCCAAATGGCGGTCCATATCCGAGACATCCTTCTCAGCTTTATGAAGGAATTCTTGAAGGGATTGTGCTCTCAATTATCCTCTGGGTGATAAGTAAAAGAGTAAAAACCTATGGCTGGATTGGAGCAACCTTCATGGTCGGCTACGGAGTATTTCGTTATATCGTTGAATTTTTCAGAGAGGCTGATTCCCAACTTGGATATTACTTTGGTGGGACGACGACAATGGGGCAGATCCTTTGTTTTGTCATGATCATTCTTGGGTTTGCCGCATACTATGTGGTTTGGAAAAAGAAATGGTTGATGGAAAACGAGCCGTTTACTTCCTGACTTCCTTATATTCGAACTTTTCAATTAAAGGTTTGTAACCAACCAGTCCATCTTTTGGGGTGGCGATCATACCTGCATAGTAAACAGGAAAGCAGGTGATGGTGCAGCTTCCGCTATAAATATGCTTAACATTGTTTTTGTTGTTCCAGATATAGACTGAATTGATTTCTTTGTTGAAGTACTTGTCTTGTTTTCCATAGCGATTGATAAGAGTTTGGTGAAAAACATCGTGGAGAAAGTAAGAGGGAAGTTTGGCGAAAAAATCGAGAGCTTTTCCATCATATACTTGCACCCAAACTGGAAATTTGTAGCGAAGATGACTTACAAAAAATTTATATTCCTTGATTCCGTTGCTTTCACTTATCAATTCACCCTTACCAAATTTTTCTTCAATGCTTGCTAGAGGGGCATCGGGAAGAAAGACTGACAAACTTTCTAGACTAAAGTTGTAGTTGGGTGGATCTACTTTTCCGGATACTTCCTTTACAAGAATCAAGTTCACGGTGAGAATGGATATTAAACATAAAAGCCGCACGTTACATCATCCTCATGGTTGAATCACGATGGGTCCCGACAGGTATTCCAACAACTGTGAGATCAAAAGCATGATGAATATGACTGTGGCCGAAAACCCGACTGGAGTGTCCATAGGGTTATTTTACGCATCTCTAAAGCCAGAAACTCGAAAGGGGAAATAAATGCTGGAAGGAAACAAGAAAGACGCACAAAGAATCGCGATAGCCATGATTGCCGGTCTGATTATCGGTCTCATTCTCTACTTCACAGGAAAAGGAGAGTGGGCAGGTTATATAAAGCCGGTTGGAACGGTTTTTATCCGACTACTGAAGATGGTTATTGTTCCTTTGGTATTCTCATCAATTTTTATGGCAATGTTCAACCTTGGAACACCAGAGGCATTAGGTTCTATGGGGAGAAAAGCGGTTGGCTATTATTTCGTGACAACCTGTGTGGCCGTTTTTTTCGGTATCATCTTTGTGAATCTTATCAATCCTGGAGTTGGTGCAGATCTTGGAGCTGCCGGCTTGGATAAACTTTCTTCGACGATGGCAACGAAGGTCACCGAACAGAAAGGTTTATACCAAACAATCCTTGGAGTTTTGATTGATGCGGTTCCAAGTAATCCGGTCAAGGCCATGGCAGAATCAAGCGTTCTTCAGATCATTGTCTTTTCAATGTTGTTTGGAGTTGTCGCTCTTTATCATCCAAAATCAAGTGAGCCAGTCATCAACGTCATCGGATCACTAGAAAAAATGATGCTTTCACTTACACATGGAATTATGAAGTTCGCCCCAGTTGGTATATTCGTTCTCATGATTGATGTAATGGCGAAAACCGGTTTTGCTGCGATTATTTCTCTCTCAAAATACATGGCGACAGTGATTATTGGTCTACTTTGTCATGCCATTTTTCTTCTGTTTATCGCGGTTTCCAGACATAAAAAGAGTCCGGTTTTTATTCTCAAAGGAATTGGCTCCGCTCTTTTGACAGCGTTTTCAACGTCATCATCTGCGGCAACACTTCCAATCACTATGGCCTGTGTTGAAGAAGAGTTGGGTGTTAGAAAAGATACCGCTAAATTTGTTCTTCCACTTGGGGCAACGATTAACATGGATGGAACTGCACTTTATGAATCAGTGGCGGCAATCTTTATTGCTCAGGCCTACAATATCGATCTTAGTATCGGGCAACAGGTTGTCATCTTCATGACCGCATCTTTGGCGGCAATTGGAGCTGCAGCAATTCCTGGAGCTGGACTCATCACCATGTCGATAGTCCTAGGGGCAGTTGGACTTCCGTTAGAAGGGATCGGTCTAATTCTGGCCGTGGACCGAGTTCTCGACATGTTTCGTACCACCGTCAACGTGTTTGGAGACGCTGTGGGTACTATTTTTGTCGATTCTTTCATGAAAGATGAACAGAATGTCAGCTAAGTCATTGATTTGTCAGATTTCACTTTAGTCATTGACTTGAAATACCGATCTGAGAAAATAGAGCAAGCCCTGAGATTTCGGGGCTTTAAGTTAATCAAGGGCAATTCATGATTAGAAAGAACCTTATCAAAACATCTTTGATCGTTTTGACACTCGGATTTTCGTCTTGTGCGAAATTGGCAAAGAAGACGGAACAGGCTCCAGAGACGGCAGCTACCGAACAAAAAACTGAACCAGTTAGTGAACATATCGCCAAAGCTTCCGAAGCCGCCAATCACGTTGAGTTACATAAAGACGGACATCGTATTGTTGGTTCTGCCAAAATCGAAGACCCTCATGAGTACCAGGGAAAATCTTATTACCTTTATGGTGCTGAAGATCTGAAATTAGAAAATTACTATTTTGACATTCCTGTCGTTTATAACGACGCTGTAAAAAAATGGATTAACTACTTTCTTAAACGAGGAAGAGGGTTCTTTGAAAGATACTCGGCCAGAGCTGGTCGCTATGCACCTCTTCTTGGAAAAATTCTAGAAGATCACGGTCTTCCAAGAGATTTGATTTTTCTTGCGATGGCAGAGAGTGGATTTCAAAATCACGCCAAATCTTGGGCACGTGCTGTTGGCCCATGGCAATTCATGCCATACACTGGAAAAAGATACGGACTTAAAATTGATTGGTACCGCGATGAAAGACGTGACCCAATCAAAGCTACGATTGCTGCCGCAAAATATCTGAAGAAACTTTATAAAGACTTTGGTGCTTGGGAATTGGCAGCTGCGGCCTATAACGCTGGTGAAGGGAAAATGTCCCGTGCTATCAGAAGGTATAGAACAGAAAACTTCTGGAAAATCACCAAAGGGCGTTACCTTAAGAGTGAAACCAAGAATTACGTTCCAAAAATCATGGCCCTTGCCATCATCGGGAAAAACCTGAAGTCATTCGGCTTTGAAGAAATCAACTTTCATGAGCCACTCGACTTCGAAGAAATCGATCTAGGTCCAATGACAGATCTTTATAAAGTCTCTGAAGCTTTAGACGTACCTTTTGAAGAAATTCAAAGATTAAATCCTGAAGTACTAAGATGGTTTACACCACCAAATATTGAAGCTTACAAACTCAGAGTTCCTGTTGGTGTATCTACTGCGTGGAAGAAATGTTGTTTTGATACAAACTACGTTGCCGCTGATTTTCAACAGTACAAGATTAAAGGAAGAAGCAGCAGATTAACGGATGTTGCCAAAAAATTCAGAATCAAAGATGCTTCAGTACTTTCTCTTCTTAATGAAGGAAAGACTGCAAACTCTCGTTTTTCTCGTGGGGAAGTTGTTTACCTTCCATTTAAAGAAGGTCAAAGCAAGAAAGATCCAATGTATGCTGATCTTTATGAAAAACCACGTAAAGCGGTTAGAAGAAGAATGGCGAGAAGAAGTTTGATTGCCAAGGCCAGAAGAAACGGAAAGAGAATCTCGAATCCAACTCAGTATTATACGGTTCAAAGGGGAGATTCCCTTTGGAGCGTCGCGCGTAAGACTGGTCAAAGTATGTATACAATCATCGCGTCAAACATGAGAATCATTAAATATCGCTCAATTAGGGCCGGTGATAAGCTCGCCGTGCGATAATTCTTAAAAGCCTCTTAACAAGCTGCAGTCGGCCTTGTAGACTATCCATCTACACACAACGACACTGACATTAAGAGGCAATATAAAATGGGAATTCGCGCACTCCAAGCTCTCAAGAAAGAGCAAAAAACCGAAGTTCAAACAGTATTCATCAAAAATTTAGTTATCGGGGAAGACCTGTTTGCCATGGATCTTCTACTTTCTCTTAAAGAGAAATATGGAAGCGACAACGTCTCGCTCCTTTCTTTCAAGACCCTTACAGAAAATGATCTTCACCTCATGGGACCATCGCTCCTGAGAGGGGAAACCAACATTAAACAACTTCAAAAAATTTACCCTGATGTTCATATTAATAAGGTCGATGCTGCGACTTCTTTTTTCAAAGAAGGAACCTTTAAGGAGTTTGGTGGTAGGGCCAAATCAGAGACTTTACTTTGGGGTGAAGAAGCCTTTACTGAAAACCGTGTTGATGTTGATGAGAAGGAACTCTTTCCATTTCTAAAAGCGGAAAATGCCTTCGAGCTAATCAAAGAATGCATCGTTGAATATATTCCAGTTAAGTTAAGAAAGGCCGAGCCAACTGACCTGGTTGAACCTGATTATTTCCACATTACTTGTTCCAACGGAACCCAACTGAATGTTGAAAACCTTTACTGGTGTTATTCACCACAGCACTTCCTGGACCTCTACGCCAACAAAAATGAATTGTCTGATGAGTTCATGGAGTTCTGTGAAGAAACGAAATCACCTTCGACTCTTTATATAGAGATGATTTTTGAAAAACCAATTGCAGAAAACAATGAAACTGTATTCCTTCCACTTTCATATACGCATGAGTGGGGACATTTTATTGGTGAATTTGCCCCTATAGAAAGTGATGGGGGCAAACAGCGAGCGAAGTTTATGACGTTTGTTGATACAGATCACACTAATGAAGAGGAAATCTCTAAAAAAATACGTCTCTTAAAGCGCCAATTAGAAAAAATTTATGAAAAATTTAAGACAATTTCTTACACAGAGTTCATCACTTTGACTGATAAGTCAGTGTGTCTGAATTTTGACGATTCCATCACCCAAACTATCAAAAAAGAGCTCCCAAAACTTTCCTTCGTTGGACTGTGTGCGCCTCTTGAACATTTTGAAAAAGACGAAAGCAATTTCGAATATTCGTCGAACGACTTAATGTTCTTGGCCCGTGGAGTTACAAGTCTTGCACAAATTAAGCAGGCCTTGATCTAACACAAAACCTTTGTCGAGTTTCGAAGTCGTTTAAACTATTGACAAAAGTACT
>JBFEVX010000112.1:0-12945 GCA_041546685.1 Bacteriovoracaceae bacterium | reverse complement strand
GCTTTAAACTTCTCTAGCCCCGCGTCACGATAGGCCATTTCACGTCCTCTAAATTGCATCACCATCTTGATCTTGTCTCCCTGAGAGAGAAATTTCTCTGCTCTTTTGAGTTTAGTTTCAAGATCGTGAGTTTCAATATTTGGACGAAATTGGATTTCTTTTAATTGAACAGTGGCCTGCTTTTTCTTAGCTTCATTGGCCTTTTTCTGCTGTTCGTACTTGAACTTCCCATAGTCGATCAACTTGACGACAGGAGGTTTGGCGTTTGGAGATACTTCAACTAGATCTAGTCCAGTCTCTTCCGAAATTTGTCTCGCTTTATCAATAGAAACGACTCCGTATTGTTCATCACCCTCGGCGATTAGCCGGACTTCAGGCACTCTGATTTGCTCATTGATACGTGGACCCTGTTCTTTGCGTCCAGTTCTTCTACGATCGTTTCTTATAATCCACCTCCAAAAGGGATTTTCTGTATGTTATGTATCCACTAAAATAAACTCTGCGTGCTTAAAAAGCAATTCCCGTAGAGTCCACTTCATTTATTTTCATAAAAAAGCCTGATCTTTGCCTTTTGACACAGTGAACCTTCATCCAAAAGTACGGCCCAAGTGTCCGCACACTGAAGTCCCTCATCTTGGGCAGAAGTCTGTATCTTCTGTGCCATCGTGATCAGTTGGTCATAAGTTTCGACTTCAAACTCTTCACTCTCCCAACACTCTCCGGCATCGAGATCTATGATCTTGAATTGATCATTTTCAGGAACAAAACCAATAACGCTTTTGGAAAACCAAAATGGTGTCTTGATGAATTCATCATGAATGGCCGGCTTGAAAAAATAAAGAATGACTTTCGAATCAGGGATTTTAATACCTGGAATTTGTATGGCCTGCTCCTTCCAAGATTGAAGAACTGAAGCCAGATCCTCTCCCCAAAACCGAGTCAATGAAAGCAACCGAGCATTGGAAAAAGAAGTTCGTTCAAGATTCACAGGTCACCTTTCTTATGGTCGTGATCAAAAGGTTCTATATGAACAGTGACATCGAGATGATGGGCCTGATCTTTGAGGATTTGTTTCACTTCAGCTTCGGCCTTTTTACCAATTTTATGGGCCTCTTTTAAAGAAAGATCTGGATCGAGATGTAAATGAAAATCCACCTGCATATAACTCATGTTTCCTCTTGCCCTAAAATTGTGAATATCAACAACATTAGGAATCTGTTCGACTCTTTTTAAAAGAGATTTGTTGATTTGAGGAGAAGTATCAACCAAGTCTGGAAGATTCGATTTCAAAACTTGGATAGCAAGGAAAATCAAGTACACACTGACAATTCCACCGACAACCAGGTCAATCCAGAAAATACCAAAAGCAGAAGCAATGATTGAAGCCAGTACGGCAAAACTCACAATAAAGTCACCATATGTGTGATTGGCATCTGCATGAAGAATATTGGAATTGAGTTCATCCCCTTTTTTGCTTTCGTACCAAGAGACATAAAAGGAAATAGACATTGAAACGAGTATCGCAATAACAGGAACGATGTGAAAACTACGCTTCACAGCTCCTTCTTTAGCGATATTGAAAGTTTCCAAACCGATCTGAAAAGCAGAGAAAACAAGTAATCCTCCAATCACAAGACTTCCAATCGTCTCAAACTTGTGATGACCAAAAGGATGCTCTTCATCAGGTGGTTGACTGGCAAAATACATGGAAATTAGCGCGAGGACATTGGATGAGCCATCAAACAATGACTCCAACCCACTGGATGTTAAAGAAATAAAATGAAAAGTATGTCCCGCAAAAATTTTGACTCCGGCCGAGACCAGATTCAAAAGTAATGTAATGATGAGTACCTTCCTGACGCCCTTTTCTCTTTGAGATAATTGTTCCTCAATCAAGTGGCGACTCTCAGGTTGAAGGATAAGGATTGGACAAGCTGATTCTCAATCGCTTTCAACTGTTTGTTGAATGCATCAATATTCGCAACTTTCCAATAGCCATTATCAAGATCAAGAAAACCATCCTGTGAAAAGTATTTGAAACTGGATTTCACAAGAGTGAGGTTATAACTTTCTTGATATTTGATCACACGACCAAGAGCTCTTTGTTGATCAAAAATCTCTTTGTACTTTTTGTTGTAATGATCGACTTTAAATGGATCCTCACCAGATTCACCGGCAAGAAACTTGATGGTCAAGGCCGAAACATAATAGGATTCATTGATGTAGTTCATTGCTCTAGCGAAAACACCTAGTTTACTGGCAATCGCATAAAGCTCCTTGTGAGATAGCTCAAGACATTCTTCCAGCATCTTGATTTCTTTCCCAACCAGGTCAGAAATAATCTGCAATGTCTTGGCCATGAACTCACGAGTCGCCGGCAGATAGAATTCATGCTTCATCATGTTTCTTTGTCTGAGGAAGAATCGACGAAGATCGCCGACATCTTCAATTTCTCCACAAAAGAGTGCAATCCAGGCAGCATTAATACCCCAAGGAAGAAGAAAGTGATGAAGAATTGTATTTTTAAAATAAAGAAGCTCTGCTCTGGCCTCTTCCTTAATGGAATAGAAAACGTGCTCGTGCTCTCCACCACCAATCACATCAATTTTCTTGTTTCCAATCATGATATCCATAGCTCTTTCAAGCGAGGATTCAAATTCGGCCTTATTCAGAGAGTTAGTGTGTGGAACTTCAAATTTTCGACAGAAGTCCATGATGGCACAGGCCTTTCCTTTGATTTCTTCCCACTTGAGAGCACCTTGTGGTTCATCGAGAAGAACCATCGCTAATAGCGATGAAGGCGTGACAACCATGTTCGCACCAACTGTGCGGAAACATTTAAAGGCAAGGTCTTGAGTTAGCTTTTTAAGTTTATCTTTATCCTCAGTCCACTTGGCCTCAACTGGCTTCCCAAGGTTGATATGTACAGAACCAAACTGTTGGGCAAATAGTCCAAGCAGGCCAAAAAGTTGTCCGGTACTTTCTTTCTTTTTCTTTCCACCCTTGGCCTCTCTGGCCAGTGACTTTTGCTCGGGAACATATTCGTGGTTGATTGAAACCGGAACGAACATCAGAGGAGCTTTTTTGTCAGCAGGAAGATCTGCATGTGCTTCAAGAAGCATGCTATAAAGTCCGTATCTTGGAGGAAGTAGTTTTCCAGTCCTGGAACGGCCACCTTCGAAGAAGAACTCTATTGGTTTCTTCTCATGAAGGAGATATTTTAAATAAGCTTCAAGAGTAAGCTTGTATCCAATATCATTATGAAAACTACGACGAATGAAAAAACATCCTGATTTTCTAAACAGCGGTCCAATTGGAAAGATATTAAGATTGTTTCCACCAGCAACATACAGAGGAAATCTGTAGTTTTTGAAGACCATGTAATTAATGGCAAGATAGTCAGCATGAGACTGGTGGTTGGGAACCAGAACAACCTGATTTTCGGCAACCAGCTTTTTGAAATCAACACCATTTTCGTTGAAATTGATTCCGTCATAAAGTTTTGGAAGAGTCGTATCTAGAAACTTTTCAAAGGTACGAATATAACTCTCACTGAATTCCGCTCGAATTTCATCGAGATTCTTCAGTACTTTTTCCTTTGTAATTTTTCCTTCGGCAATCCTGTCTTTGATCTTGTGGTAAGACAGAACCACTTCATCCATAACTTTGGGTCTCATTATCAGTGACGTACTCCGTGAGGCTTACTTTCGGTCATTCCCGAAGCGCTCATTTCCATAAAAAGTGATGCTTCCATCATAGCAGAAATTTTATCGACTCCCATATATGTCATACCAGAGCGAATCCCCCCAGTAAGTTCATCGATAACAATCTCAACAGGTCCTTTACATGGGATCATTGTTGACTCGCCTTCAGCCGCCATACCTTTTGGAAGTTCTCCCCTCCAGGAAACTTGTGCCGCCTTCGACGCCATACCACGGTACTGTTTCATACCACCTTTGACGTCTCCAGGAGTTTCAAGAGTACCTGAAACCAGAGAGCCAACCATACAAGAGCTGGCACCCGCCGCGAACGCCTTGACCATGTCTCCAGAAGTTTTAAGTCCGCCATCAGCAATGACAGGAACATCAGACTTCATGGCCTCTTGAACGCACATGGCAATCGCTGTCAGCTGAGGAACTCCATGCCCGGTGATGATTCTGGTTGTACACATAGACCCTGGACCAATACCAACTTTAACTGCGTCGGCTCCAAGGTCGATCATTCTTCTCACTCCGTCTGGAGTGGCAACGTTCCCTGCGATCACATCAATATGAGGGAAAGTCTTTTTAACGTATTCCAGAGTTTCAAGCATCATCACACTATCGCCATGAGCGATATCCAAAGTGATGATCTGAACACCTGCATCAGCAAGGGCCTTTGCTCTTTCCATTCCGGCTTCTTTAACACCGATACTGGCGGCAACAATATTAGGAAGATTATTTTCTTTGAGATATTTCTGAATAAACTTTACGTCTTCAACTTGCTCTTCAGTCGTCATGAATCGGTGAAGAATTCCAAGACCACCAAGTTTGGCCATGGCACACGCCATTTCCTTCCCGGTAATGGTGTCCATATTGGCGGTAACGATAGGAGTATCGATTTCATAATTTTTAGTGACGTTGGTTTTGAGGTTTGGGTGACGTCTGGATGAAATTTCCGAATGTCTCGGAACCAGAAGTACGTCATCAAATGTCAAACCTTTCCCTCTCTCCAGAATTCCAGAGGCCTTGAACAACAAGCTCACAATATCTCTCCTTGGTGCGTTTTTCGAACAGTAAACCTTATCCCTCTGACCCTTATGTGACAAGGGATGACAGGGCTCGTCAGGTCAAATCGCCATGAGAGAAACATGAATATTTTGACAATGACTGCGAATTTTTCGCAGAGCGACCAAGATATCGTTAAATTCCTGCAACATTTCAGTGTTATAGCCACAGTTCTTGAGTCTCTCAGAAAAATCTATTCTGGCCTCTTCGGCCAAAGAGCGAATGCTATAGGATTTTTGCATAAGGTCGATACTTGGTCTGCACAGACTTCCTTGAAGTGAATTAGTGACTTCAAAATAAAATTCTTCAACGGTATCAAAAAAATTGAAGAAATCTTTTTTCACACATTCCTGAACCGGTTGATTGATATTGGTGTGATAAGTCGCCACTTTATCGAGATAATCTCCGATCTTTTCCAGCTCGAAAGCAACTCTCATCATTGTTTGAACCGACTTGGCTTGAGATTTAGAAAGTGGATTTGTTATCACTTCTCCGAGGTAGGCAATGATTTCGTTTCGTATGTTGTCAGTGACCCTTTCATATTCTTTGATTTTTTGTAGAGTCTTAGCATTCACTTCATCTGACTCGATATACTTGCGAGTAAGTTTGAACATTCGATCAAGAATTTCCTTGAACTTTTCTATTTGAATGAATGTCTGGGCCAAGGCCACTGATGGAATAAGATCTTTGCTTTTTCCGAGAACACGAAGTTCGAAATTATCATTGATAGGCTCATCAGGAATGATTTTTTTCACCAACAATTTAATCGGCTCTTGAAAAATCAGAACTAAAACCAGTGGTCCGAAGTTGGCCAAAGCATGAGTGAACGGAAGATTCCACCAGGTCATGGAACTATTTCCAATAGCAATGGCGAGAATCAAAAGTAGACCTAGGCCGATAAGATTGAAGATCAAATGAAAAATGACAACTCTCTTGGAGTAAATATTGGCTTCTCTGGCCCTTCTCATGGAGATGATGGAGCTACCAAGGTTGGCCCCTGCAACCCAAAGAAGTGTCATCGGTGTTCCATGGGCAATCAAGGCCATGGCAGGTGCAAGTCCGACAAAAGAGGATCTGACCAGCATGGCTAATAGAAGGGCAAAAAGAAAAGCTCCTCCATTCCACAAAAGGCCGAGGTCTGTTGGAATATAACTAATAATGAAATCACTGACAGACATCATCAGTTGAAGCCCCATTCCAATCAATCCAAAACCACTTAGTATTCGCCCGGTCTTTGGAAGATTCCCTTTGGAAAAAATCAAAGGCGGAAAAATTCCAAGAGGAATTAAAACTACAAGATATTTTGGATCGAGATAATAGAGTATAAAAACCAAAGGTATGGTGGCGAGGTTAGCGCCACAAATCAACCAGAGTCCCCGAGATAGCCTTACCAGACCTGCGTTGGCCAATTCAAAGATCATCCCCGCAGTAATTCCCTTGGATTGAACTACTAGACCGACAAGAAAACCAGCGAATACATTCTTCACTTTATTGTTGGAAGCTTTGGAGATCAATTCTTTAACATAGGCCCCAAAAACATGCTGCAGGCCTTGAGAGAGAAAACGAATTCCCCAAAAGAAAATGGCAAAACCGGTAGCAAATGTCATGAGTGGGTTGAGTCTGATCAGATCAACTAAGTCATTCACCTGTCATTCTCGCAAAATAGATCGGTATGATGATGTAGAGAATCGTGTCTCGAATCAAATAGAACATGAAAAAATAAAAGAAGGCCTTAGGCCCCATGTTGAAAACTTTTTCCAATCCATGAACTTGAACTTTTTTGGACATGGCCATCATGAAACGTGTCTTTCCAAAATGCTTGAAGAAAAAAGAAATTGCTCCATCTACTCGTCTGTCGAGAGCAAGAAAAGGTTTCTTCAACACCTGTAAAAGCGGACTGAGTTTTGATTCAGGCTTCTCTTGTAGTTGAGTTTCATCGGCGGTTTTTGACACGGATCGCATGGGGAGATTTTTATCAGATTCAAAAGATTTAGTCTATAAAGTCTGCTGCACCAACGTATCTACAAAACCATGACATAACTCTCTGCGTCTCTACATTACTATGACACTTAATTCTTTGAAATTTGGCATATTGAATGAGTCTTAAGGGGAAGAATTCATGCTCAGAGGCTTAAAAGTCATCAACCTCTCACCAGAGAGCGCGCTCCACTCGGATCCGAGTGGTGAAGTCTTTTACCTCAAGACCTGTCAGAGACAATTGATAGTTGGATTCAACACCACCCCACTTCGATACCCCAAATCTGCTGAACATCAAAGTCTTGAAGGCCAAAAAGCCTATATGTTCTTGCTTGAGACCATTTGCGGACTAAAAAGTCGCATGCTTGGTGAAAGTGAAATCGTCGCCCAATTCAAAGAGGCCTTTACTTTTTACCTCGCAAGAGAAGACAAAAATCCTTACGTCATCCAAGTTTTTGAAAAACTCTTTAAAGACGCCAAGGAAATCAGAACCAAGTATTTGGCCCGTATTGGCCAATTGAGCTATGCCGGACTCACGAAGAAGTTTCTTCTAGATGAGGCCAGTGATCGTGAAGTTCTGATCTATGGTAGTGGCCAATTGGCCTTTGACCTGTGCAAGGTTCTCAATAGAAAATTCAAAATCACACTCTGTGCCAGAAATAGTGAAAAAGTTAAAAGTTTAAGCGATACATTCGGTTTGCAGATCCTCCCGTGGGAGCAGAGAAATGAAGGAATCAACCACCCCTTCATCGTCAATACTATCGGAGCAGACAATACCGTTCTCTTTGACAAGGATTTCCTTAATTCCTGGAGTCAAAACAACGCCAAAAGACGTTTTATTGATCTAGGAAGCCCATCCGTGTTAGAAGTTCAGAAGAACAAGGACAGCCAAATCATCCTTTTGGAAAACCTTCTTAGCATCGCTGAGAAGCTTTCTGCAGAAAAGGAAGAGAAAGTGTCCAAAGCAGCTCTAGCGATTGAAGAAAAAACCGTTCATCGCTTCAGCTCATTCAATCTGAATTTTCCATTTGGATGGGAGGAACTCAGTTTTGCCTAAAAAATATATCATCGGGACTCGCGGAAGTTTACTTGCCCTCACCCAATGTACTCAAATCAAAAATAAGCTTGAAAATCTTACTGGCGATCAGTTTGAACTCAAAATCATCAAGACTGAAGGTGATGAGAATACTGAAAAGCCATTATGGCAATTAGATGGAAAAGATTTTTTCACCAAAGAACTTGATGCGGCCCTAATAAAAGGAGAAGTCGACTTGGTGGTTCACTCCTATAAAGATTTGGGAAGTGAAAGACCAGAAGGAATCACACTGGCGGCCATTACAGAAAGATTTCATTCTGAAGACATCCTCCTGTTTCCTAAAGATTTACCTTCAAAGAAAAAACAAAAAATTGTTGTCGGAACATCTTCCCCAAGAAGAATCGTCAACCTGGAGAGAAGCCTACCTTCTATCTTCCCGCATAATCCAACTGTCGTTACAGAAAACCTCAGAGGAAACGTCAACACCAGAATCGAAAAACTTCGAGCAGGTAATTACGATGCCATTTGTCTGGCCCTAGCTGGAATTGAAAGACTTGCTCTTTCTCCTGATTCATTGAAAGAGCTTATAACACTTCTTGATGGTTTGGACTTCATTGTTCTTCCTTCAACACTCCTTCCCTCAGCTGCCTCTCAAGGAGCTCTTGGAATAGAATGTCTGGTGACGAGAGAGGATCTCCTCCCGAAACTTAAAACTGTTCATCATGAAAAAACTTCTCTTGAAATGAAAAGTGAACGCGCTGCTTTTCAAAGTTATGGAGGCGGATGTCATCTGGCCGTAGGAATACAATCCAATTTCACAGGAGACCAGATGATTCGTGTAGAGAAAGGCGAATCAGATGGAAAAATTGTGGATAAGGTTTTGATCGAAGGAACAAATCTTGAAGTCAAAAAACCAATCTTCGTTGGTATGAATAACCAGGAAGTAGAAGCTGGTGACAGTTACGATCAGTTGGTTTTGAAAGAATCATACTCACCTGAAGTTAACTTGAGCAGAAAACATAATATTTTTATCAGTTCAAGACATTGTCTTAATGGCCTTGAAAAATTTGACGGTCACCCACTCTTTTGTAGTGGAGTTTCCACTATGAAGAAACTTGCAAAAGCCGGCTATCTTGTTCACGGAGCATCTGACTTTAGAGGAGTTTCTAGTATCACAGAAATCACTTCATCTAAAGCTGTTCAATTAATGCTTGGAGGAGACTACTCTTGGAAAGTTTTGACCAATGACGAATCAACCAGTGAACTTGGTGAAACCATCGCCTGCTATAAGAGAAAACTTGGTGAAGTGGATGCCGGGTACGAAGAAGAGCTTAAACAAATAAATTCATTCTTCTGGACAAGCCATCCCCAATACAAAATTTTTGTAGAGAGATATCCATTTATAAAAGAAAAAAAGCATTATTGTGGACTTGGAAAGACACTGGATGCCTTCAAAGCAGAAGGTATTGAGGTAACACCAGTACCAACCATCAATGAATTTAAAGAGGCTGCCAAATGACCACTCAAACAGAATTATTTGAAAGAAGTAAACAACTTGTCCCAGGTGGAGTTCATTCACCGGTCAGAAGTTTTAAGGGATTGGAATCAACACCGAGATTCATAGCACGCGGAGAAGGCGCAAAGATCTGGGATACAGATGGGAAAGATTATATCGATTTTTGTATGAGCTTCGGTCCACTTATTCTTGGACATAGAGATGCTGGAGTTGAATCTGAACTCAAATCTGCCCTTGAGCGTGGATGGAGTTATGGTGCTTGTGAACCTTACTCTCTTGATCTACTGGAGTTTCTGCTTGAAAGGCTCCCATTTGTCGATCAAATGAGATTCGTCAATTCTGGAACAGAAGCTGTTATGACAGCTCTCAGACTGGCCAGAGGAGTAACTGGAAAATCCAAAATCATCAAGTTCAATGGTTGTTATCACGGACATGTCGATTCCATGTTAATCAAGGCCGGATCAGGTCTTGCAGGAACAGCTGAAGCTTCATCCGCGGGTGTTCCAAAGGGAACAGCAGAAGATACATTGATTCTTGAGCTAGGAGATCTTGAAGAAGTCAAGGCCTGCTTTAACGATCATAAGGACCAAATTGCTGCCATTATCGTTGAGCCACTTCCGGCCAATAACGGACTACTTGTTCAAGAACAAAGTTATCTTGAGGGACTTAGAGAAATAACTAAGGCGAATGGCGCACTTCTAATTTTCGATGAAGTTATTTCAGGTTTCAGGGTCGCCTTTGGTGGGATGGCAGAAAAAACAGGAATCACTCCTGATATCGTGACATATGGTAAAATCATTGGAGGTGGTCTTCCAGTAGGAGCTCTCGCTGCCAAAAAAGATATCATGGATCACCTAGCTCCTGTCGGTAATGTCTATCAGGCAGGTACTTTGTCGGCGAATCCACTAGCAATGGTCGGAGGTCTTGCGACCCTTAGAAACCTGACACCGGAAAATTACAAAAGAATTGAAGACAATACTAAAGCAGTAGTTGCACTTTTTAGAAGATGGCTGGAAGAATACAATGGTGGTCAGTTCAAGGACACAAAAATTGTTCAAGAGGCCAGTTTATTCTGGATGGTGAACAAAGATGACGTCCATCGTGCATGTGATATCCCATCTGATCTTGGAGCAAAATTCACTCCACTCTTTGAGACATTACTGGAAAAAGGTGTCTACTTGGCTCCAAATGGATACGAAGTAGGATTCTGTTCTCTTGCCCATAGTGAAGATATTCAAAAAGAACTGGAAAGGAGACTTTTCTCTTGAAGAAAAAGCTGAACCTTGTTCCATTCCTCTCAGTCCTTTGGGCGTTTCTGATCTTTGCGTTGGGTGCTTGGTGGTTATACTTGATCCTCAAGTTTTCGAGTGAAGGGTTAGGAAATCTTCCAGGACAGAAGAAAGTTCTCAATATGATTGCCTGGGAAGGTGGCACCTTCATGGTACTTCTCCTTCTTCTCTCAGCGACACTTATTTCTTATTTTATGAAAGACATGAAGAAGACAAAGGCCTTGCAAGCTTTCTTTGCGGGACTCACCCATGAACTCAAGACTCCTCTGGCCTCAATGAGACTTCAGGCAGAAGTTTTAAAAGATGTAATTGAAACAGAAACTCCTGATCCAGAAAGAGTAAGAAAGCTTTCTGGCAGAATGATTGAAGATGCCATGAATCTTGAAACTCAAATGGACAAGATTCTTCAACTTTCCAGATTGGAAAGAGGTGGAACGTTGAATATCACAACGGTCAATCTTACCAAACTTGTCAAAAAGTTTGCTGATAAATTTGGAGATGGTGTTGAGTTGACGATGCAAAACTTTGATCAGGACTTGAGAGTAGATGCAGATGAATTTGCATTAGAACTCATTTTCAAAAATCTGTTCGAAAATACTCGCATCCACTCAAAGGATAAAAGAGTTACTATGAGTGTCTCAACCGGGGACAAAATTCTTCTCCGATACGATGATGAAAGTGCTGGTTTTGAGGGAGACTTTAAAAGACTCACAGAGCTTTTTTATAAGCATAATTCAGCCAGAGGTTCAGGCATTGGACTCTATCTGGTGAATCAATTGATGACATTAATGAACGGAAAACTTCGATTCTTCCTCGGGGAGAACAATGGACTGTTGTTTGAACTTCAATTTGAGCGAGGTGTTCAAGATGAAAACTGATGCCATTTTGATTGTCGAAGATGAAAAAAACCTTGGTGAAACACTTCAGGAGTACCTAGAGGGAATCGGTCACGATTGTAAACTTGCTCAAACAGCCGAGAGTGCACGTAATCTTTTTAATGAAATCAACCCTGGGATAGTACTGATGGATATTGGACTTCCTGATGGGAATGGTCTCGATCTCGCCAGAGAGTTCAGAGAACTAAGAAAAGATTTTGTTCTGTTGTTTCTCTCGGCACTTAATGATCCCGAAACGAAAGTGGAAGGATTGGAAATCGGTGCTGAAGATTACATCACTAAACCTTTTGCACTGAAAGAATTGGTTTTGAGACTCGACAGGGTAAAGAAGTTTCAGCAAGGAGCTTCTGAACAACCCGAAGAGATTTCGCATGGACCACTCAAAATTTGGTTTTCAAAATTTGAAGTTCAAGATGCTGACGGAAGTATTATACCCCTTTCGCAAAAAGAATGCGCAATTCTTGAACTTCTTTATAAGAACAAAGGTGAAGCGGTTAACCGTGAAACCATAATAGAAGAGGTCTGGGGAGCGGATAAATTCCCTTCGAACCGGACTGTTGATAATTACATCGTCAAACTAAGAAAGTGGGCCGAAAGTGATACAGAAAAATCTCTTGAGATCGTCAGTATCAGAGGAGTCGGCTACAAGCTCGTATTAAAGGAAGGATAAAATGGGTCTATTCAATGACAGAACTCAAAAAGATGGAAAAACCGGAGTACCAGTCTGGTTCATGAGACAAGCAGGAAGATATCATTCTCATTATCAGGGAATCAAAAAAACTTCAGACTTCATGAGTATGTGCAAAACTCCTGATTTGGCCATCGAGGTAACGATGGGGCCGATTCGCGATTTCGACTTTGATGCCGCTATTCTTTTCTCAGATCTACTCTTCCCTTTGGAACATTTGGGAATGGGACTCAAGTACCAACCAGGCCCAATTCTCGACATGAGGATCGAAACTAAAGAAGACTTAAGCAGACTCAAAGTAGTAGCTCCTGCTCAAGAATTTTATGATTTTCAGCAAAAGGCATGTCTGGGTCTGAAACAAGAACTACCGAAAGAAAAATCACTGCTTGGATTTGTTGGAGCACCATGGACACTTTACTCCTATGCAGTGGAAGGAAGTCACAGTGGAAACCTAACCAGCAGCAAACTTGGTCTTCATGATGGTCGTTGGGATGGATTTACCAATAGACTCCTACCAGAGCTTCTTGCTGAAATGGATATCCAGGCCAAAGGAAACGTTGATGCTATGTGCTTGTTCGATACGGCAGCAGGGGAACTCGACGTACATGACTACACTCAATTTGTTCTTCCAAAGCTCAGAGAAGTCACTCGTGAATTCAAAAAACTTCATCCAAATGTAAAAGTGATTTACTACTCAAAATTCACTCATATGCATTACTTGAGAGAAATTCAGGATGAAAATATTGACGTCCTTGGTGTTGATTGGAGAAATGATAT
>JBFEVX010000187.1:0-3724 GCA_041546685.1 Bacteriovoracaceae bacterium | reverse complement strand
CCTAGGAAGTGCAGCAGCTTTGATCATTGCCAAAATTTTAAGATTGAGCTTCTTCAAAGGGGAGAGTGGAAACTTTATTATCGACCTTCCACTATATCAGAGGCCAAGCCTTAGAGCTGCTTTGCTTCAAGCTTGGAGAAAAGGGAAGGCCTTCTTGAAAAAAGCTGGAACAATTATCCTCGCCCTTTCAGTTGTTATCTGGGTTCTTTCAACCTTCCCTGAGGCGAATAAAGAGCTTCTTGAAGGAAAGAGTGAAGTAGAGCAAGCCGCAATTTCACTTGAGCAATCCATGCTTGGAACAATGGGTAGAACTATTGAGCCTGTGATCAAACCACTTGGAATGGATTGGAAAATGGGAGTAGGTATACTTGTATCCTTTGGAGCGAGAGAGCTTTTTGTTTCTGCCATGGGTACCATCTACGCTCTTGGTGATGTGGATGAGGAAAGTGAATCACTGAGAAACCGATTGATGAAAGAAGTGGATCCTGTTACTGGAAAACCAGTATTTTCATTGGCGGTGGCCTGGTCGATTTTGATTTTCTTTGTCTTTGCCCTTCAATGTACTGGTACTATGGGTGTTCTCAAGAAGGAAACTGAAGGGTGGAAGATTCCACTTATCATGTTCACTTATATGGGAGCTCTCGGTTGGGTAGGAGCATGGATTGCCTTTACGGCATTAAGCTGACTTTCTAATAAATCTTGCAAAATTATTTTCATGCTCGGGACAATGCTTGATTGCATCCCGGGCAATGTCTTCAATGAATTCAGCTCTTCTTTTTAGCCTCATAGATCTTATGAGAACCTGTTCAAAAATTCTGAAATCTTTGGCACCGTCGTTAAGAAGCTGAAGTCCGAACTTAAGCGCTTCGGCATCGTTGTATATTTCCATGTCGAGCAGGAATTTCACCACCTCAAGATCATTGGTGATCATCTCGCTAGGAATTTTCTTGAAAATCTTATCGAGTTCTTCTTTTTCTCCAAGCTCAAGCAACTCATTTGTAACTTGGGCAAGAAGTTTGGCATTATCCCCACATAGAGTAGAGGCCTGTATCAAAGATTTCTTTGCTTTCTCTTCTTTGTTCTGGGTGCGAAGAAACTTTCCACAGGCCAGAAGGGAGATGGCGATCTTTTGAGTGGTTTCATCGAATACTGATTGGTCAAGTTCTTCTTCTGGATCAACTTCTTTCATAAGATCGAAATTATCCAAAGAAATATATTTCTCTGAAAAGTCGATGAACTCTTCAAATTTTTGTTTAGCAATGAACGTCTTTGTCAGTTCTGGAATCTCTACTGGGTCAATAGGGTGATTCTTGATGAACGGCTTTACGTAATCAAAAGATTTGGCATATTCTTTATTTTCATTGAGAAGCTGATAGACACCTTTCAGACAGTAATAATTGGATTTATCCAATTCCAGTCCTTGATGGAAAACTTTTAGAGCTTCATCTTTTTTACCATTCTCAAGGAGAATTTTTCCTTTGATAAAAAACATCTCGGGTTCGTAGAGGCCTTCAAGTAAGCAGTGTTCGATCAGTTGAAAGGTCGACTTGATATCATTTTGATTGTATTTTTCTTTTACTGCTCCAAGTGCCTTGATATTTGGGAGATGGTTTTGTCTGTATTCATACCAGTTTTTCAAACTGGAACTAATGAGTTCTTGTGAGATAGGTTTTTGGATGAAAATGTCAGAGCCTTTGTCTTTAGAAGAAGAGTGGTCTGGAAAAATTCCACCAAGTCCCATCGTAAGTACTAATGTTTCAAATCTGTTTGGAAAGATCTGTACATGCTCTTCAATGAGTGGAAGACAAGTCTTGTTTGAAACCTTGAAATCAAGGAACATGATCTCAGGTTTCTTTTCTTTTACTGTTTCAAGGGCTTGAGCATAATCCATAGCGGTGAAGATCGAGCTTCCATCTACACCGAGTTCTTTGAATACGGTTCTTAGATAGGCGCGAGTTGAACTCGTACCCCCAAATATCAGAACTCGTTTGGATTGAAAAAATTCTTGCATTTTGCTCTCGAAAAACATGTGTTTATAGCTTTGAATTTTATCGGAAACAGTCAGATTATCTTGACTGAAAAGGTTGGGTGAGAGGCCTAAAAATGAAGAGATTGCCTTATTCAAAGGGCTTAAGAATGCCTTAAGAAACAACGTTTTTTTAGATTATACGGGGATTCTTGAAACCCTTGAGGCCTTAATCTGTTTTCAATGACTTGACTTGCCAACAATGCCTGTTTCAGATGGCACTTTTAGCAACGTATATTTTTGAAAGCTATGTGTAATCAGGATGTTAAATAATCTTTTACAAAATGACGATAAACTCTCTATATGCGAGTTCTAAAAGTCCTCCTATTTATCTGCTCATTAGTTTTTCTATCCAGTTGTGCCAGACCAGGCAAAAAGGAAACTAAGCTCAACTTTGTTTTGGGTGCACAATTTGTTTCAGCTGGCGATGCCATGCTTTGGGGAAAGAATATCTCAAATGGGGAGGCCTTTGGAAGAGTCATTAGTCTTGACCCTGTTGAGATAGATCTTTCATTTGGACAATGGAATTTTTATGTAACGGCTTGGGGAGGCGGAGATGCTTTCAAACCACTTCAAGGAAAAGCAGTTTGTGATCACAAAGTTGTTATGATTGATGATACGACTGCAACACCAGAAGTTGCTTTCAATCTTGATAATGGTAAATGTGCCAGTCCTGCTTTTGGACCTGCTGTAAACACAGTAACTACCAACCATCCATCAAACGCGACAGTACATTATTTCCCACCTCTTCGATTGGATAATTGTCAGGATGTAAACCAGCTCACTTCTGCTGGAGACTATCCTAACTGTACACGTGGCTTTTACAACTCATACAAAATTTTTGTAAAAGAATTTGGAGCTGGATCTCTTGGTAATGAGCTGGCATCGGATTGTGTGATTGCCAACACTTCTGATGGAAAAATGAGTGATACATTGATTGCAAATTTACCTCATGGTGATGGAGTCGCTCCTTTCCAGTATGTTATCAGGGCCTATTTTGGAAACTCGACTTGTGATGAAACAGCAGATCCTCTTGTCGGAGATGCCACTGGCTTTCGAGAATTTGTCTTCCTCGATGGACTTAACGGACAATCCCCAGGAGTCAGAAAAATGGATTATACAGGGACGGCCTGTATATTCAGTAATAATTTGGTTGGAACAGGTGGCTCTGCTGGTGCATGTGATGGAAGTTATGTCATGTGTAATGGTGGAGCAGAGGATGGTCGTGTTGTTCTAAGTGCTACTTGTACGAGTGCAGGTGGTTCAGCTTCAACTGTGACGAATAATTACAATACAGGTGCTGTTAAGACTAATCTCGTTCTTCCTTCATCTGAAGCAGATGTATGTACTCCTGAGAGAATGTATTCACAGTTCGCTGGGGGAGATGGGACCACAGGAAGACCTTATTTAATTTGTACTCCTAATCAGTTCAATGGAATCGATAACGATTCAGTGTTGATGGGGAAAAATTTCGAATTGGTAAACGATTTGGATTTTAATCTTTCTACAAATTCTAATTGCCCAATTTACGGAATAGCTGTCAACCTCAATCCAATTGGAGGGGGGATAGATCCTGCGTCTGTACCAGCTTGCCAGCCACAAGTTTCAAGACTTGCTTTCTCTGGGACATTTGATGGGAGAGGACATGACATTTTGTTTGCCAGAATTAGAAATGGTGGGCTCCAAGGGGGAGGTCTT
>JBFEVX010000105.1:0-13717 GCA_041546685.1 Bacteriovoracaceae bacterium | reverse complement strand
GCCCTCAAGTGGTCCTTGAAGCCGCGAGATCACCAACTTGAACTGATCAAAACTATAAAGATAGTAGAACAGGGTGTAGCCCAGACAGTAGTCTAGAATCAGCGCACTTAGACGTCTTGGAATAGATGCGGTCTTAATATGTAATTTCAATACATTACCTTATAATTCCAATTTATTGACCATCCTGGTTGGCATTCACTCGTTCTGGAGATTGTTAAACAAAGTCCGCCTGAATGCACAAAACTTATTGGAATTACATATTAAATTCTACCGGAAAGCTCCAATTTGCCAAGTTCTTTGGCCATTCGTCCTATTTTATTGGTTCTAGGCCGGGGACACCCTAAAATAGTATTATGCGCACTGCATCTAGGCTTAATTTAGAGGGCAAAAGTGCCGAAAAGACTAAGGATAAGCTGGGTTTAAAAGCGGAACGTACATCTTAAGGATAGAACTATGGGAAAGTTTAAAAAGTTCACACACGCGTTTGTTGTTCACTGTTTAGTGCTCTCACTAACTATTTGGTCACTACCACCTCGAGTTCATGCTCAGGAGATAGATGAGAATAGTGTTGGTGGTGCAATCATTGGTGCAACCAAAATGATTGGTGGCCAAATGATGAATATGAAAATGCAAAACGCAGCACTCATGCAACAAGCTGCAGTCATGCAGCAGATGCAACCTAAACTTGTACCTGCCAGATTCTTTCCCCAGTGTCAGGTTCCACAAGCATTCAATGCTCCTCCTGAAGGAGTTTGTGAGCAAGTACAAAGTCCAATGCACCTTGGAGCAATTCAAGGTTATCAACAACTCGCTCATAAATATGATGACCTCTATACGAGAATGTCATCACCTGCTCAAAATACACCTTTCCCTCAAGGGCTTCAGTGTATTGAAGAATCAGCGAAAAGAGCAGATGCAGACATGCAAGACAAGTTGAATGCTTTGACTGCTTTCCAAAACAAAATTAGAAAGCAACTTCAGCTATTCCGTGATGAAAACAAGAAAATTCTTGATGACATGGACGGAATCAACCAAGAACTTAATGGTGGTAGAGGTGGAAGTCTTGATGCCAAGAAAAGTGATCTTGCTGCATCATTTTCTCGTGACTGTCAAAACATCATGGGCGGTCCAGCTGCTCTAAATCAACTTGCCAAAGGAAAAGGTCTTCTAGGACTACAGTCTAAAATGGATCAGTCTGTAAGAGGACCAGCGAATGACTTCATGGCAAATCAGGCCATTTACAAGAAAGACATTGATCAGCTTGTTTCAAAGATGGTCAAGAAAATGAATAGCGACGGAATCGATAACTTTGACCTGACAGCTAAAGATATCAGAGGTCTCAATGGCGACATGGTCAAGAGAGTTTCTGAAACTTTTCAAGGTGAAGTTGCATCGTTGAAAAAGTATAGAGATCAAATCGCTTCCGATATTCAAAAGACCGGAATTGATTTTGACATGCCAAGATTTGATAAAAACTTCAAAGTAGATTTTGAAGAATTTAGAGCTGGAGCCAAAAACTTCTATCAAAAGAAGTACGTTCACAACTGTGTGACAGGTGCTGACTCTACGTCGCTTGGACTTAGTGCCGAGGCCATCCTAGGTGGTCTTCAACAAAGAGGAATTAGAGGATCAGGTGCCGGTAATGCTGTAAGCAAGTATCGTGAAGCTCTTCAAAACATCCTTAATCAGGACAACATGATTGAAGATAAGCTTGCTCAAATCAAGGCCCTTGACTCACAATATTCAGGCCGTGGTGAAATCACTATTACTTATCAAGATGGTATGGCGAAAACCAAGACATCGACTCCATACGAACTTTATATGGAAACGGTGAAAAACTGTCAGGAACAATTCTCACAAGACAACACTTTCTCAACTTCTTCTCAAGGTGTTTCAATGAAGAAGAAAGTGGAAAGAGTTCAGAAGTATCTTGATAGCCTAAAGAAAAAGCATGATGCCTTTGTTGCTGATGCTGCAAGTTCGATTTCTGACTCACTCATCAACTGTAATGGTGCCAAACTTCAGTCTGGTCCAGGACAATGTAGTGGTGATATGATGTCTCCAAAGTCGAACAAGTTCTGTATGGCACACGCACAACAGTGTGCTGGTCAAGTCAACAAATGTTACAACGACCTTCAGGCCAAAGTTGAACAGAAAACAAGAGTTCTTGAATCAAAGGCCAAGCAATTCAATGCCAATGTCGGAACTCTAGTTGCTCAACAAGAGGCCATTTTAAAAGAAGTTCAAGGTCAAGTTATGGCAACAGCTGAAGGAATCAAAAGGTTCTTCCCAGGTGCCAACTACACCTTCCCTAAAGACTTGTTTGTTCAAATGCCACCTATGATGGGGAAAAACGATCCAGGCAACAAGTTTGGAGTTGATCTGATCGCTGGTGGTGATCTTTCGAAAAACCTTGAGCATCTTCCTGAGAAAATTGAACTGCTTAAAGGTCAACTTGCTGAACAAAAAGGTAAAATCCAAGGTGTCATCAAGGACTACGCAGACAAACAAAAAGCTGCGATTGGACAAAACCAAAGCAAGTGGAAAGCGTTCGCTGCCAAGTGTAAGGCAACTGAAAAAGCTTTCAGACAACAAGTTGCTGCAGCTGATGCTCAGAAACAAAAAGATGCTGCTCAGGCCAAGCAAGATGTTAAAAACTTCTGTGACAAATACAAACGTCTAAAAAACCTCTCCCCTGCTGCTGGTTGTGGAAAGGTTGAAGATCTTTATGAAGAGTCAAACAAAATTGCTGCTCACATCAACGGAGACGTTAAAGGTTCACTTGATGCCTACACCAATGTGTGTGAAGGACGGAAAACAGAAGAAGCTGATGACGACAAGACTCCTAAAATTGCCAAGATGTGTGATAGAAAATCATGGGGTGAAATTGAGGCCCAAACTCTTGCTAACCTAATGGCAAAACTTCCAGATGATATCTCGAAATATAAGGATAAAATCAAAACTTATGTTACGACTGGAAAACCAGCAAAGCTCAGTGAGATTAGTAAAGATCTGGCTGATCATGACTTCGCAGACTATATTCAAAACGCCAAAGAACTTCATCAGCTTGGTCCTCAAGGACAGAATCCAGCGACACAGCTGAGTAGATTGGCAAAATCTATGGAGAATACTATTTCTGCGGATGAGGACGCTAAGAAGAAATTTGGGGGAATGATCAAAAACTTTGGTGACTCCACAAGAAAATCTGATGCCCAAAGAAGAATTGATGAAATCATCGCGGGAGTAAAGTCTTCAAAAGGTTCAAGTACTAGCGGGAACCAAGCAGACATAGCGATCTTGAGCCCGATCATTGATGGCTTCAATGATGATGCTAATCCTACTTCGATTGATGTAGATAAGCTGTCTTTCAAGCCTTCAGGTATCGATGGTGATATTTCGGCATACAATGCAGCTCTAGCTAAGCTCAAAAATGAGGATATGAAAGCAATGAATGCAGCTGAAATAGAAATTGACTCTAAAAAAATCAAAGGTAGTGATCTAATAGATTCTACAACGGGAGTCTTACTATCTGATGAAGATCTTAAAAAGAAGCTAAAAGATAATTATGGAATGGATGATGCCGCCGCGGCAGCAGCTCTTCCAAAGATTGCTCAGTCTCCTGCAGTAATAAGCTATAAAGGTAATCGGGATGAGTTTGATACGAAAAGAAAAACTCTTCTTGATAAACTTGTCGCTCACAGAAAAGGTTTGGATCAATCTCCTCTTGGACAACTTCTTGCTGAAGCTGATGCGGCCAAGAAAGTTGTTGATGATAAAGATTTTCCAGAAGATCTAACGCAAAGAGCGCCTGCATCATCAGGAAATGCCGATATCTGTGCAAACATTGACGATGAAATTCGACAAGTTGCTGAAGATACCTGTTCTGATACAACTAGTGGTCAGAGAAAGTGTATTAGTGACGAAATGGCCAAGCTTGAACTTAACAGTGATAACGGTATGAACTCGAAGCTTACTGTTACAGCGAGAGCAAACTCGATTCTTACCGCACTTGACCAAGGAAGAGGAATTGCCTCGGCCCAAGACTGGTCAAACATCGGGGAAAATGCATCTGACTCATGTGAGTCGATGGCAGCGAATGGAAGAAATTTCATGGGAATCGATCTTAGTCAATTTGATCTATCGACCGGTGCCATGCCTCTTGGAGGAGTTGGGGCCGCGCAATAAAAAGAGGATTCTTCGGCAATAGGGATACGTAGAACGTAAGTCAGGTTGATCCCATCACATAAGGCCGAAGAAGTTGGGGAAAGAGATTATAAAAGGAATTGAATCTCCATTTAAGAAACGCTTTTTTCAAAGCATGATTTGCTTTGGTGTGGCGTTCTCTACCCTTTTTCTCAGTTCCTGTGTAACAGATAGTGCCAATTCAAAAAGAAGTACATCTGGTGCATCGTCAAACTCTCCCTCAAGCGTTGGTCCTGGAGAAGGACGTGTCCTACAAGACAATCCAATTATCGCCTCAGGAAACCCTAATTTAGGATATGACGCCAATCTGTCTCTTTATCTACAAAGAACTCCAGTAAAGATTGAAGATGGTCAATTTCTCAACAGTCAATGTGGAGAGCAACTCTCAGGCCTTGGAAAGGGACTCATTAACGATTGTGTGAGAACCACTCAAAATGAAAATGCCACTCAATTCAACTCCCCGACTTCGAAGTGGGCCTTTCCAGTAACATCGCCAGAATTTCTTCAGGTGAACACTCATTACCATATCAACAAAAGAATTGATCACTTTCACAACAACGTGAAAAGTCTATATAATCTGACTTGGGGATTTGTTGATACACCAAATAGTTTCAGTAGTTACGATACGGCCATGCCGAAACAGATCTTTGACTTTAATGGACATTGGAAGCTTGGTCCCGATACACAAACATTGAAAGCCTTTTCGGACTGTAACTTGGACAACAACGCTCAGTACAGCCCGGCAAAATTTCAAATATGTCTAGGTTCTGATGCGGTCTTCAAAGATCAAGTGAAGTTCGCCCAAGATGATACCGTCATCTATCATGAACTTGGTCATGGAATCATCGACATTATGCTGAATTCAAGGAACAAAACAGCGAATCTTCCTGAAGGTGTTTCATTCGGTTATTTCTTTTACGATGAAGCCGGAGCACTTGGAGAAGGTCTTGCTGACTTTATCAGTTACGTTCAAGAACTACGTACGATGTTTGGAGAATGGGCGCTTGGACGCTTCAACAATGCTGCCAGACCAATGAGTGAGAGGGAACCCATTCACGTAGCAGGACTTGCACCTAATGAAGACTCAAGACTGATGTATCCTCAATATCTCAACTACGATCCAAATGAGCCTGACTCGATCAATGAATATGTACACCAGGCAGGACAAATTTTTTCTCACTTTCTGGTAGCAATTGCAGAAGACTTCGAGGACGAAAATGTTTGTAAAATGGATAAACAAACGGCTGCCAACTATGTCATGAAAATTGTCATGGAAACATTGGCAGAACTTGGAGACCTTAACGCCAAAGGTGGTGATACTCGAACTGCAGGCTATATAAACCATTCTTCTGATCATGCGGCAGATTGGATAAGACATGTGAAGCCAATCACCTACCGACAGTTTATGCAGGTCTTTTCAAAATACACGATGAGAATTATGGGGAATCCAGGATTCCTACTCTGTAATGGTGGTATATATCCTCAGGACAGATTGGAAAAACTGATTGATAGTTATGGATTGCTCCTGTATCGATCATATAATGAAGCAGGGAATTCAATTTCAAGTGTCAGGACAAATGAAACACAGGTTACAGCTACCAACAGACTTAAATCAACACTAGTTCCAAAAGATCTTTTGATATTCGATCCAAGAGAAAATGCCAGTAAGGCATTTGTATTTGATAGAAGATCTGACATCAGGAATGCTCTTGAAAGTAACCCAGACATCACACCATCACCTATTATAGATGGTGAACTCAAGTTCAATAATGGAAATGCCAAAATCAGCCCGGGAGAAGTTGTAGGACTTGCACTTAATCTCTATAACAACTCAAACTCAACGATGGCCGGTATTCAGGTCCTGGCCAATGATTGGGACCACGTAAAGTGGGAAGATACCGCGCTCTCAAAACCATACAAGCAAGGTAAATTCTGTAATAACTTCGGTGATGAGTTTCCTATTGTAGCTGAGGGCGGTGCTGATACGTCCACTGAAGGTGGTTCAACTGCTGGTGAATGTAAGTACATCACAAGACAAAATGGTGATGAAACTGCTGAGCAACTGGCCCCAGTCTGTATGGTGCAAATCAATGATACAAATGCAACCAAGTGGGCGCTTCAAGAAGAATTAAGAGCAAAACTTAACCTTGAGGCCGACAACTGTCTTGGTGGGGCGAATAGTCCACACGATTGTTTCATCAGGGCCATTAAAGGCGCTGATTCAGCATGGTACTCGAAAATGGAGCCGCAAAAGACATGGGGAAACACCATGGTTGGAGATACAGGAAACTCTCCTCCATTCCAATTTCATAACATCATCTTTTTCGAAGTTAGTCCTTGGATTCCACCAGGTACGACATTTAACTGTAGATTCAGAACCAGATTCGTGAACTGCGAAGA
Organism: Bacteriovoracaceae bacterium; assembly: GCA_041546685.1. Classification (GTDB taxonomy): domain Bacteria; phylum Bdellovibrionota; class Bacteriovoracia; order Bacteriovoracales; family Bacteriovoracaceae; genus M0603. The sequence continues at coordinate 7,114 of JBFEVX010000105.1, read as the reverse complement.
TTGCTGGGAAGAGAAAATAGGAACAAAATTTGATGATTATCTGGATTTTGAATTCAGTGGTGGGAAACCATTCAAAATCATCAACTTTCAATTTACCGTGATCGATTAAAATGAAAAAAGCCAGCTTACTGACATTGCTCGTACTTGTCGTTTCTCTCATCTATAAGATTCATGACATCAACATGAATAAAGACGATGGAAACTGGCAGACTTTTACAAAAAAGAATGAATCGGACACCAAAGTTCTTCATTGGGAAAGTACTAAAGAAGAGCTTGCCGAGGCCAAAGTCGAAAATACAACTGCTCAAAAGAGAAGACCTTCAAGTATTCCCTCCATGGCACAAAAAGTCAGAATGATTGCTGGCCGAGAAGTGACGGGAGATAGAAATGCGGACGCCAAAGGCCTCAAATGGGTCAATTCCTACAATTCAAAATGGCAAGAAAAATTAGGAAATCTCCTTCTCAAATTCCAAGAGCCCGATACAAAGGTGCTCGTTAAGAAAAACAAAAGTGTCATTGAAATCAAGAATGGAAAAGGTCGATTGATGGAACACGTGACCATCTCCTATCTACTCAAAGGTGACGACACAACTAGTTTTAATGCTTGGGTTGATTCAGAAACAGGTCAAATGATAAGAACATGGAATAAGACTATCAAAGAACCAGTAGGTCATCATCACGAAAGATTGATTTTGACTCCTACTGGAACCCTCTAGTAATCAACAATTCAGATACTTTTCGTACTCACTCAAACAATCAGGATTGGCCACAGCTTCCCTGTTCGTAATCTCTTTACCTTGTAAAATACGACTTACAGCTAGCTCCATTTTTTTCCCTGATCGAGTATAGGGAATGTCCTCTACTGACCATATATGGGCAGGTACATGTCTAGGAGTTGTATTTTTACGAATCTGAGTCTTGATCTCTTTGATTCTCTCATCATTTAGAGACTCTCTATCGGCCATTTTAACAAACAATACAACCTCAACATCTCCATCATGTGGTCTCCCCACACAAATGGAATCTGAAAGATAAGGAAGTGTTTCTGTTTGTCGGTAAATCTCGGCCGTACCAATGCGGACACCTCCGGGATTCAAGGTGGCGTCACTGCGACCAAAAACTTTTACAGTCTTCCTATCTGTTAGTGTAATAAAGTCACCATGGTGCCAGACACCAGGAAACTTATTGAAATAAGCACTGTTGATACGTTCATTATTTTCGTCATTAAGAAAATAGATAGGTCTCGAAGGAAAAGACTTTCGACAAACCAACTCCCCTTCATGGTTTAAAACTTCGTTACCTTGATCATCGAAACAGCTGACATCCATCCCTAGCCCAAGGGCCTGTATTTCCCCCCGAAAAACTGGTAACGCTGGATTCCCCAAGAAAAAACAACCAATGATATCAGTTCCACCACAAATAGAAGACAGACAAACATCTTTTTTAACTTTCTCATAAACAAAATCAAATTGCTCAGGGAGTAGTGGAGCACCAGTTGATAGAATTGTTTTGAGAGTAGAAAGATCCAAATCCTGATTATATCCAGAATCTTCGAGTGCTCGAAGAAACTTGGGTGAGGTTCCAAAAATATCTATCTTTTCACGATCAATTATAGAGAAAAAATCTTTTAACGATGGATAGCCGGGACTACCTTCATAAAGTGTGATTTTGGCCCCAAAATATAGGGAGGAAACTAGCCAATTCCACATCATCCAACCACAAGTAGTGAAATAGAAAATATTCCTTTCATCATTCAAATCACTGTGAAGCCCTAGTTCCTTAACATGTTGTAAGAGAGTCCCCCCAACGCTATGAACGATACATTTTGGCTTTCCCGTAGTTCCACTTGAATACATGATATAGAGGGGCGCAGAGAATTCGACATCGATAAATTCAGGGTGAACTGGATTAACCACTAGATTGTCAAAAAGAACTGCTTTTTTGAAACGAGATGTATCCACACCTTTATTCATGAAATCGACTAGAATAATTTTTTCAACAGAATCAAGCTTCGACTCAAGCTCAAGAATCTTATCTGTTAAATCAAAATATTTACCATTATACTCGTAACCGACTGCTGCCACGAGAACCTTAGGTCGACTCTGCCCGAATCGGTCTAAGACTCCATTCACACCAAAATCACTGCTGGTAGATGTGAAGACCCCTCCTAAAGAGGATGTGGCCAACATTGATACGACAGTCTCTGGTATATTAGGCATATAGCAAGCAAGAACATCACCAACACCAAGCACAGACTTCAGTTCACGCTGCAAACTTCCTACCATTCCTCTTAATTCTGCATAAGTTATTTCTCGTTTAAGACCAGATTCATGTACAAAGTTCAAAGCAATTTTTTCTGCTTTTCCATGGCCCAATAGATTCTCAGCAAAATTGAGTTTGAGATTTTTAAACCAACCATACTCATTGAAGCCAATATCAGTTACAACCGGATCGAGAGATCCTGATGTTTTAACCTTGTAGAAATCCATTAACATAGTCCAAAAGCGATCGGCATGATCTACTGACCAACGATGAAACTCATTATAGTTTTCGAATTTTAAACCAGATTCAGCTTCAACGTATGACTGAAACTTTCGAATGGCCGCCTTTTCCGCTCTTTCTGGAGTTGGTTCCCACATCGCTGTTTCAGTCATGACTTATCCCTTCTTACCCAATTCTTCTTTCAAAGCATCAATAACACTGTCTTCTATCTTTGGAACGAGTGCGCTAGGTTTTCCAGTTAAGGAATATCCATTTGCGACAAGTTCTCTAAGAGGGCCCAAATCACCCTGATAAACTTTTGTCTTGATCTCGTCAGTTAAATTTTCCCCGAACAAAGTGAGTATATTTTCACTCAAATCAGGAAGAAATGGTTCAAACAAAATTCCAAGAATAAGTATCTGAAGACCAGTTTCCGCAATTGTTTTTGAAGCGGCATCGGGATCAGTTTTGAACTCCGCCCAAGGGGCCTTATCTGAAAAATAGGTATTAACGTCCTGGCCCAAGGCCATCAACGTCTCTAATCCTTTTTTGATTTGTTTGTTATCCAACAATTCATGAAGTTCCTTGATTGTTGTTTGAAACTTCTTTTCTGCTTCACTATCAAAGAAACCTTGGAATACCTCAGCTGGTAGTCCATCACTCCAGTTTTTGGCCCAAAACTTAAGACATCTGTTGACCAGGTTCCCAATATTGTTTGCTAGCTCTCCATTAACACGGGCCTGAAAACCTTCCCACGTAAAGCTTGAGTCACTTCCTTCTGGAAGTATTGAAAAAAGATAGTAGCGTAGGGCATCTGGACCAAATTGTTCCACAGCTTGCTCGGCATCGACATACCAACCAGCAGACTTGGAGAACTGCTTTCCTTCAAGATTCAGATACTGATTTGCAGGGACATCTGTTGCTGGTAATGCACGGCCTGATGCCATAGACATACAAGGAAAGATGATACAATGAAAAATGATATTATCTTTACCGATAAAATGAACAATCTCAGAATCTTTATTCAACCACCAGTCTTTGAGGTAGTCCTCATCGCTCCCTGTCTCTTCAAGCATTTTTTTGGTATTCGAGACATAGCCAATCGGAGCATCAAACCAAACATACAGTTTTTTTCCAGAGGCTTCGGCCAAAGGTACATCAATTCCCCAGTCTAAATCCCTTGAAATCGCCCTATCATGTAGTCCCTCTTTGATCAGACTTTCAACAAAAGGAAAAACTGTTTTTCTCCATACAGGCTTTCTACCTGAGAGATATTCCTTAAATTCGTTCTCAAATTTGGAAAGTAAAAGGTAATACTGGGTGACCGTGACTTCTTCGATATTTCCACTACCGCAGATCTGACAAAGTGGCTTTTTCAATCTTACTGGATCAATAATGATTCCACAGTTAGGACATTCATCCCCTCTGGCATCTTCATAACCGCAGCTATAACACTCACCTTTTACAAATCTATCTGGAAGATGGTTTTTACAATCATTGCAGTACAACTGTTGACTATCTTTGGTTCCAATCAGACCTTTTTCATGGATCGCTTTGAACCAAGGAATAACTTCCTCTGCATGATAATCTGCTGAAGTTTGACCAAAAAAGTCGAAAGTAACTTTGAACTTATCAAACAATGCTTTATGTGAGGCATGCCATTCATCCACATAGGCCTTATATTCTTTCCCTGCCTTCTGAGCATTGAGCATTATGGCCACACCATGTTCATCAGATCCACAAATATGAATGGCCTTTCGTCCCATTCGTTTTGTATGTCTGTAGAAAACATCGGCCGGAAGGTAAACTCCAGCAAGGTGTCCGAAATGGAGAGGCCCATTGGCGTAAGGAAGAGCACTCGTGATCAAATAGCGTTTCATTTTTTTCCTTAAATCAAAGTTTTGAAAATTTCTGTACTTTCGCCTTCAACTTTTTCATGCAGGCTGTTTCCGTGACTGTCCATTGTCACAACACAAGGAAAATCTTCAACTGAAAGTTCCCAGATGGCCTCAGGAGAACCGAATTCTTCTTTGAGGTAAACATTGTCAACAGACTTGATTTTTTCGGCCAAAACTTGTGCTGCTCCACCAATAGCATGAAGATAAACACAACCATATTCCTGACACCCTTTCAAAGTCTTGGGTCCCATTCCACCCTTACCGATGACTCCTACAATTCCATGATCTCTCATGATTTCCCACTGATATGGTTCCTCTCTGATTGAAGTCGTAGGTCCAGCAGCAACCACTCTGTAACCACCTTTCTCTTCAAGCACAACAGGACCACAGTGATAAATAATTTGATTATTCAAATCCACTGGAGATGGATTTCCTTCGTGAAGATATTTATGGATGGCATCTCTACCAGTGAAAAGTTTTCCACTGATCAAAACCATATCTCCAACTTTAAGTTCACGTACTTTTTCTTTACTGAATGGATAATCTAGTTTTTTCATATCTTCTCCGCTCAATAGAGCCATTTTTTGATTTCATTACTGCTTCCAAGAACTACACCTTGTCTTCTGTAGGCCCAACACATGTAGGAAACAGAAACAAAGTAAGAAGCCGGTAATCTGTTAAGAACGCCAATTTTACAGCCGAGCAATGTGGTCGTTCCACCAAAACCCATTGGACCAATTCCAAGCTTATTCGCAGTTTCAACAATATCTTTTTCAAGAGCATCGAGTTCAGCATTAGGATTGGAATCATCAAGCTTTCTAAGAAGTTGTTCTTTCGAGTCTACAAATCCGGCCCCTCTGTCACCGCCAATTGTTACACCGAGAACACCCGGACCACATCCTTTTCCTTGGGCCTTTACGATGGCATCAAGAATGACCTTACGGACACCTTTAAGATCACGACCGGCATCAAGGGGGACATGCGGAAGTGCGTACTGAGCACCAACGTTCTCACACCCACCACCTTTAAGCATCAGCCTCACTTCTACTGTATTTTTGCCATGCTCATGAAAGTGAAAACTAGGATGACCGAGTCCAATATTCATGGTGTTGTTTGCGCCAGTCAACGTATCGACTGAGTTTTGTCTGAGATATCCCTTCTTGGTAGCTTCTACGACCGCTTTTTCAACAACTTTCTTGAAGTCATTTTGATGATAACCAGCAGGGTGTTCAATGAAGAAAAGAATCGTGCCTGTATCTTGACACATAGGCTGGCTTTTCTTTTTTGCCAGCTCAATATTGGCCTCAATAATCTTCATGGCGTATTCAGCTGAAGTTCCTTCTTTTTCCTTTTTCAAGGATTCCAGAATTACTTTTTGAACATCATCAGGAATAACTGTTGAAGTCACTCTGATCAACTCCAAGATGGAATCATGAAGTTGTTTTTTCATATCAACGGAAGGTTTTTTCTTGGCGACCTTCTTTGAAACTTTCTTCTTCGTCGCTTTTTTTGCAACTTTCTTCTTCGTCGCTTTTTTTGCAACTTTCTTCTTCGTAGCTTTTTTTGCAACTTTCTTCTTCGTCGCTTTTTTTGCAACTTTCTTCTTCGCTGCTTTCTTTGCAACTTTTTTCTTCGTCGTCTTTTTAGCTACCTTTTTCTTGGTTGCCTTCTTTTTTGAGACTTTCTTTTTGGTGGACTTCTTCTTCGTCATTGCTTCCCCCGATTAAGGTAAAAATGAAGTGTGAATTGTAGCAAAATCAACTAGATATTGACACCCAAGAAGAGTGAGAAAAGTTGATTGATGGAGTGCTTGAATATCGGTTAAATTGTAGTCTCATGATCACACTTTCAGGCCTAAACCCACAACAACGCCAAGCAGCGGAAACAATCGAAGGACCAGTTCTCATTCTGGCCGGCGCTGGCTCTGGCAAGACTCGAACAATCACATATCGAATTGCTCATATGGTTTACAATTTAGGTATACCTGCCAAGGAAATTCTAGGTGTTAGCTTCACAAATAAGGCCGCCAAAGAGATGCGCGAGAGAGTTTCGGGGCTTCTTGGAAAGTCCAAAATGCGAGGCATTACCTTGGCCACATTCCATAGCTTGGGAGTCAGAATACTCAAAGAAGATATCGACAAGCTGGGTTATCACAAAAACTTCAGTATTTATGACACTACAGATCAGTACGCCATTATCAGAGGTGAGCTCAAGCGCTTCAAGGCCGACAAGTCGTTTGATATAAAAGAGATTCAGTCAAGAATCAGTTACTTGAAAAATCAGGGTATAGGTCCAGAAGACTATCAGCACTCAAGGTTTTTCGATGAGGATGATACTTACTGTATTGCAGTTGAACAGATCTACAGAGAGTACGAAGACAAACTCAAATTTTATAATGCAATTGATTTTGATGACATTCTCTTTTTGATTGTCCAACTTTTTAAAAATCATCCTGATGTGGCCGACAAATGGTCTGAGAAGTTCAAATACATCATGATTGATGAGTATCAGGACACCAACAACTTACAATTTGAGCTAGTGATGGGCCTAACAAGAAAACATAATAACCTTTGTGTCGTAGGCGATGATGACCAAAGTATTTATGCTTTTCGTGGGGCAGACATCACAAACATTTTGAACTTTGAAAAAAACTTTCCCGGAGCGAAAGTCGTCAAACTAGAAGAAAACTATCGCTCTACAAGTCCCATACTTCAACTTGCAAACGAATTGATCGG
>JBFEVX010000144.1:0-8407 GCA_041546685.1 Bacteriovoracaceae bacterium | reverse complement strand
GTTGAACCATGACCTGCACTGTACCTTCAGCGCCTTTTGGAGAAGTGAAATCTACTTCGACGTATTTACTCGGAGAATCTTTACCTACTTCTCCATTTTCCATGCAGAATAATGTCTCGTCCTTGAATTGAAAATGTTCAAAGCAAGGTTTGCCGATAAGTCGTTTAATTCTGAGTCCAAAAAGAGTTGCGGCTAACTGATTGGCATAGACAATATTTTTTTGTTCATCGATGACAAAAATTCCATCGAGAAAAAAATCAAAAATGTTGTATTTTTTATTCATAAAGTTCTACCTATTGGTAGATTTTAATTTATAATCTCACCCTGACCAATAGGAAACTTCGAAAGGATAGTTATGTCAGTAGAAATAGAAGTATCTGCACGCGTTAAAGAAGCATTGGCCGACGGAAAAGGTGTGGTAGCACTTGAGTCGACTATAATCTCTCACGGTATGCCTTATCCGCAAAATCTTGAAACTGCTTTGGCACTTGAAGAAGAAATTGTAAAAAAAGGTGCTGTTCCTGCGACTATTGGAATTCTGCAAGGTAAACCTGTGGTAGGACTTTCCGAAGAGGGGATTCATCACCTTGCACAAAACGGCAAGAAGGTTCAGAAAACTTCACGACGTGATATCCCGCTTGTTTGTGGTCTTGGGAAAAATGGAGCGACAACAGTTTCTTCGACTATGTTTTTTGCAGAAAAAGCGGGAATCAAAGTCTTCGCTACAGGAGGAATTGGTGGAGTCCATAGAGGTGCAAGCAAGTCTTTTGATATTTCAGCCGACCTGACAGAGCTCGGAAAAACAAGTGTTGCTGTTGTTTGTTCCGGGGTGAAATCAATTCTCGATATTGGATTGACTTTGGAATATCTGGAAACACAGGGAGTTCCGGTTCTTGGTTATAAAACTGAAAAAATGCCTGCATTTTATACAAGAGAGAGCTCTTACTTTTGTGATGCCAAAATAGAATCCATTGATGATCTTGCTGACATTGTTTCGGCGAAGTGGACATTGGGAATTGATGGCGGATTGGTAGTGGCCAATCCTGTTCCTGAAGAATACAGCTATCCAGCTGGAGAAATCGAAGACATTATCAAGACTGCTATACTTGAGCTGGAGCGCTTCAGTATAAGTGGTAAAGACATTACTCCTTTTCTTCTAGGTAAGATAAAGGACGTGACTGGTGGCAGGTCATTGGTATCTAATATTGAATTGGTGAAGGATAACGCCAGAGTGGCCGCTGAACTTGCTATGGCACTAGTTAAAAGGCATCCATAAAGGCCTTTAACGGTTTTTTGTAGTTACCTCGATTGTACTTTTCAAGGAATTCTTTTTTTATGTTATCGATATCAACTTGATCTTTTGATTTACCATAAATTTTTGACACAAAATCTTCTGCAATAATAAATGTAGCAGAAAGTGGTGAAATCGAAAGAGACCCGAGTTTTCTTGGGTACCCATTACCTTCTGGGTTTTCATGATGTTGGAGAACAATTGTATCAACATCAGCAAAAATGCTCTCTCCTGCGTTGATTAAAGATGCAGCTTTCCCTACGTGTTCTTCGATCATATGTTTTTCTTCAGTAGACCAATCTTTAGAGATGCCATTTTCCAGATCATGCTCTTTAGCAAGATCATCATCTTCTATACAGCAATCGTGAAAAAGGGCGGCCATGGAGAGTTTTTCAATTGAACTTTGATTCCCCCAGGCCGTCTTCATACAGATTTGTCCAGAAATGTAAGAAAGGAGAAGAGAATGCTCTGAAATATAATTTTTCCCACTCATCATTCTTGAAACGACATCCATGACATTACCCATTTTCTTGAGTGTGCTCAAATTAGATTCAATAGCACCTCTGACCATGGTGGCTGTCTTTTTACTTATTCCATATTCAGTAGCCATTTCCTGGATGTGATCAAACACAACAAGCTCTGCGGCCTGCTTCACTTCAACTCCCATATCTTGAACAAGTGAGAGCTTGTCCATGACAAGATCAGAGAAGGCATTCATGAAATTTTCATGTTGCTCAATTGGGATGAAAACATAGCGGACGCTCTTCTTTTGATAGCGATCCAACTGGTCTTCATTATAACCTTCTCCGGCATTGATGATTTTGATGAGTTTGTCTTTTCGAATCTTGAGGTAGACGTCACAGTCGACATTTGAAAAGTTCAAAAAACGCCTGATTCTTACTCGCTTATACTTTGACTTGTCATAATCATTGTCATCATCTCTTTCTTTTTTCCGTTGCTCTCTCGTTTTCTTAAGTTCGCTAAGTGTTGGCTCTGTTTTTACTAGTTCAATAAGACTGTCTCTTCTTTCTTTTTCTTTTGAGATTGACCAGTCAGCTGTTTCTCCCTCTGCATTCAGATCACCTTTCTCTTTTTTGGGAATCGACCAGTCAGCTGTTTCTCCCTCTGCATTCAGATCACCTTTCTCTTTTTTGGGAATCGACCAGTCAGCAACTTCACCTTCCTCATTCAGGGAAGTCTTCTCTTTTTTTAGAGACCAATCTGCGGTGTCTACTTCTGCATTAAGATCAGCTTTCTCTTTTTTCGCTATAGACCAGTCTGCTTCGACTTCTTCATTTCTTCGATTTCCAGAAGTAGAAGTTGTTCCTTCTTTGACAGAAGCCATTTGAGTTTTAGATGACGTCGATGGTGAAAGATCTATTTCTCCTGGATGTGATACTGAACTTTGATCAACAGGTGGTGGGGAGGGCCTATTGCGAGATAGTTCTTCGGCCTTTTCAATTAATGGAAAAAAATCAGGGTCTTTAAAAGGTTTGGGGATAAAACCAATTGCTGTAGATTGTTTTACCCATGTTACAGTTTCATTCTCTGGTTTACTGAGCCAAATAAACGAACTGAACATTTCTTTCTCGTTTACATAATTAATGATGGCCTGCCCATCTCCACCTTTCATAAAGACTTCTGAAATAATCAGGTCAAAATCATCTTCCAGGTCGAGAACAATTAAGGCCTCATTTCCAGAACTGGCTTCCAGAATTTCACAGTCAAATCCAGTCTCCAGATACATGGAGACATAGTCACGCATTTGAGAATCATCATCTATAATCAGAACTTTCATCTTATTGAAATTCTATCAAAGGGATTAAATAAAAGGTATTAAGTGGAAGAACTGACCTAGCGGCTTTGGGCCTGGATATAGTCGATGATCTCTTCAACTTCATCCGGTTTCTTGAATATTTTTTTGATTCCAAGTTCACTAGGGTTTTGGATTTCTTCGGCAAGACCGCAGAGAAGCACGATATTAGGTTTGTTGGTACAGACTCCGTTCATATTTTTGACCAAGTCCAGACCGTTTCCATCCGGCATATTGACGTCTGAGATCAGCCAATGCGCAGGATTGTTCTTAAGGTACTCTAAAGCTGAGTTCCCTCCATCAAATAGTTCAACTGTCGCTCCTTCGTCTTCAAGGATCTCTCCGATCAGTGTTCGGATCATTTCCTCATCATCGACGACGACAATTTTCAGACCAGTTAAACTCATCAATAAACTCCTGATATGGAATTATAGCTGAAGCATGAGAATTGGGGAGACTAATTGAATTGTGAAGGAGTTGTCTAAGCAGCGTAGATGCGGCTAAATCCACATATTTTGAAGCTTTAAATAACACCTTGATTTTACTTAGGAATTTCTGAACTCTGATTAAAATCACCTTTCGTCATTATTCTAATCCTCCGAGCAAATACATATGTCATCGATAATGAAAAAAACGGAGGTGTACTATGAGCCTGGAAAAGTTTGAATGGGAAGATAAATTAAGTGTTGGTGTTAATGAAATGGATCAACAACATAAAACATTGATTAAGAAAATTAATTTACTGATTGATACTTTGGAAAGTGGTGATACTGGAAAAGTACTTTCGAGCTTTGGTGAATTGGCAGGTTTTGTTGTTCAACATTTCAATGAAGAAGAGCAGTTGATGGCCAATGCAGGATTCCCTGGATTAGAGGGACATAAATTGATTCATAAAAACTTGTTGGATCAAGTTGGTGGTTTCAAAGGTGAAATTGAAAGTGGAAACCTCGATAGCAAAAAACTAGTCAATTTTCTCAAGTTTTGGCTTACCAGTCATATCATGGGAATTGACGCCAAGTATGGTGAGCACATTAATAAAAATGCTGCATGAGGTTTAGTGCCTATCACATTTTATGAGATGATATTCCGATGGAAAGTCACTTCATATATAATCCAACGGGAATAGGGTCGCATTGTCATTGTGCGACCCTGTGTGAACACCAGGGTAATGTCTATGTTACTTGGTACGGCTATGTTGAGAAAGAAAATGAAAAGGCGCAAATTGCTGTAGCCAAATATAATAATCAAACTAAGCAATGGGATAAAGGAGTCCTTCCTTTTTCACACTTGGACTCTGCTAATTGTGGCAACCCTGTTCTTTTCTCTGACCCTGTTGAGAACAAACTTCATTTATATTTTGTAGTGTTAAAACATCATTACTGGGATAGCGCTCAGGTTTTTCATTCGTACTTTGATGTAGAAAAGAATGTCTGGACTATGCCTAACAAACTCGATTTGCCTATAGGGATGATGATCAGACATAGGCCCCATTTTATTGATAAAGATACAATCCTGATACCTGCTTATCATGAAAAAGAAAATACATCTTATCTCTATACGTCACAGAGACCTTTTACAAAGTGGCATCAATCCGGTGTTCTTGAAGGAGATCTAATTCAAGGAGATCTAATAAATACAGAAGGGACTGAATGGCAGTTGCTACTTCGTCCTTCGATGGATACTCCCCACTATGTTTATAGAGGACTTAGTCCTGATAATGGTAAAACTTGGAATACTATTCTTAGAATGAATTTGAGATGTCCACTTAGTGGCGTTGCTGCAGCATACTTTGGCGAGAAGAAACTCGTTGTGGCCCATAACAACACTGAGAAATTCAAAAGAAATCCTATTTCTTTATCAATAAGTGATAATTATGGAATAAATTTTATCAAGCATATGGACGTCGAATCATCGGAAGAAATGGAGTTGAGCTATCCAAGTTTATTGATTGATTCAAAACGTCGACTTCATTTGGTTTATACATTTAATAGAAGAATGATCAAACACGTTTGCTTTGAAGAAAGTGAGATATTTGATGGCAATGGATAAGATCCGAGATTTCAAAAATCTTCATCCAGGTAAACACTGCTTTATCATAAGCAGTGGCCCTTCCTTGTCTGAACTGGATTTGGAGCCGCTGAGAAGGCGACTGACCTTCGGACTGAATAGATCTTTTCTTGCATACCCTGGAGCTTATTATCATTGTGCCATGGATGAAAGGCTCTTTGATTTGTTTCCCGAAGATCTTAAAGACACGCGTTATCTTTTTACTTTGCCTGATCGCCCTTGGGGTATTCCAATTAACTTACTCGGTGCAAATGGATTTAGTTTTGATTTGGACAAGGGGATATACAGTGGATATACAGTCAGTTATTTCGCGTTACAACTTGCGGTCTATATGGGGTTTGACCGAATCTTTTTCCTCGGTCTTGATCTGAAAAATACAATTGAGAAGACACATTTTTTTGGTCATGATCACCGAAATGCCAACCATGATAGTACAGAATTTCCAAAAATGATCAGGGCCTTTAATGAAGCCTCCTTAATACTTAAGGAAACTTCAATTCAAGTCTATAATTGCTGCGAAGACTCCGCACTAAATTGTTTTCCTTTTATGTCTTATGAAGACGCCATAAAAATATAATTGCCCATTGAGAACGCCCCTGATTCCGGTATCATAGAGTGCTATGAAGCCTGTATTATTAATTGTTGATGATGCCAAAACAATTCACCTCGTTATGAATGAAATGTTCGAAAATGATTTCGAACTTTTGCATGCTACTAACTTGAGTGAAGCAAGAATGAACTTATGTGAAAGCAAGGTCGATCTGATTATTTTGGATGTGAATTTAAAAGAAGAAAATGGTTTTGAATTCTGTAAAGAAATTAGAAGTGAAGGAAATACTGAAACTCCAATTATTTTCATTACTGCTTCAAATAAAAAAGAAGATGTTATTCGAGCCTTTGAAGTCGGTGGAAACGATTTTGTCGAAAAACCTTTTGAGAGAACTGTTGTGAAAAGAAGGATACAGACGTTATTGGATTTGAAACTACTCGAAGGCATGAAAAATCAGAAGAAGAAAGAAGAATCGGCTTTGAGTATGTTGGCAACACTAAGCCATGACATTATCAACCCTCTTACTTTAATCAAAAAAGAAATACTGACTTTGAGAAAAAGAAATGAAAGTGAGCTGGATGGAGCAATCTCTGGTATTGAAAATGCAGTTTCAAGAATAAGTACAGCACTGGAAAAGGCGAAGTCAGTGGATGTGAATAAAATGACTGAATATAGTGAAGGCATAGATATGTTTGAGGTGGACGAAAATGAGTGATGGAAGTTTACTCGAAGAATTCTCAATTGAAGCTTCAGAGTTACTTGAGGATGCAGAAGAATCTCTCCTTAGTATTGAAGGGGGGACAGATATTGAAGGAAATTTCAATAAAGTCTTCAGGAGTTTTCATAGTCTAAAAGGTTCTGCTGGAATGATGGGTTTTGAGGAAATTCAAAAGCACATGCATTTAAGCGAAGATCGATTTGAAAGTTTCAAAGAAAACAAGGAAGAGCTCCCTCATCACATAGAGTATTTTCTTGGATGTGTAGACCATTGTCGAAGACTCCTTGCTGGTGAAGTTGCTGAATTCAGTCATGACTCATTTTCCAACAATGAATCAGAAAAAAAAGTAGAAGCAACAGGAGACGCGCAGACAAGAGACAGTACCGAGACTGTATACTTCGTCGATGTTATTGGTGCAGATGTAAGTCAGACAGATCTTTTTAAAAAGAATGGCCATGCAATGGTCTCCAATGTCATTACAGATCTGAATACTTATATAAAAAACAAGGGGTACACAGGCAAGGATGCTGTCATTGTTGATAACTCCGTAATCAACGAGTTTAACAATAGTGTTCGAGATCAAATCCCAGTACTTGTTATGGGAGAGGTGCATCCAGAAGAGCAAACACAAAATATACTTACGACGAAAACTGAAACATTAAGTTCAGAAGAATTTCTTTTTGCTCTTAAAACTTCTCGGATGTTGAATAGATCTATCAATACTATTGAAAAGTCTATTCGCTTGCTTTTCTATCAATTCAGTGACCTCGACAAATATCTGGCTGAAAGTGGTAAAGAGCAAGTTCGAGCGACGTTGAGAGAAGAAATCAATAGTATTCTCATGGAGAGGAATGAGGTCTTCAAATGAGTGCTGCTAGAAAGATCGTTACATTGATCATTCAAGATGGAGATCTTTCAAAAAAGGTTGAAAAGATTGTCAATTCAGTTGAAGGAGTGAATGTCATCAAATTTAATTCACTCGACCCTTACATTGTTTCAACTAAAGAAAAGAACTCAGCTGACCTTTTGATTATTGAGAAAAAAATACTTGGAACAGGAGTGGAACAAGTTCCAGGTATTGGAGAAGTTAATTCAGTGTTCCTTGTTGAAGACACTGATGAAGTATTGGATGGGAAAAATATTTCAAGTATTCCAAAAAATCGACTTCTAAGTGAACTGGCACCTTTTGTCAGTAGTAGTGTTGGTGACGGTGGTCTTCTTAATCTCGATGAACCTAAAGGAACGATAGAAGCCAAGTATCTTAAGTTGGATATAAAAGCATTGGAGGGAATTGATAATTTCCCTTGCGATATTTATATTGCACTGACTTCTAAAAAATTTGTCAAAATAATCAATAAAAATGCTGATCACGACGAGTCTAATCTTGAGACCTATTTGAAAAAAGGTGTTGAAGAGGTCTGGCTAACTAAGCAAGACTTTTATAAGTATGCAGATATCTTTTTTCCAAGAGAAAAATTTATCTCTGAATCCAAACTTTCTCCTGAAAAAAAAGCGACGCAGGTTTTAGAACTTTTACATTCAACAGTAGAAGGCCTTGGCTTTTCCAAAAGGGCCATTGAAAACGTCAACAATCTTATTTCTGAGATGGGAAGCTCCATCAAAACCAGAGATTTGAATTCAATTGTTAAACGAATGAATAATTCAGCCGGGAGTTTCCTTTATAACCATAGTTTCTTGATAGGAATTATTAGTACGGGCTTCCTTAAATCTCAACCTTGGAATAGCCCTGAGAGTCAAAGGAAACTAATCATGTCGGCCATGTTTCATGATCTTGGTTTTCAGAATAAAAATAATGTCATTTTTGAATCATCAGACCCAAGAAATATGTCCAAAAGACTTGGGGTGAAAGATCGAATGGATATCGTGAGTCATGTCGACAGGGTGGTTTCCATTTTGGAAAAAAACAAAGAGATACATGAAGACGTCATTAAAATTGTTCAATGCCAT
>JBFEVX010000110.1:0-13135 GCA_041546685.1 Bacteriovoracaceae bacterium | reverse complement strand
TAACAATTCCTCCACCAAACACTCTGTCAATTTCAAGAGTTTCAGTTTTAAGTCTGTCATTATTCTCAAGCTCAATTTCGTCTATGGATTTTGGATTAATTTGAAAAAGACTCTTTGTTTTTTTTCTATGAGCAACTTCCTCTTGAAAGCTATTCCAATTATTACAACTGTTGCACTTTCCTGCCCATTTTTGTGTGACATGTCCGCATTCCATACAAATATATTTCGACATATAACCTCCGAATTCTCTCTTCTAATTTCATAACTTTTTCTCCTGTTCAAAAACATAACTCATTGTTTTTTCGAGCGTTCTTTTTGCCGTTCATCCTTTATAGTGTGTAATTTCTTCACCATTTTCCGATCAGGATGAGTAATCAAAAACTATTTGCTACGTATTCCTTATTGGAGAGATTATGAGAGTTATATTTTCTATTTTGGTTGTTACTTTATTCATTACTTCGTGTTCGCACTTTTCAGGTGTGTCCGGCCGTAACCCTTCCTCAGAGGATTATCCGTATGCCATGTTTTCTCCAACTAAGGGTGAAGAGGCTTTTAACGAAATCTATAAGAATGTCAGAAAAGCAGAAAAGTATGTTCATGCCACTATCTACAGTTGGTCAGATGGTGATATTGACAAAGCTATGCTTGATGCCCTTAAGGGTGGTGCAGAAGTTAGAATTGTAATTCACCCACCGCTTGCTAAGAGTGCACGTACTATCTCTAAGATTGAAAAGCTTGAAGCTGCTGGAGCTGAAGTAAAAATTGCAAAGCAAAATATGCATGAGAAGTTTGTGATTGTTGATGGCAAATGGATGGTCAACTCATCTGCCAACATGTCTGGAGGCGCAAAAACTAGATACAGTGAGGCCTTTGTTTTTCACCACAATGAATCAGGAGAAGCCCAAGAAAGCATTCTAAAGGATTACCGTCACGAGTTTACTGTATTGTGGAATAGCTCTAGAGATATGGTTACAAATGGCGAAGAAAATGCGCAAGCCCTCTCTGATTATACAAAAAAAGAAGGTTCAACAATAGACAACACCCCTTCTGAAAACAAGAACATGGTTCTCTATTCAAGTTCAATGAATTTCACCATCAAAGAAAACAAGCCAGGCAGCTCTGCCTATAAGCAAGGTAAGTATATTAACCTTTCCAGAAGAAAAGGATCTGACGGTGATCAAACCTGGTATGTTAGAGACGTTATTATCAAATCTATTGATGATGCCAAGAAAAACATCTATGTCAATTTGAACCACTTTAATATTAGAGAAGTTTCTGATGCCCTTATCCGGGCCGTTAAAAGAGGCGTTGATGTAAAGCTTGCTGTTGATAACCAAGAATATAAAACTAAGCCAAACAACAAAGAGATGACCCCACAGTTCATCAAAGACTGGAAAGCCCTTCCTGGCAATAGCAAAAAGGAAGCCCCAGTCAGAGTGAAGTATTATTCACACGCTCCTTCACCAAGACACTGGCTGCTTAACCACCATAAATATTTTGTAATCGACTACAACCAAACAGGTAAGGATACTGTATTACTTGCTGGTTCATATAACGTGTCTAGAAATGCTGAGCATAAGCAATTCGATAACATCGTTGTTTACCAAGGCACAAAATATAAAGCTCTATATAAATCTTTCATTGATGAATTCGAGTACCTTTGGTCACTCAATAGAGACGACGAAGACAAGCCTCTTGCAGATGTTTATAACAAATTTTTTGAAAAGAAAGGTGAAAGTAGTTACTCAATACATATGAAAGAAGCAATTTCTCTTACTTTCTCAGAAATTGGAAAACTAAGAAAAGAAATTGGAAAGGCCGCCAAGGGGATCTTCTCACAACTTTATAAAAACAAAGATTGCCTCTACTTTGACGTTGAAAAGCAAAGTTACTGGGGATGCCCTAAGTAACTAAAATCACAATAAAAATTATTCCAGATTCACACAAGGCTGTTCCGTAAAAGGAACAGCCATCTACATGATTTCAAACACTTAAGACGTAATTTTTCTTTCAAGAATGGCACCTTTACTGCACTTTAAAGCTGGAGAGGTATTTATGAAAAATAAAATTAAAACAATTAGCAAAATCGGACTCATATTCTGCATGGTTTCAGTGACTTATGTAATTTTAAACACCAAGGTCATAGCAGACAACGATCGAACGGCAACACCCGAGGACATCGGTGATGTCATTTCGAATTTGATCGATAAAGAGGACTTTAATACTTGTGTAGAGCTATCTACCCCAAATGGGAAGACACTCGATACCTATGGAACACTCGAACTCATTAGAAGAGTTGAAGTTACTCGTTGTTACGATATTCAAAAAAGACATTTTACAACTTCATACCGGTACAATGTTATTCCAAGCGAGACAGTTCATAAATGTTTTGTAAACGATAATGAAGATGTAGAACATGAAGAGATCCAAGCACTAAGATCACAGTATCCAGATGAGGGCGATGCAGACAGAGGCGAAACATATACCTTTCCTAAGCTTAAAAATACCAACAAAAAAACTTTCAAGGAAGTTAAGTTAACGACTGAAGATTTATTTTTTGACCTCAACTGGGATGAAGAAAACAATAAACTTATCATATTCGATCCCCAAACAGAGGAAGCTCATTTTATCTTTGAACAAATCACAGGATTTTCAATTTTTGAAAAAGAAAAGAATCTCATTGGATTTCTTGTAAGGTGTCGGAGGTAATGATGAAAAAGCTACTATTATTCCTACTCATAATGGCAAACAGTCAGGCTTCAGAGCTTTATTCCGATGCTTATCTTATTCAAGATGTAAATGATCGAACAAACAACTCTGAACACTCCGTTCATCTTTCACAATCATTAAATCATGATATCTACAACATAACGTCGATTGGCTACACATACGACTATTATCTTAATCATTTTCTAAGCATTTCCCCTGAAATTCAAATTCACAGAAGAGAAATGAAAGCATCTCACAAAGCCATTGTTAGCCTAATTGAGAAATCACCAAATATTATTTCTTACAACCCTGACTTTTCCACTGGAGGAAGACTAAACTTTCTTCCCATTTCGGGAGTTGGAAACTTTTTAAACTCTAAAGAGCTTGGAATGTCCCTCGGAACAGCACTTGGCATTTCACTCGACAAATATAAAGAGTTTATTTCTCCTGGTGGCTACTTCGGATTGAATATAAACTTTGAAACAAGTGCTAGAAGATATTCATTAGAACTTAGACAAACTACTCGTATGAACAATGATTATTTTGATCATTATACATCTCTAAATCTTTCTATTGGGCTGTTCTAATTTTCCTTAGAACGGCCTTAAAATCCAGTGCCACATCCAGAGAGTTAATAAGTTTTCTTAAATCAGAAGTCTTGAGCTTTGAACTTATTATGGCATCGTATAGTTTTGATCCTTGATGGGTATGCCACATTAAACTCAGTTTAGGATATTTGACTTCTAAATCCATGCAGACAAGCTCTTTTTTCACATCTCGATTTAACGATGTTTTTACCTCTGGATAAAAGGAGTTAGTATTACTATTGGAGCTCATGGCCATAAATACTGGATCTTCTGTTGAAATGTAGCGAATTTTATTTCTATCCCCGTGCAATCGCTGACTTAATGATTCATATCCTGATATGATTTCCAATCTTCTTTTCGCACCGACACTATTTGAAATGAATTTTGAATCAAGCCTAAATAGCCTTCTATATACTCTCGAGACAAAAGCCGACTTTCTATTTAAATGAGTTTTAATCTCTGATTTTG
The DNA here is from genome assembly GCA_041546685.1 of Bacteriovoracaceae bacterium. Lineage (GTDB taxonomy): Bacteria > Bdellovibrionota > Bacteriovoracia > Bacteriovoracales > Bacteriovoracaceae > M0603. Next base: position 9,371 of record JBFEVX010000110.1, on the reverse strand, counting down.
CTTTTTCAATATCCTTAATAGTCGAAAGATCCGAAAACAATATTCTAAACTTAGACACCACAGCCTCATGCACCTTAAAGTCCATTTTGGCTAACGCATGCCCCTCTAATTCAGCATTGTGAATAGTGATCCAACTAAGAAGCTCAATCACATCATCAAGATAAGCAGCCATTTGTCTTAGCAAAACAAACCGATCTCTATCAACTGTCCCTTCAATCATAAAACAAGGTCTTTTGAAGTCCTCTTTATAGCAAGAAGAAAGCAGCTTTGATTTTAAATATTTAAATTGGTTTGATCGTATAATCGCCATAACTTGAGAAGTATTCAAATCTCCCAAAGGAGCTTTCGCCACAAAGTTTCGAGAAGGGACAAAGGCCAATCCTTTTACTTGACCAGAAGAGGTAATAAAATGTTGTTTCAAGAATGTGAACAAAATTTCTGACATCATATCTGTTGTGTTCTTAGACACTTGAAGAATGAGTTTATTCAAGAGGCTTATACCAAGTTCTGGGTTCTCTTTTATCAAAGCTTCTTTTAATGGCCTTAGTAGAGCTATCGCTTCTGATAATTTCGAATTGCAAACGTCACCGAACTTAGCAATACAACTTCTAATCGCAATATTTATTGCACTTTTATTCGCAATATCTATCTCATCAGCAAGAATAAGCTCAACTGGTCGGTAACGATTAAGGTTGAGTTGTGCAGACCTTTTCCTTATTTCATTTAAAACCTGAACATATTTAGCACTACTCGGAACCACACCTTCAAACTGAAAATTAACCCAAGCATTGTTTACGACAGAAGTTGGTGTTGGACTCCAAATTCCACCAATGGAGTCAACATGATTATAAGGATAAACATCATTCTTTTTAAGCTGTGAGGTATATGAACTTCTTAAACTTTCTAGTTGACCACTATTTAGTTCTTTACATGCTCCATAAATGACATGTGATTTATCAGGCAATGAAAGCAATGAACAAAACTCAGCATTAGCGTTTTGGACAAATAGTAAAAATACAATAAAATGAAATCTCTTCATTAAAGTAACTCTATCACGAGATTAAGGTAATCATAATCTTTAACTGGATCTAATCCTGCAATACTTATTGAATGGTCTTTTACAAGCTCTCTTAATATCGTCTTCATCTCTGTAACACTCTTCAATTTACCCTCTTGATAAAGATAAATCGTATTATGAGCCAATGCAAAGCTTCTCATTTCTACTAATGCTTTTCTATGACTATTTTTACTCATCAACTTTAGAAAAGAAAAATAATCTTGACCTTTAGATTGATCCAGAAGGTTTTTAACCATCATATATTCAAATGAAGACGATCTCTTGGAAATGACTCCATCCCTTGATTCTTTTGCACATAATAATGCCTCGGGGGTCTCTCTTTTAGACTCAATAATTACTTCAAGGTCTCTATCTATAACTCCTACCGCTGAATTCTTTATTTGCGATTCATAGCTGTTCTTAATTTCACTTAGGCAATCAAAGATGGTTTCAGCATCATTAATGATAACTTCAGGTGCTGCAACATCTTCAAGCTCTACTTCTTCCAAAAACTTCGCCGCTAAAGAGTCCATTGCAATTTTTCCCATATCAAGAGAAACCGGTGCTGAAATTGTTTTTTCTTGCAAGAAGTTAGATATGTGGTCAGTAATATTTGAATCATAACTAGGAAAGTCAAAACTACCAGGTTTCTCTATATCACCAAGAAATGTTCCGGACTCCACAGCTATTTTTTGATTATAGTAGGAATGTTTATCTGTAACCTTGTATGAAAATCCATTCTGGTTCATTGGCCCGATGATTTCTGCATATGCTGCTTTTGCCAATAACAATGTCGAAATAAGTATTAATCTAATCATAGGATTTCCCTCAACTTAGAACTCTTTCTTCTAAAATAAATATCACTTTCCCCTTGGCCAAACTTTAAATCACCTTCAACAGTTGATTCCATCAGCTTTTCAAGTGAGCTTCCCAATTCCGTCAAAGAACCAGATCCAGAAACCATCTTCTTATAACGTGAAACTTCTCTTGAAATTTTCTTTCTGTAGTAAGTAGTTTGGGCCTGAACTTCAGACTCTAGTCGCCCTAAATATTCTTGAACGACTTGATTTGAATTTAATTCCAAGTTTGTTAAATATCTTACAACCTCAATTCTTTGAAGCTCATATTTAGTTTCTACAATTTGAATACGATCACTCATCGTCGTCCATGAGTCATTGAAATCAACAAGGTCTTTTTCAAATGAGTAAACCGTATCTCTCAATCTTTCAAACGAGCTCTTATCTTTGTATGTAACAGTTCCATCATTTCTAGTTACTTCACGATCTTCGGAGATACTTTTGTAAAAATGCGTACACTTATCTTGAACAATATTTCTCGCTCTAGAATTTAGATCAACGACAGCAGCATTATAGTAGGTCAACATAGCATTGACCGCGTCTAAAAAACGATTTCTTGCCTCAAAATCTAAGTCATCCTGCTTGATTGCCTTAATGGCCGAGCCGAGTACTGCAAAGGTAGCCCCAATAACCGGTGACACAACAGCGATGGCCATTGTAGCTCCCTCATAATGAAAATCGCCTTTGGGGCTTCCAGTAATTGATGCTGAGCCTGCAGACCATGAATTATAATCAATTGAATCCATAGGAATATTAACCAAAGATATTGGGGCAAACATAACTGCAAAGTACTCAGCGACAGTATTTACCTCAGTGCTACCATCACCAACAACACACATATTTCTGCTCTCTATATCTTGCATTAATTTCTTAAGCTCATTCTTATCTCTAAAAGCAGAGTTATAGTAATGTGAGAATTTTGTTTGGAAAGAATAGAGCGTAACAATCTCAGCGGGAGAAATTCCATCAAGTCCCCCAAGAGTATAGGAATAGTATCTTTTCAAGACCTTATCCATACCCTCTTTTGCCTTCTTGTAACTTTCAAGTTTCCTTTTAATCAAGTTAAGTCGATCAATATAGTTAAAATATAAAAGTTCTACTATTTTTGCCTCATAAGACAATTCCAAGTCTTGTTTAAAGCCATTCTGATAATATCTTAATCGTTGATTAAGGTTTTGCTGAGTGACTCTCTGGGCCTGCACGAGGACAGGTAGGAGAAATAGAAAAACCAGAATTAGTTTTTTCATCTCGCACCCCCAAGTGAACTTGTAATTTTCAAATGAAAGCCACGAGATTTTCTTACATCTGTTATCTCCGGCATCTTTAGGCTTTGAAGCTTATATTCCTGTTTTGCAATCTCTAGTGGTGTTTCGCTATCATAAAGACGCTCATGAATTTCAATGATATTTTTTACTTCTCGTAATTCAACATTCAAATGATCATCATTTGAAGCCATTGATCTAGCTCCATTTGATTTATATGCTAAACCACCACAAAACGAAGGCTTTTCAGAAATTAATGATTTCTTCTCGAATGGAAGCTCAGATGTAATGATTTTTCGAACATTCATTTTTGTCACATTTGCTACATCAATTGTTTCACATGACTTTAAGGCGTAAAGCTGATCTACCACTTTTGAAAAACCAAAGTTATAGAACTTCAAATTCTCAAGATCTATTTGCTTCTCGTAGGGCTTCTTTCTCACACACTGTTTCCATGACTTTAAATTCTCATTTGTTTCAATCTCATAACGATCGCGATAGAGAATGTCCGTGTATCTATTTCTCATTTCAACAAGTTCTTTACAGGAGTAAGCCCCCATGGAGAGCGATTTCTCAAGTTCTGTAATGAAATAAGCTTTATGACCAGCAAGTTTCTTTGTGCTTATCTTTTTCTCTTTATAAAGATCTCTAAGGATTTTAAGCAACTCTTTGGCCTTATTAATTGCTGTTTTAATTTCAGATCTACTTAGAGGAGTCTTGCTACTCACAGGAATATCATTTTTCAAGGGTTGGATAAAATATTTATTCCAGTCCTTCATGGCATGTAGAACTTCCTCTTGCGCTTCTTCAGTTAATTCAATCGTCGCCTCTTCGTCATTGACCAATTCTTCTAATTCATCTGAAAGAGATGTTAGTGAAAAAAGGGTCTCAAAATATATGAGTGCAAATCTTTTATAAAAATAATGACGGAGAAGGTCTTTTTTCGCCTGAGAGTATTTCTTTTCTAGTGCTTCCATACTGCTTTTTACAACAGGCTTGCTTTTAAACTTATATTCACATCCAATTTGACCATTACTTCCATCTTCTGGATTGATGTTTTCACAGCCTTTTAAAGAGTTTAGTCCACCTTTACCTTCTGGACCGTCAGCTCCACCTCCAGCACTTTCTCGACAGATTTCAGTCTTGAAAGTCTTTCCAAAGATTTTAATTTTGATCCATTTTCTATCAAAGTCTCCATTTCCGCCTTTACCACCAGCGCCAGGATTTCCATTATTTCCTTTCCTGCCTGCAATACCTTTCTCACCAACTACCGACTGAAACTTTTGATCATCAAAAATGGCCTCTGTTCCCCCATGAATTAGAATAACTTCTGAATTGGATCCACCAACACCGCCATCGCCACCAGCGCCGCCTTTACCACCAAAACCACCTTTTCCTCCATTTCCACCCCTTCTAGAAATGTCTTTAGTAAACGGATTTCTGTAACAAAATGCATATCCGTGTCCACCATCTTGACCCTTAAATCCACTTTGTCCATGTTGGCCATCACCACCATCAGCACCCTTTTGCCCATTTCCATTAACTGTTGGGTTATGACCAATGAATCTATTTGTAAGAAGGACGATCGGTTGAGGATTTATAAGACCGTCTTCTCCTCGACCTCCAATTTTTCCCGGTGCCCCATGATAACCTTGAACCCCATGACCGGCACCACGATGCCCAGTTGCATTATGAGCTCTCGTTAATGGATTTACGCTATGATTTGCTGTCCCCTGCTGCTTTGGCTTAACAAGGTGTCCAGAAAAACAACTATTCTGATTCGCTAGAATTTCCTCTGCTTTAATTACAGAAATTCTTTTAGATTTTGCATAATCCTCTGCTAAGTGTTCACCGAAGGCGTAGATTTTGCCGTTCTCTGTAAACTCAATTTCATATGCACCAATCTCTAGTTGCTTACCATTAGTAATTATTTTTGTATCGACAATCACTTTGTCTGCCATAATAGTTGTTGGCTCATCAAGTACGATCATATTTCCTGAAAGCTTTATAATATTAGCGCGCTTAATTCCAAAATCCTTCAAACTTGCATAAGTGGAAATCGAACAGAAAAAAACTATTACTATGATAATATTTTTCATCTTTCATCTCCTGCTTTAATCACTCCAGCTTTTCCAAGTTCTGCAAATTGTTGATGAAAAACTTCACCCTGATCAGCCTTAGCCACATCGAATCCATGGGCAAGTTCTGGGACAAAATAATCCATATTCGACGAATCATCTGGTTCTCTATTAGCAATCTTTTTAATGTCTTTTTCAATTCTTCTTTCTAGGTAAATGTCACAGTTCTGCTTTCTTTTACCATTTGGTAGTACTGTGTATTCTGTAAGATCTGTATTATCCCCATTGGCTGAAATCTCTTTTTGGAGATACTCTTCGCAAAAAGGTAACTTCTTAGTTCTTCTGCTCTCATTTTCAACAGTAAAGGCCACGACAGCAGAATTAAATCCAAATTGATTTGTTTGTTTAATATATTCGCTTACAAAATCCTTGAAGAATTTATACTTAACCTCATTCATATAATGCGGTTCAATTAATTCACAAAAAGGATTGTTTTCATCTTGCTCATAGCAACTCTCAACCAAGCTCTCTTTAATATCTTCAGTTTCGTTTGAGTCATATCTTTCTTCATTTGCGACTTCTGAATAAATTGCTTCTCCGCCCAGAGAAGCTTCACCCGCCTCCTGGCCAATCCCGCCAAATGATACAATTGTAGGTACAAATCCGTTTGCCGCTCTTTTCAATCTTAGATCACCACCATTCAAACCGACCTTAGGCTCTATATATTTTGGACCCTGCTCAGCCTCCTTTACATGATGGTAACGAAAGACAACATAATCACCTGTCTTAAAGTTGATGAGATATCCATCTTTAGAGATACTTACAGCTTTTTGCATCTTAAATGTCACGTACATTGGAATTGACCAGCCATCATATGAACTTGTTTTTTCAGCTCTCTTGGCCCTTGGATGTCTAAATTCCTGCGTTAAGTCGATGTGCCCATTTGCAAGAGCTCCATTTTCAATCTCTAGTGAAGAACCAAATGTTTTTATAACTGTGTAGTCATTGATGTTTGTTCTACTTACATCAATAAAAGTATTAAGGCTTTGTTCCACCAATTTATATGAGAGCTCATGGCAGAACGCCCCACTAATTTTTGATGAATCAATCTTAAGTTTTTTTCCATCTCTATTTGCTTGAATTTTTATTTTTCCACCAATTTGAGCACAGTATTCATCATAAGATTTAGAGTGATCACTTCTATTGTTCGCAAGTCTTAGAAAGATCTTTAAAGAATCAATCCGATCAAGCTTAGCCATAGAGAAAAAACGACTTTCCGCTGTTGAGTAGTCGATATGATAGTTTTTACCAAGTTCACTGGTTGCACTTTTTTGATCCCTAATTTTTAGCATAAGAAAATTAGCATCAAGATCCATCTGCTTATCGAGTAAGAATGATTCATAACCATCTGTATGTGAAAACTTTCCCTGAACATGGTTTAGTACATCACTTTTCAAGCTTAATATTTGATTTAATGTTGGCGTATTTTCACTATATGAATTTACTTCTATATAATCTTTTATTATCTGATTAAACTGAATCTTTATTTCCCAAGCGTTTTCTATACTGCTTGCAACGTTTAACCCTTCTTTAATAACACCTGTAAAGTTTTTCCAAATTATTTTTCTTATCGCCTCTGGTGAACCAGAGACTACTTTTGAGTATGAAGCCGCAACCAAGAGCCGAAGTATATTCTCAGCAGCTACTTTCCTCGTTTTCACAAGGTTGCTCAAATTACTGTTCTTCTTTAATGCACTTTCAACAAAAAGACTCTCATTGTAATTAACTAGTGAATAACTAGATTCTCCAGCTCTTTGTAAATAAAGAACCCAGTCGAGTGAAACCTCCGCGCCGCTATTAGAGATGACATTACTTATCTTTTTCCAGGTATTTATGTACTTATTAAAGTGAGCTTGAAACCAACTTCTATTTCCAACAAAGATGTTATTTTTTGTGAAGTATGAACTCACAGCAAGTGCAATTTTCTTTTTTGATTCCTCATCTTGAGCATTCTCAAACGCTTCTTTATACCTCTCAAAGACAATTCCGATATCTTCTAGACTGAGCTGAATATTGCAGTTTATTTTTTCTACAAGGTCATATTTTTTAACTCGTGAATCGAGGATAATATCTATAATTTTATCAAGTCTTGCTTGTTCACAGTAGTTAGATGTTATTTCAATACTGTCTTCAACAATGTTGTTAACGGTGCCCTGGTTTTCATCATTAAATGCTAGAATTTCATTTGAAATCACACCTAGCCAATCATTGAAATCAACATCTTCAAAACATTTCTTTTTAGCGAGACACTTTTTCCATGTGTGAACGAGCGTCATAGACAATTCAAGTTCTTCTTTTCCTGCATCTTTGAAGATCTCAAAATTGACCTTTTGAAGGCCGCCTTTTTTCCACCCCTCTTCAATTACTTCATAGAGAAATTTATGATTATTCTTAAGGGCTTTATGTAACTCATAGAAACTTTGTTGCTCAAGTTCCGTGTAAATGTTTTTCTCTCCAAGGCTTACAAGAGTTTTGATTTTGTTTTCACTCGCCTCAAGATCCAAAATTCCCTGCCAGTAATTTTCTCCTTTTTTCAATTTGTATTTTGTAAGACTCCAGATTTTTGCCAAGGCATCCAAATTCTCAGGAGTAACTTTTTTTGTAAGATCAAGAAAATCAGTTGAATCAACTAAGATTAGCTCACAATTATTTTTTTTAATGATTTCTAATAGTGGTGAAAAGTTTGGACTATCAAAACCAAACTTAAGAAAAGATACTTGTGCCTCACTTAGACAGCTTCTAAAAGATAGTTCATAGAGTTTTGCTTGCTCCTCTGCACCAATTCTTTCATGGAATTTGTTTTCCTGAAGCTTATTCCAGAAGAATTGCCAGTTAAAATTTCCACTCGCTGTTCTATCAATTTTAGCGATCGCTTCAACTCTCTCTTTTTTAGTTGTTGCTGCGAGAAGGAGTGATGCCGCCTCATTGTCCATCATCCTAGTCTCAAGAATGACATCCTTTTTGGCCGGCACGAGCTGCATGTTTGTCTTACTACAGCCAACTAGCACAAGTACGCACAACGTTAAACAAAATTTAATTAGTGTTCTCATATTGCTCCCATGGTCGAACTAACAACCTATAAAGCAACACGTGTGCCACATTTTTACATGTAAAAACAATGGGTTAGGGTCTGCAAGTTATGAATTTTATTTCGGAATCGGAACGCAGGCGTTCCGCCCAGAGTAGTGGAATTATCGTGTTTTCAGACATTTTTGTACCTTCAAATATCACTTTTTCACTTGGGACAGAAATATTACAGAGATTTGCCCCTGACAGGTCAGTATTCTTCAGGTCAAGAGTGTTACCGGCTTGGTAATCAATAGATAGGGTAGCATTTTTCAAGTTTGCATCAGAAAGATCGATGTCTCCATACATAACATATTCATGATAACTGTTTTGAAGATTACATTGAGCACATTTAAATTTCCTAATGTTACCATCCAGGAGACTGGACCCTTCAAAGCTTGAACCACTTAAATCTATACGTTCAATTATTGTTTTATGACTTTTGACTTTATCGAAATTTCCACTCTTACCACGAACATCAATTAGCTTTAAATTTTCAAATATACTCGATTCGAAGTTCGATCCATTAATTTTTGTCTCTAACAACTCCAGTGACTGAAAGTACTGATTAGTTATATTGGAAAAGCTTAAATTAGTCCTTATAAACTGATTCTTTCCATCTTCTGATATGTCTTGGATAGCGAACCGAAAGTCTGCAGCAGTATAAATTTTTGAAACTACTTTATCCTCAAAGTTTATGTTTCTAAAACTTATGCATTCACCCTCATCAAAATAATTGTTACCCCTTTGATTTTCATCATCTAGACATAACTTTCGTTTTTTATTGAAGGTAAAGCCTTCGTAACCAGGGCCAGATGATCTAAATATCATCCCTCTTTTTGTACACTCGCTAATGAGTGTATCCTCACACAAGTCCACACTAGTCTGGTCGAAGGTTCCACTTAGTGTTTGCGGACTACCTATTTTTTTTAATATTCTTACATTCTTGAATTTTAAATCCCCAAGCATATCAGTCTTAAGTTTAAGTTCT
>JBFEVX010000016.1:0-54642 GCA_041546685.1 Bacteriovoracaceae bacterium | reverse complement strand
GGTGAAATTTATGGTGTTGGTGCTTTCGTCATGAACTACCCTAACCCAATGGATGCTAGACGTGGAAAAACCGGTGGCGGAATCTGGCTTCATTCAACAAATGATGAAACCAGAATCGACAAAGGTCTCGACTCAAGAGGATGTATCGTATCTGCCAATAAAGATCTGATCGATATTTCAAAATACATCGAACTCGACAGAACAAAAGTTGTTGTAGTTCACGAACTCAACTGGTTGAACAAAGAAACATACCTGAGCCGTAAAAAAGAAATTCTCGATGGGCTTGAAGCTTGGAGAACAGCTTGGGAAAAAGAAGATATCAAGGCCTATATTGAGGCCTATCATCCAAATGAATTCAAAGACGATCGTCATGGTGGTCTTCAAAACTATAGAACTTACAAGAAGAACGTTTTCTGGGGTGAAGGAACTCCTGAAGTTGGCGTATCCAATGTGAGTATTCTTGGCGGTGAAGATTACATCCTGATCAGCTTTCTTCAGGACTATAAGTCTGCAACGATTCAAGATGTTGGTGTTAAAAACCTCTATCTCAAAAGAGATGAGTGGCATCAATGGAAAATCGTTCACGAAGGTTGGACCAAGCAAGGAATCAGCGACGAAGGAGAAACTCGAGTGGCCTTCAAGCCATCATTGCGTTTCTTCAAGTCAGGTCAACCGGATCAGATCATGACCGTTCCAATCAACCAGAAGGAAAACAACTAAGAAATGGAAACAAGGACAAGTTCCAAGAAGCTCGGCTTTCTCGTCTATGAAGCCGAAAATGCTCCTCGATATTACGAAATCAAAAAGAGTCTCCTAAAGTTCATCCTGTATGGACTACCTCTTGCCACGCTTATACTCCTTGGAATTGTACTGCTTGGTTCGATGTACTTTGAGCAAATCTCTGAAAGGGCCAAAAGAAAAGAGCCGGCCATCATCAAAGAGTTGAGAGAAAATGTCGCAAGTCTTGAAGGTCAGCTTTCCGAGAGTCAGGTCCTCACCAAGAACTTGGAAGAGAGACTCGCCAAGGGAGACACTTCAACTGATATCATCAGAAACACCATGGGTCTTTTTCTTCCAGTACCAGGAATGCAGGACTTGACCCGTACACCTAATCTCGCTGTAGAAAATATTGAGCCGGTAATCAGTGGTGATAGAATCCAGTTAAAGTTCAACATCATTAACCAGACCAAGGACAATCAAAAGCTAGCGGGCTACATCTTTGTGATGATGAAGCACAGTGGGAAGATTTACTTTTTTCCTGGAAACAGCATGGAAGAGAGTGAGTTCAAGGTCAAGTTCAACTCTGGTGAGTCTTTTGCCACTCAACGTTTTCGTCCAGTGGACAATGTTTTCTTTCCGTACAATTCAGGCCTGATTGAAGACTACCTATTCAAAATTCTGATCTTTTCAAGAACCGGAGATCTTCTTTACAAGCAATTGGTTTCAAAAAAGACAGGACAGTAGGAATCGCCATGACAGATTATACAGAGCTGGTAAACAGAGAATTCACCCATATTGGAAGCCAATGCAAACTTCGAGGCGAATTTCATTTCACAGGAAAAACTCAGATCTGTTGTCAGATGGAAGGTGAAATTCATATGGAAGACAAGAGCGAACTCTGTCTTGATCATGGCTCACATTTTACTGGAACCATCTATTGTCACAATATCGAAATTTACGGAAAATTCGAGGGAACTTTGAAATCTACAGGTAAAGTTGTGGTCTACTCCCCGGCCGAAATCAATGGACTGGTGGATTCAAACTCCCTGATGATTCATCCGGGTGCTGTCCTTAACATGGATGGCCATACCAGGATCGAGTCGCCAAACGCTTAATTCGTCCTTCTGTGCGCAGCTAGCGTATAAATCTTACCACCTCGATTGTTAATCCTCCTACATACTGGTATGTTGCCCCGTGTTACAACCATTTTGGGGAGAATAAAATGAAAAAACAGCTACTTACGGCCGGTCTTTGTGTACTTATGTCAGCTTCAAGCGTTGCCTTGAGTGCTACTCCGAAGATCATCTACGGAGAAGACAACAGACAAGAAGTATCAGAGTACCCAGACGCCATGTTCAGAGACTTGGCCAAATCAACTGCAGGTATGGTCCGTGCTTCAGCTCTTAGAACAGAAAGTGGATCAAGTATCGGTAACGACCTTCAGGATTCTTTGGACAGCTTGAGAGCAATCCTTGGTGATTCTGCTATCGACAATATGCTTTCAGATAATGGTCTTGCTTCAGAAGAAGACGATTCAAATGAAGGTTTCTACACTTTCAATACTTCAAACACTCTTAGAAGAAGTATGGGTGTTTGTGAAAAAGAAAGATTTTCAAATCAGGTAACTCTTCCAAGATGTTCAGGCTTTCTTGTTGGTGAAGACGTACTTGTTACAGCAGGTCACTGTGTAACTTCAATGAGTGACTGTTCAAACTTCAGATGGGTTTTTGATTACACAGCTGGAACCAGCAAAATCAAAAAGTCTGACGTTTACAAGTGTAAAGAAGTTATCGGTAGAAAGCAGACTCTTGGTCTTTTCGCTACTAAAGACTACGCTGTTATCAGGCTTGATAGAAAAGTTGAAGACAGAGAGCCTTTGAAGTTCAGAAAAAGAGGCGGAATCAAGAAGAACTCTGAAATCGTAGTTATCGGTCACCCATCTGGTCTTCCTACCAAGATTGCTGACGGAGCTAAAGTTACCAAGAAGAGATTCAACTTCTTCTATGCCAACCTTGATACTTACGGTGGAAACTCTGGTTCAGCAGTTTTCAACAAGAAAACTGGTGAAGTAGAAGGGATTCTTATCCAAGGTGCTAGAGACTACGTTATGTCATCAGAAGGTTGTTATGTTTCAAACAGAGCTGGCAACACTGCTGACGATGCGAAAGAAAAGGTCTTCAAAATCACTAAAGTTAAAGAAATTCAGTAATGAAATGAATTGAAATTAAGGCCGGCCGACAAAGCTGGTTGAAAAAGAAGCCCGCTGGAAACAGCGGGCTTTTTTATTTTAAAGAAAGTCTTTGTAACTTCTGGTTTTAACCTCGAGCCCTTTGGCCTTGAGGTTCTTCAAGAGCGCTTTACTTCCAAGAATCAAAACAGTCTGCTGGTTCCAACCAAAGAGCTTATTAAGCTCTTCAATCACCTGCTTCTTGTTCACCTTGCTTATTCTCTCAGTGAAACTGAAGATTTCATCATATGATTTCCCTTCATGATCCAGCATTACCAACTGCTCAAGGAGATCCGAAGACTCCTCAAACTGGAATGGATGAGAACCAACCAGATAGCCCCGAGCTCTTTCAAGGTCTTCATCTGCAATCGTTCCACCAGCTGCATCTTGAATGGTTTTTTCAACAGTCTCTAAAAGTGGAATCAATTTCTCATTGGCAGTTGAAGTACTGATCCCTGCCCTTCCATAATCCCTCTGCCCACCGGCAAAAGCACCAATTGAATAAGTCAAACCTTTACCTCTGACTTCTCTCATCAACCTGGAAGTGAACCCGCCCCCCAGGAAGCTGGTACTCAGTGACATGACGTGAAGTTCTTCAAATTCACCTTTATTGAGGAAGCGTCCAATTCTTACTTGCGCTTGATTCGACTTTGGTACTGTAACCAGAATGACTTCAGGACCTTCTTTTTTCTTTATTGGAGAATACTCGATATTTCTGACGTACTTCGCCTCTCCATTCCAACCGCAGTCATCAGAAAAAACTCTTTTCACCACCAATGAAGATTCCGGTCCTGAAATATAAATTCTCTTCTTCACTTGATTGTTGAAGTAATCAAGTTTTTTAGACAATCCAGCTTGAGTAATTTTGCTGATGTCCTTGAGTTTTCCACCAACAGGATAATCGTATGGTGATCCACTCAAACTGATTTCCCTAAAAACTCTCGAGGCCAATGATCCTTGATCATTGATGATGTTTCGGTAGGAATCCTGAATTCTTCTCTTTTCCTTCTTCAATTCATTTTTTGGAAAAGTCGCATCTTTAAAAAGGTGGCAAATCATTTTCATGGTCGGAACAATGTCTTTCACCAGACCATTCACAGAGTAAAGTGAATACTCATGGGTGATATAAGGACTGTAATTCGCCCCAAAAAACTCCAAGTTTTCTGAGATATCTTTTTGATTGAACCGTCTTGTTCCTGAAGGAATCATTCCAAACATCGCACTGGCTTCGCCCTTTACGGTCGTATCACTCAAGGCTCCGTCAGCAAAGTAGATCATGATGTCATAAGTAGGATATCTGTTGTCTTCAAGCCAAACGACTTCGACTCCGTTCCAGTCAAATTTCTTGATTCTCTTTTTGATACTGTTATCAGCAAATACACTGCTGGAAAGAATCAGGAAACTTAGAAGTAATGTGATCTTTTTCATTGCTGGCTCCTTGTGGCCCTATGCTTATCCCAGACTGTGACGAAGATATTCTTATTGTTCTTGAATACTTCGCTGCAAACCTGTCTGACTTCTTCTGCTGTGATCGAGTTGTAGATCTCAAGCTCTTTCTGATAATAGTTGTAATCGTTGAAAACGTTCTCTCTTAGTCCCAGAAACTGAGCAACACCGGAGTTGGTCTTGATCGACTGGTAATAACCAACTAGATATTGATTTTTGGTTTTCTGAACCGCTCTCTCTGAAACAGCATCCTGACAAAATTTTCTGGTATCTCTTGTCAGCATGTTTTTGAACTGATTGATCCCGACGCCTTTTTGAAGCTGTCCCATCATATAGAAAACACCATTGTGTTTGAGTTGATAATTTCCAACACTGATGTTGTTGAGAACTGGCTTTCTACTACGAACATACTTTTGATACAAGTGACTGGACTCTCCCCCTCCTAGAACACTAGAAAGGATGTCCATGACGAAACCTTTTCTCGTTCCAAGTGGATCGCCTTGCCAGGCCATGGCAAACAACGGACTTGGTGAGTTTCCATTTATCTTGATATGAGACTGCCACTCAGGCTTATTGATATAAAGATCTTTCGCCTCTTTGGTGACTTTGTACTCTTTGATTTCCTGAGAAGATGGTTTAACTTTTCCAAATTTCTCTTTGACCATGTCATAAACATCATCAGCATCGACATCCCCCACAATCACGATGATCGCATTGTCTGGAGTATAAAACTTGTGGAAGAAATCTTTGACTTCATCTCTTTTAAGATTGGTCAAATCCTCTACTGAACCAATAACACTCCCACCATACGGAGTTCCTTTGAAAAAAGATTGCATCATTCCGTAATAGAGTTTTCCGAAGGGGCTATTCTCGTAGCGCATCTTTCTCTCGTTGAAGATCACTCCTCTTTCCTGTTCGAAAGATTTCGGCTCAAGGAGAACATCATTCAAACGATCAGCTTCTAGGTCGAGAATCTTTTCGAGCATGTGACTTGGAACAGACTGGTAATAAACTGTTGAATCGAATGTTGTGTAAGCGTTGGTTGAACCACCATTACCTTCAATAATCGAATCAAACTGACCTGGCCCATATTTCTTCGCTCCCTTAAACATCATGTGTTCAAGAAAGTGAGTCGCTCCAGTTGTCCCTTTGGACTCGTGCCTTCCACCAACATCATAAAAAGTATAGTAGGACATGATTGGCAAGGTATGGTTTTCAACCACCAGCAACCGAAGGCCATTATCGAGACTGTATTTTTTAACATCAAGATTCAGGGCCAGGCCACCGAGAGAGTCACTCTCTTTGACCTCAACTGACTTCTTTTTCTTGAATGAGCCACAACTGCTGAGGCCCAAAACCAATAACAAAATTAACGCTGAGTTCCATCTCATTTTACATACGCTCCATCGTGAGAAAACATTTCACTATCTTAACAGGTTAGAGGGTTCAAAATGATATGCGTAGCGTTTAAATTCCTACCATTTAACACTTTGTGGAGTCCCACCCCTATAAAGAAGTAATTTTCCTTTAAAAGACCGAGCAAAATGTTTATAGTAGCGCCGAAATTGCTGAAATTATTTCCATTATTTACGGGAGGGTCCCCATGAAAATTGGTGTGCCAAAGGAAATCAAAATTAAAGAAAACAGAGTCGGTCTGGTTCCAGGTGGAGTCATGCAATTGGTTCACGACGGTAACGAAGTTTACGTTGAAACTAATGCAGGTCTTGGGATCGGAATCACTGACGAAGACTATATCAACGCCGGAGCGAAGATTCTTCCGACAGCTAAAGATGTATTCGAAACAGCTGAGATGATCATCAAAGTAAAAGAGCCTCAGCCAGTAGAAATTGAGATGCTTAAACCGCATCACATTCTTTACACCTACCTTCACCTTGCAGCTGATCCAGAGCAAACAAAAGGACTGATGAAATCAGGTTCAACTTGTATTGCTTATGAAACCATTCAGCCTGCTGACGGTTCACTTCCACTTCTTACACCAATGTCTGAAGTTGCAGGAAGGATGGCCACTCAAGTTGGTGCAAGCTACCTTCAGATTGATCACGGTGGGAAAGGTGTTCTTCTTGGAGGCGTACCTGGTACTCGTAGAGCGAAAGTCACAGTTATTGGTTGTGGTATCGCCGGAACCAACGCTATTAAAATGGCAATGGGAATGGGTGCTGATGTAACAGCAATTGATCTTTCAACAAAAAGATTGGCCGAGCTTGACGACCTTTTCGATAACAGAATCACAACTCTCTTTTCAAACATCCACAATATTGAACAATCAGTCATTCAATCTGACCTTGTCATTGGTGCAGTTTTAATCCCTGGTGCCAAAGCTCCAAAGCTTGTGACCAGAGAAATGATCAGTAAAATGGAGAAAGGTTCAGTTGTAGTCGACATTGCAGTTGACCAAGGTGGATGTATCGAGACATGTACTCCAACAACTCACGAAAATCCGACTTTTGAAGTCGATGGTGTCATCCACTACTGTGTTGCCAATATGCCAGGTGCCGTTGCTCAAACTTCTACATATGCTCTGACCAACGTTACATTGAAATATGCACGCATGATCGCCAAATATGGTGTTGATGAAGCCGCTAAGATGGATCTGGCCTTCAAAAAAGGAATCAACGTTTACAAAGGTGACTTGGTCTATGAACAAGTGGCCAGAGACCTCGAGCTTCCTTATACCGAACTAAAACTATAGTAATTTCGACAAGTTGCAGGGTTCCTTCGGGAACCTTGCCCTTCTTAAAGTTCCCACTTCCAAATACTTAGAACCTCTTGTTATAATTTTCTTTATGAGTGCTGCACTTACTGGAAAAAAACCCATTGATCTTGCTCTCGCCGGCCTCTCCTTGCTCGCCACGCTAGGAGCGCTTGGGATGTTCGTCTACACCCAGATGATCTACAAGAAGCCTTTACCTCAGGATACTCTCGAGAGAGTCAAAATGATCGAAGAGGCCAGGAATTCGGTTTTTCCGGAAGGCTACAAACTCGACAAGCTCATTATTAATCTCAAGAGTCGAAGAACAAAGCTTCGCTATCTTGATGTGGAAATCCACTTCGTTCCTTTTCATCCCAAGTACAATGAAAATCTGGAAATGAACAAGGCCTTGATCAACGATGCTATCATCGATATTGCAGGAAATATGGAGCCGAGTGAACTCAACTCCAGTATGGGAAAAATTCTTTTTGAAACTCGTGTAAAAAATCAGGTCAACAAAATTCTCGGAAAGAAAGTTGTCAAAGAAATCTACTTCTCAAGATTTGTCATTCAATAATCAATCTAATGGTCTTCTTGGAAGAGAAGAAATAATCTCTTTATGTTTTCTTTCTTGAGAAGTACCACCGAAATCCAACATGGTCTTATGAACATACTTTTGCCTGGCCCCAGAACGATAATGAATATCAGTATAGGTCCGGGTCTTTCCATTTTCTGTTCTGAAATCAGTCTTACATACTGAAGCATCAAACATCACAGGGTCTAGAAAATCAGACTCAACAATGTTTCCACTTCCCTTCTCCACAACAAACTTGGCTCCATCGGCCATGGTGAATTCAAGATCACCGTCTTGATCAACAGTGAATTGTGGTGTTCTTTTAGTGCTTGAATACAGCCATTTTCCTGGGAATTGCCTGACTTCCATGGAAAAGTCGACAAGCAGAACTCCGTGTTCAGTCAGCCTTGTCTGTCTTCTGACTTCAAGGTTTGAAGGAGCACAATTCACTTCAGGGAGTTCATAGAGGATTTTCCCATCTCTTCCAGAAATGATTCCTCTGATTCTTGCATTCCCATTATTCATAAATACTTCAGCTGAAACATTACAGAGTTGATTTCCACTGGCATCAAAACTCTTCCATGTGCTGATCTCTGAACTTTCAATCCAACCTTGTGGATGAGCTGTTTTCTTTTTGTTGGCGAGATCTCGACAACTCAAATCTGAACGACATGCCAATATTGTTGAATATACATTTTGAAGTTTTTGAATTGATTCTTTCGCTTTCGAAGGTTCATTCCCCTTAGAGAATTGAAAAATATTCTTTCGATGTAGTTCGGCCTGAATTTCAAGTGTCTGTAGGTCACAAACAGGAGTTATACTGGCATCTTCAGTACAGTCTCTCTGTTGGCCAAAGGCATTCAGGGAAAATACAGATAGAACGATCAGGATGAACTTCTTCATATTACTCTCTCATCAAAATTTACGATGTTCTTTTAAAAGCAAGATTGAAGCCAAAAAAGATTCATCATTTCAATGAGTTGAAGCTTTCTCTTTGTCTAATTTCAGGAGTTTGTCTAAGTTCTGGACAAAAAAAATGGCCCCCGCGTTGGCGGTGCGGGGACCAATGTTCGATAGGGCCGTGGCCGCTGACTTAGAGTTTGCAGCCCGGAAACATTCTAATAAGTTTACCGATCTTACCACCTGTAGAAGAGTGATTTGGTCTCAACTTCTCCCAGTAGGAATTGGTCGGAAAGATCTTTCCATTACTCTGGTACTCGCCACTTCTTCCTTTTAGAAGTTCTGACATGATATCCAGTGAGCAATGAATATTGTTGGCCGGGTTATAGACGTTCTCTGCACCCGACGGGAATTTACAGTTAGGTCCTCTCCACGATCTTGTACTCTGCAATGTGTTCAACTGGAAGAGTCCTCTTGGTCTGTCGTTTGGATTAGGAACTGATCCTGTATTCACTGAACGATTATCACAGCTCGACTCTACGTGCGCAATCGAAGCGAATGTCCAAACCCAAAACTGTGCCTTCTCGTTATAATCCATATTGCCCCAATTCGGACAAGTATGAGGAGCCGACTGCATTCCAGGAAGATCTGGACTATAAAATCTTTTCTGTCTTTCTTCACTCTTATTGATGTAAGTCACAATCAACTTACCCCAATCTCCAAAAGTTCCATCACTCTTAATGAAGTTACGGCATTTAACATTAAAAGTACTTGGCGTTTCCGGCAGAGGGTACTTTTTCAACCGAGTGTCACTTAAGCAATGAGGACAACCTGGCTGAGGGGCATTACCTGCATCTCTCACGGCCTGTTGAACCTGAGAAAACATCTGATTTATATCTTGAGAAAAAGCGTTTCCTGAAAACATCAGGGCAACAAGGATGAAGACTCTCATTTCTTCACCTCACTGACTTTACCGAAGTAGCAGACATGCTCTGTCTCTGCGACTCTATATTCTAGTTTATCTTTCTTGAAGATTAGGTACCTAGTCGAGCGACCAGCTTCTTTCTCTTTCTTGCTTGGACATTTATCAACATTGGTTTTGACGACCATTCGATCCTCTTCCATGCTGACATCAACTTTTACATGACATGTAGATTCACTGGCCTTTTCTTCAGCTCCTTTGAAAGGACCGAGAAAGATGTCGTGTCCAATTCGAACACCTCGTTCAGAATCATCTCCGACGACATTCAAAAGCCCTGGTGCGCAACCTTTGCTACTCCCACCAAGTACTTTGTACTGACCTTTATAGGATTCAATTTTTTCCAACTGCTTTTTGGATATTTCAGCTTGGGCATTGCCCAGACCAAACACCAACAGAGTCAGGGAAAATAAAAAGCGTGCTCTCATCTCTAACCTCCACAAGTCCAACAGGGTCTTTCTCTACTTCAACACGTACAACAACTTTTATTCGATAGACTCATGATAAACGGGTTCACTCAGATACTTTTCGGTAAATGCAAGGCTCTTTTTGATAATTAAATGTTTTCAGGGTGTTAGAAAATTCTTTGATAAACAAAATTAGTGTTTTTTCAAAAACAGGGTGCCTCAAATAGTTGCAGGAAATGAGTTTACAATTAGTTAGACAGGGACCTAGACTTTACCCATGACAGACGAAAGCCAAACATGCCCAAAATGTAATTCTCCTTATGGATACCAGGATCAACACCTGTGGATCTGCCCTGAATGTGCTCATGAATGGTCCGTTTCGGCGGATGGTGAAGAATCAGGAGAGGCCCCTCAATTTGTCGATTCAGTCGGTAACGAACTTAAAGACGGTGACTCAGTCACAGTCATTAAAGATCTCAAGGCCGGTAAGGGAACCATCAAGTCAGGAACCAAAGTGAAGAACATCAGACTCCTCGATGAGCCAGTCAATGGTCACGACATTGCCTGCAAAGTTGATGGTCATGGATCGATGTATCTCAAGTGTTCTGTGGTGAAAAAAGCCTGATCTTATTTTTTAAAGGCAGGTTCAAAGGAGAGGGCATCGACCGGGCAGATGTCCACACAGCCACCACATCCGATACACGGAGTTTCTTCAAGTCCAAAAGATCCCATAATGGGCTCTTTGTTTTTATGGGCATAAGAAGCAACATCAATTCCCATCGGACAAACTTGTGAGCAAAGATTAAGCCCTTTACACTTGTCATTGGCAGCGACTTTAAAACGCGACTTGGTGTATTTGCCAAACAACTCCATGCCTTTAGCGAGTGGACATCCGTAACGACACCACACACGTGTTCCTAGAAAGGGATAGGCCACAATTCCAATCACTGCTCCAAAAATAAAATCAACGATGAAGTCCTGATAAAACATCCCAGCTTCCATGAGGGATTCGGAAGAGAAGACTTTTAACAGATCGAGAAAGAGAATAATTCCATAGATCACTCCTCCAACGAGAAAAACAGTTTGGAGATGTTCAAGTTTTTTGGCCTTTTCTCCAGTTGGTGTCTGGTGCTTCACCCATGCACTTCCCCACTTGGTGACACCAATGGTTTCTGCAAGATTTCCACAGGCGCAGAACCAGGCACAGTAGCGCTTGCCCATAAACCAGGCCACTCCAGGAACGAGTACAAAGATATAAAAGAAACCTCCCCAAGATGTAAACCCACGAGAGACATAAATATAAGAGTCTTTGTTTAAAGGTGTAGTCGGATCGGCAAAGAAACTTCTTCCTTCGACCAAAGGTGGAATAATGTAGGGAAGAACAAAAAAGAAGAAAAGTTGCGAGACAAAGATACTGATGAATTTCCATTTCTGATATTTGGAAAGCTCAGGATTTTTCCCTTTTTTATAAGGAGATTTGTTTTGAATAATGATCTTACCTGCGATACCACAAACTATTGCGGTGTAAATCAGTGAATACCAAAAGCTTGGATGCTTTCCGTAAAAGTAAAGATCACGAACTGTTGTAAGCCAACCAATCGAAACAAAATAATCTGGATATTTATAGAGGGCATAACCCAAAATGACGGCAGGAACGAAAAAGATTAAGAATACTTTTTCCAGCTGGGTACGCTTGATTGCAGTCTTGGCATAACTCATCTCAAATCCTCATTTAGGAGTCTTTCTATAAGTGTAATGGCTTAAGGTTCTGTTACAAGCCAAAATCCGATGAATTTCACAGAATGTGGGCCAAAGTGTCGTGAATTTATTGCAAAATCCCCTTCCAAAGCGAGAATTCGGTTAAGTAGAATAAATGAAAAAATACCTCATCTTCTTTATTCTTCCTTTGATGGCAAACGCTGCGGTTCTTGGAACTGACAACAGATTGAGTCTTTTAGAACTTGAGAAACGATCACCAATAAAACTCTCCAAAGCGACTGCCACTCAGATCAATTTAAAGTATCTCAATCAGCAGGGTGAGTACCCTACTGGAAAACTTCAAAACATGTGTCCCGGAGAAAAATACTCATCGACACCAACGCTAGGAGGCTGTTCAGGCTTCTTGATCGCCCCAGATATCCTGGCAACGGCCGGGCATTGCTTCGATTACAAAAATGGATGCGACAATGATGGTTGGCTCTTCAATCATTTCAAAGCTCCTGAGTACCCAAAACACAAACTCGATATGAATTCAGTCTATAAGTGTATTGAAGTTCTCGACTTCAAACACGATATGGAAGGAGATTTTGCTCTGTTAAAACTTGATCGAGAAGTTGTCGGAATCACTCCATTGAAACTGGCAAAGAAAAATGAAGCTCGATCTAATGACCCTGTCGTCGTCATGGGTTACCCAATCGGGTTGCCATTTACTTGGACGGGAAATGGAAGAATCATCAGTGTGGACAAGAACTTTCTAAGAGTGGACAACGATGCCTGGAAGAATAACTCAGGGTCAGCTCTTTTTAATATGCGAACAGGAAAGGTCGAAGGAATTCTTACTAATTCAAAAAAAGGTTTATCTTTCTCACCTACTGACGGTTGTCGTCTGAGTATCAATCACAAACAGGATGACCACGTAACTCTGGTCAATAGACTTCAACGCATTTCCTTTTTGGAGAATCAATTTGAAGAATCACTTGCATTGATATTTGAAAACACGACAAACGAAAACATTCATCTCTCTGTGAAATATAGAGATAAAACCTCGAATGACTGGAAAACAGAGAACATCATTCTCCCGTCCTTTCAACGATCAAAAGAGTTTTACTCCACAAATGAAGAGTTTTATGTCTTTGCAGAGTCAGAATCCAAAAGAAGTGTAATCAAAGGAAGAGATTTTTATGGTTTTCCCAATTCTCCGCAAGGTCGCGAAGTTGGTTACAAAAAAATTCAAGGGCAAAAAAAGAACTTGTTACTGAAATAAAAAAACCCGTCCAAAGGACGGGTCTATGAAAATCCAATGGCAATTGGAATTATTCGCCTTGTGTATTTGGATCGTCAACCTTGCCAGTTGTTGTGGCATTGGCCGAATCATCTGGAAGTGAATTCAAGTATTCTTCAACTTCTTTGTGAGTCATTTTTCCTTCGTGTACAAGCTTGTCTCGAAGTCTAAGATCGAGTTTTTTATCGTTCAAAGCACGGCTTAGTCTCATTTTTTTACCTCTTTTTAATATACTGACACGCGAAAATAACACTCTCGCTCTTTTTTGACAAGGTTAAATAAATTCAATTTAATTAAGATATTTTGGCTTGTCGTCATCATCCTCTTCTTCAACAAGACTCAGGTGATTCTTCTTTTTTTTACGCGCCTTGGCCGACCAAGGGTCCACGAACTCCTTTTTACCTGAACCACTGCCACCTTTGGGCACAACTCCGCCAGGAACCCAGGTTCTAAAGCTGGGATGGGCCACCATGAACATATAGAGGTAACCAAAGGCCATCCCCCCAAGATGTCCCCAGGCCAGGGCCCCGGAGGGAGAAAAGAAGCCTTGATAAAGACTCATTCCGATCAAAATGGCACAGAAGTATTTGGCCTTCATCGGAAAAAGAAGCATGAAGGTGAATGTCTGATCTGGAAACAAAATGGCATAGGCCAAACACAGAGAGGCCGTTACACCGGCAAGGCCGGTGAGTGAAAGGAAATAAACCGGCGACCCTCCAAAAAACAAAAAGCTAGTGGCAAGATAGATAATTCCGGCACCAACAGTGGAGAAGATCAAAAACCACAAATATCTTTTTCGCCCCCAGATATCTTCAAGTCCACAACCAATGAACCAAAGTAGGAGACAACCGAAAACAACTTCAAGAAGTCCTCGTCCAAAAAGTGGATAAGTGACAAGTTGCCAGATGAATCCTTTTGAAAAAGTTCCTGCAGACAATCCAAAATATGGGATGAGGGAAATGCCAGACATCTTGGTGAGAATCGATTCAATCACAAAGAATGTAACGCTAAGGATGATCAGAACCTTGTTCACAAAGCCCAGATTCGGCATATGGATCTGATAACCTTGATTCATACTTCCACCTTCTGCGAAATCTCAACCAGAACTCCTCCAGTTGATTTTGGATGAATGAAATTTACCAAACAGCCACCAGCACCTTTGACAGGGGCTTCATTAATCAAAGTAAATCCTTTGTCTCTGAGTTCAATGGTTTTGGCACTTACATCTTTAACTTTGAAGCATAGGTGATGAATCCCTTCGCCTTTCTTTTCAATATACTTGTGAATAGGACCACCTTCCCCATGGGGACAGAGAAGTTCAAGATGGGCATTAGTATCGATCTGAGCAAAGGCGGTGACAACTCCTTGCTCTTCCACCACTTCTCTTTCATTTTCAAATTCCAGCCCGAGATTTTCCCAGACTTGAACTGCACTATCGAGATCTTTTACCGCAATCGCCACATGGTCGAGAACGACATCTCCTAATTCTTTGTTATCCATCAGTTTTTCCTGTTGAATTTATCCATAAGCAATTCTTTCATGATCCACTTGTTCATGAATCGACGAGTGTCAGCTTCATCGAGTTTTGCCCATGGCTTACTTTTTAATTGATGATCGAGAAGTTCTTTATCTTTCTTGCTCATCTGTTTCAAAATCATTCTTAAATTTTCCAAGTTCTGATCTTTCATGGCGGTGACAAAATTCATATTGGTGAATTCTGCGCTCTTCATTTTCGAAAGTTTCTTTTTCTCACTGGGAGTAAAAAGATCTCTCCCTGAAACTGAAGAAATTCCGATCAAAAAAGTCAGGACTGCATATTTGAACATAGCCAATAGTTTAGACTAGAGCTATGCGAAAAATAAACCTGAACAGGCATTATCCTAGAGATTTAAAGGTGGATCGATAGCAGCGGAGCAATCTGGATTGTCCGGGTCAAAACTAGGTACTGTTGGCGTATCTGGAGGGATACAGATTCCATTGATACAGCTTCCAAAGGTCGGTACGTTATAGCATCTGAGAGCACATAGCTGCTGACCTTGAGCATCAATTCCGGTCTTCACCACAAAACACTGGGTCAGGTTTTCCTCTCGGCAGTATTCTTTCATTACACAGCTCTGACCTGGAGATTTTGAACAGAGAACTTGCTGGTCTTCGGTATTCAAGTGAACGGCACAAGTTCCAGTCGATTGGTTACAGCATAATGAGGAACATTCAAAGTCAGAGTTGCATAGCTCTCCTACTCCACGGTTCCCAACAACCTGAGCATCTTCAACACATTGAGAAACCAGTTCCTTTGACCAACAACGGCTATTGAAACAACACTCTGATGAACCACAAGCATTTGAAGTCGAACAAGACTTCATGGAGCTATAAAGAACTTCACGTCCTTGATAATCAGTGTTGCTTGATCTGATCAATTGAAGCTTCACTTCTCTTGAAGAAGTAAGAACTGATTCTTGTCCAGTGTTCTGATCTATCGTGATCAGGTCAATAGTCGCAGAGATATTACAAGAAGCGATACTCTCATTTGAGTACTCGTCAAAGTTTCCAACTCTCAAATTACATCCATCCATGAATTGAGAATCTCCACTGGTTAAAAGTGAATGGATACTCTTTGAGTCGAATGGTTTTGTTTCATTACCCCAGTACTCAACACCACTTCGAAGTGCTGTCTTCCCAGCTCTCGGAAAGAGGAATGATTTGAACCCACCGTCTGCGCAGGTTTCAAGTGGAGAACAAGCTGTCGTGTTTCCATTGTAACTGTTCTGGAAAAGTCCGGTTCCCTCGTTACTTGATGTTACCGGAGAAAGGATCGCTGTTCCTTTAATTTCCCACTGGCTGGTACCAATAGGTCTGAACGGTCCCTTGTAAACGTATTGTCCACTGAAAACTTCAGAGATGTTCCAACCAAGAGCTCCAGAAAGATTGGTGTTGAGGACTCCATTGAAGTTTCCAATATTGTTGTTGTCTGGAAGACATTTTTTCAAAGCGTTCGCTTGAGACTCATTTACATATCCAGCTCCAGCTAGGTCGAGCTGAGGCTCAGTAGGATTGATGGCAATCCCAGTAGACTTTTCAACCAAACCAGAATCTTTGATTTTTGCATAAGCATAAAGACATCTTTCGCCGGCCTGATCACATTGAGTGTTGGTCGCCGTCCCTCTGAATGTCGGATCATGTTCAAGTCTGAGACCACGACAATAAAGCCCACCATCTCTTGGATCTGTAGTAGGTTCCTTGTCTTCTTCGTTGGCAACTGTAGTTGATCGATAGTCATTATAATCGTAAAGATCATATAGGAGTCTGATGTTTTCAAATGGTCTATCTTGAAAATCAAGAATCAAAACTTCAATATCTGTCTGCGGTGTAATCCCAGGAGCACGCCCGATAGTTCCTTGGATAATCACTGGTTCAAGTTCTCTACCAAATCGGAACCTAGCATATACGATTTTGTTGGCAAGTGATGTGAAATTCAATCCGGAAAGATAAAGAAGTCCGGTGAAGTTTTTTGGAATCGTCACTTTCGTTTTGTATGTTCCGTCAAAAGGATCAACGATATGTCTGATCTCGGCAACTGAAGCGTTTTCACTTGTTCCACCTGTGTCAACTGAACCGTTACCTGGAACAGATCCTTGTCCACCGTTGTCACCAGCATCTCCTGAAGTTGCACCTTTCGAAGAGTTTTTTGTACCAGAGCGTTTTGAGGACAGACTTTGATTGTCGATACACGACGACATAAAGAGTGATAGGATCACCCAAAGCGTAAGGAAAATGTGTCTTTTGTTCGTTTTTCTCATAAACACAGTCTGTCGATTTAACTTATCGGATTTTCTAATCTTTCCTTGAAATTCTCTGCCTTTATTTTAACATTTGAGACTACTCGATTCCGCTCCTGCCCGCTCTTTACGTCAACATCCCCTGATTTCAAAGACTTTGGAACTTTTCCGGCGAAAAAGCAGATTCAACAATCTCAAAAAACAGACAAGATTATGTGGCAAACCCATGGGTCAAACCTTTGAAAATTCGTTTTTAAATGAAAAAGGCCGGCTATAATGCCGGCCTCGTTTCAAACAATTGATTTTTCGTTATGGCACTAAGATCATGCCGCCATCTTATCCCCTACAGACTCAAGTGAATGAGCCGCCTGCTCAGGAGATTGTCCCTTGCAAACTTTTTCAACCCACTCAGAAACCATCGAGTCGATGTCACCGGCAACAGTCTTGTCGGCCTTGATCTGTTTTCTAGAGAACTCAACAAATTCTTTCCAGATCTCTTCACCTTCATTTCTAACTCTTCTTTGAACAGAAATGTCATTCTCAGCTTTCTCAAATTCCAACTGTAGCATGTCGTTGGCCTTTGAACCTTCCGGAGCAAAGATACCAACAAAGTGATCTTTCAAAGTCTCATCGATTGAAAGTAGCATTTCAATCTTGGCACCCATTGGATACTTCTGAAGAATGGTCTTCAAGAAGTTCACTGGCAACTCAGGTACAAGTACTGCTGGAAAGAATTCACTAGCAAGCTTATACATGGCTTCCTGATCCCCAGACTTGGCAAGGGCCTTGAAGAGAGAGTTTTCTCTCGATGGAGATGCAATTGGAATAAGCTCCTGCACTCTTTCGAGGAATGGAATTCTCTTCTTGTCATCTTGATACTCAGCAAGTTTCGCTTTGAAGTTATCAAGTTGGGTTTCAATATCAGAGCTGTCAAAATCGATAGATGAATCGATAATTTTGTCGATGTAATTACTCTCAAGGTTATCGATGATTTTCGAAACAAACTTGGTATTCATCACGTTCATCAGAATTTTTCCAAGATCTGGGTTTTCCTGAACGAACTTCGCAGCTTGCTCTGGTTTGATCTTAAGGAGTAGATCCTGGGCCTCTGGATCGGTGATCGCAGCTGGAACAATGATCTCTTCAACAATCTGAGTTGAAATGAATAGGTTCGCTCTTTTCAAACCTTCACCGTCAACTGACTTGTCTAGGTATTTCTTCCACTCAGATCTTTCATCTGGAGTAAGTTGCTCGAAAATTTTCACAAGTTCACTGTTATCCAACTGCTGAACGACAGCTCTCAATGCATTTTGCTCATCTTTCTCAGCAGACTTGATCCACTTTTTAATTAGCATTGAGGCTTCAGTTTCATTCTTGCTGAGGAAAGTTCTGAATCTTTCAATACCATTCAGACCACCTTGCATGTCTTCCCCACCCATAGAGAAGGCACCGCCCATATCATCCTCATCTTCGTCATCGTCTTTAGAAGCTTCTTGTCCACCAGCTCCTGCTCCACCGGCAGCTTGCTGTGGTTGCTCGTTCTCTTTAAGAGTTTTGTACATTCTAAAGATCACGAATGCCATTAGTGCCAACAAGAGAGCTGAAAGCAACAGACCTAGTGCAACTGAGAACTTACTTGCGTAATCAATAATGTCTTTCAATTTGGTTGGAAGAACATCAGTCTTAAGCTTCTCTGCCATATTGACATATTCGATAGTCAATTGTGGCTTCACTTTACCAAGATTGAAATTGATACTGTTTAATACGTTTGAGATTGTATCTCTGGTGTCTTGAGCAAGCTCTTCATTTAGTTGAACCTTGATCTTGACTGATTTAAGGTTCTTGAAGATATCAACACTTTCATTGTATTTCCACAACTGCTCTACAGCAGATGGCTTAGGCTTGGTATTGAGGGCCTGAAGCTTTCTTCTAAGTTCTTCTTCTTTCGTCTTGGCCGCATCAAGTTTTTCCTGAGCTTTTTCAATTTTAGCTTTCTGACTTGCAATCAGGTTGTCTTTTTCAGGATCTTCTTGCTTCATCGAAAGGATGATTTTCCCGTCTGGTTGAAAATCATTGAAATCGTCAATAAGAGGAGCCTCAAGACCTAGTTTTGAAAAAAGAACTGCATCTTCAGGAATCTCTTTCGGGTCAACATTAGAAAGTCTGACTTTGTTTCTATTTTCTTCTTTTTTCTTTTCTTCTTCAGCTTTCTTTTTCTTGGCCGCAACTTCAGCAGCTTTCTCTTCTTCAGTTTTCCCCTCTTCTTCTTCCTTCTTCTTGGCTTCACTCTCTGCAATCGCAGCATCAAGAGCAGCCTCTTCATCTGTCTTGTTGAACTCCGGCTTTTCAGGAGCCGTCGCTTCAATCTGAATATCAATCAGATATTCATTCGACTTGATGATCGGTTTGAGAGAGTTCACTAGTTTCTTGTGAATGTTATCTTCCAACTCCTGCTTTTGCCACTCAATAGACGGGAGAAAGGTCGCTCCGAAGTCCTGCGAGTACAAAGGCGTGATGTGCTGTCCAAAGAGGAACAGCAGCGAAAATGTCACAAGAATTTTTCTCATTTTTTCCTTCAACATATCCTATCCTGGGTTATTGAGGCGTTGTAGTATTCGATGCCACCTTGAACTTCTTCTCAAGGTAAATTTTCATCCGGTAGGCATCTCTATTCTTTGGGTTAGTAGCAAATGCTTTTCTATAAAATGTCAGAGATCGCTTGAATTCTTTCATCAAATAAAAGACTGAAGCTTTCATCTCATAAACCACACTGAAATGTGGGAACTTCTTCTCAAGCATTTCAATTTTTTTCAATGCTGACTGATAGTCCTTGGTTCTTACCATTCTCTGAACATCAAAAAGGTCTCCAGTAAGAAGATCGAAGTCTTGTGTCATGGACATATCTTTGGAGACTTCCATGTTCACGTTGACAGCAATATCAGACTTACCGGCTTTAGTTACAAGGATTCTATAAGTTTCAAATCCATCCTTTCTGAGCTCAATCATAAAGACAGATCCATTCGCAACGTTCGCCGTCAGGGCCTCAACATCGCCTTTATATGGTGTCTTTCCAATATTCAACTCCTGCCCTGTCTGAGCATTTTTGACGAAGATATTGACTTCCTCAGGGTTGCTCGTGATGGCAATCTCTTCTGCGCCTGCATAAGAGATAAAGAATGTAGATACTAGTAGTGTGAAAAATAATTTTTTCATATTTTTACTCCTGTCCATCTGTCTTTTCGACACAGAAACTAAAAAAAGAAAAATATTGTATGATTTTTAGACAGAAAGGAAGATTTTGCCGCTAAAGAATGGGCTTAAAGACCAATGTAGTACGAAGTTCCAAGGAAGGCCTTGATACCAAAAGAAGAAGTTGTGATTCCGGTACCTCTACCAACCCCAAGTTCTCCTCTCATACCCCATTTCTTACTGAAATTGTAAACCATTCCACCATGAACACCTAGATCGAAGAACACATCAGACTTCTTAGCAGAAATAGTGTTATAGATCACATAACCGACACCTGTGGATGCTCCCCAGTAGTATCTGGTCTTGGGAATCATATAAATCTGAGTCCCCTTGTCCTTGAATGAAAAGATTGAAGATAAACTTCCAATATAGAAGTTAGCCCCTACACTTCCCATAAAAACACCGGAACCATCTGCAGTCATGAGAGGCACAATCGCTTTGATGAAATAACTTTTATCTGCATAATTCTTGAATTCGTAATTCACTTCAAATGAAATTACTGAAGCTGCTGTCGAACTTGCACTTTCAGTGTCTTCGACAACAACTTCTTCATCTGTAGATTGGAGATTTGTGGCATTTTCAGTCAGAGAGACGTTTACCATTCCCATACTTGTATTGATGATAGGATGAAAATCGCTCGCCTGTGCTCTTGAGACGATCAAAAGAAAAACAATAACAATTAAAGCCGATCTGGCTTTCATCAATTCACGCCTTTCACGTCAGTAACATATAGTTTCTTATCGAATCTGATGTTTTTGAAGTCTCTTTGAGCTTTTACTTCAACAGCTTCCTGAAGTCCGACTTCAATAACAGCTACTGAAGTTTCTCTGTCAGAAGAAATGAAGTTTCTGATTCCAACATTGGCCCCATAAGCTTCAAGAACTCTTTCACACTCAGCCAGGTAGTACCCTAGTGAATGATAATTTTTGTTTTTGAAGTTCAATTCCTTATCAATTTCTGAAAGATCAATTCTGGCATCAGTGGCTTCAATTTTGAAATTCACTCTTCCATTGGCCTTGGTGAATGTCATGTTGATTCCATTGCCTTGCTTTGTATGTGAAAGATAGAAGACCAATCCTTTTAGGATATTTGCCAGACCTAGAGTCAGGGCCTCTTCATTAGCGGTTGTCAATGTTGGAAGTCTGGTTCCAAGGTCAACATTTACTCTCATATTCTGGAAGAAAACACTCATTTTGACCAATAGGTCCTCAACAAGGTTTCCAAGTTCTGTATAAGTATCCTTGATCCCCTCTCTAGGAATATTGATCAATGAATTCTCTCCGGCCAATTCCTGGAAGTATTCCTCTACCGGCCAGATCTGGATAATTCTTCTTTCATTACCTTCGACTCTTTCCATCTTTGATCGCAGAATGTAATCACCTTGAAGGTCATTTCTAAGTTTTACAGACCCTTTGATACCAGTGGACTCTGAATGGTCAAAAACATCTCTTTCAAAAACTCTTTTCCAGTTTGGAAGAATTCCAGTTTTATCGAATCCAAGAGTCTTTTTGAAACTCTCAGAGGCCCAGATAATATTTTCATTCTCATCGAGAATTGCTGTTGCAACGAAAGATTGTCTCTCAAGTAGTCCAAGCTGCTCATTAGCTGCTCTAACTTCTTTGCCTCTTCTTTTATTTCTTGTTTTAAGACCTTTGATCTCACTTTCAGTCGTTTTCTTGAGTCTGATTACAACTAAAGCAAGAAGAGCGATACCAGCAAGGGCCAGCTTCACAAAGTCACCAAGAATAGTGCTGTAAAATGCTCTATAGGCCTTATTTTTTGTGTTGTTCGCTTCGATAATATACTCAGGAACCACTTCCTTGAGTTCTTCGATTCTTCTCATGGCCGTCACTTCAGCCTTGGCAGCAGTTGCTTCGTTTCCAAGATATCCAAGAGCTTCCTGGTGCTTGTCCATGATTCTTCCTAATCTGAAAAGAACCTTGCTCTTAAAATCTTCATTCATTTTTGTATTCTTCACTCTTTCAGTGAACTTCTTGAAAATTCCGAGAGACTCTCTCCAGTTGGTGACCTCTTTAGCACCTTTCCACATAGTCTTTTCAAAACCATTTTTGATTGAATCAAACTCGTTCCTGGAAGCATATCTCTTTTGTCTTAAATCAAAAGCAATGTTGTTATTCAATGTCTTGATTGAAGTAATTGTGCGGTTAAGTTCCGATTCTTTTGTCTTCGGTCTTCTCTTTCTGGCTTCCAATTCGAGGATTGCCTGAATATGAGTTTGGTTTTCAATACCGGCCGTTGTAAAAAGTCCTTCGTTCGTCAGAGTTGAAGCCTGTTGCCCAACTTTGTCGAGAAGATCTTTTTTGGTTTTGATTGTTCCCAACTCTCCTTGAATCTTGCCTAAAGCATCGATTCTTTCCTGAGCAGTGTCGATTCCTTGAGATGTCTCATAGTATGAAACTCCTCTGCTTCCCATATAGAGAACGACCACACCGATCATGGCATAGATGGCGAAATTGGATAATCTTGTTTTCAATTCATTGTTTGCCGACATTTTGAATCCTCGTTAATTCAAACAGTAATATCTTTTCTAATTGATCTTATTTTATTCACAGTATTTTTGGTTCTTGCAGTTTCATCTTCAATCTTATGAATGACTCCGATGAGAACCATATCTTTTCCATGACCAGCGTCAGTAAATCTCTCAAACACTTCATATGAACTTCGTGCTGTTCCGGTTACCGGCTTCAACGTTCTGATGAGCTCATCTCTTCCCTCAAGAAGGTTTTCTTCAACCAGTCTCGAAACAAATACATTCGTTCCATTCTTGGTAGTTTCAACTTCAAGATAGGTGTCATACGCACCAGCAACTAAAAATGAGAAGAGCTCACCTTTGAATGACTGAAGAACCTTCTCCTCCACTTCTTGATAGGAGTGAATGGATTGAGGGTTTGTAAATTCAATATTCAAAGATGCATCAGGATTGATTTGAGAGAATAAAGCTTCCAGTCTTTGTGTATACCTGGAATAGTTCTTCTCTTCTGTCACATGGCTTGTATAAACCTTCTTCCAAAGAACAATCTCTTCAGTCATTCTTCTTTTCAGATAGCTTTGACCAGTTTGAGAACTGAACATTCCAGCATCATCAGAAGATGTTCTGCTTGCGTTCTGCATTTGGTAGGTTCCGCTCTCCATAGTTTCAAACTTGGAGAGAAGCCGTGATTTTTTCTCAGTTTGAGTCTCTTCAGATTCTTTCTTCTTTCTCATGAAAATTCCATTTTTCATTAGGTGACTGCTCCGGTCGCACTTATCGACTCTACAATCATTGTTTCATATTTTGGAATTCATTCAGAGGGGGCAAAAATTGACCTTATCGATAAAGAAGAGAGATCAAGGTCGTGGCCTGGTGATTTTCGAGATTATTAAGGCCTTGTGAAGTGATATCTGACTGAAAATAGGAAAACTTGATGTTATAACTCCCCCATACCTGTTGGATCATATAGACTTCGAACTTACTTCCCGTCATGGTGATATTTCCTTCACCGTTATCGGTTCCAAAATTAGTGGCAGCGACAAAGGGACTGAATACAAAACCGCCAAGCTCGGTTTTCATTCTAAAAAGACTTTGAAACTCAAGAGAAAGTCCACCTTTATACCAAAGAAAACTCTGCTCCCAGGCCTGAATCCCCTCTCCGGCAGTCCCTAATTGGGCAAACGGCTGGGTCTCATATTCAAAACCGGCATGGAAGTATATCGGCAACCCTTGAAACCCCAACTTATATCTCAAGTGAAGCATTCTCGGAGGTGTGAGACTGTAATCGTTCTCAGAAGTGATTCGTGTTGCTCTGAAACCAACATGAAGCCGGTCCGTGGGATTTTCTTGAAATTGAAGGGCAGCATCGATGTACACACCCATCAATCCAATTTCGTTTTCAACTTCAATAATTGATTTTGAAGATATGTTTTCACTGATGAAATCAAGGCCGAAAGCTACTTTAGAATCTACCTTAAAAGGCATTGGTGGTTTAACCGTGGTATCAAGGCTTTGTTTTGTCAAATCAAGATCAGGTGATTCAAATTCAGAGATTTTTACATCTTTCTTTTTCTTCTTCTTTTTCTTGGGATCTTCTTCCTCTTCCTCTGGTTCAATTTTCTTTTTCTCGCCTTTCTTTTTTACGCCGCCTTCGGCGATTATCTCCGAGACATCCCCAGGTTGGGCAGCTGCAGGGTCTCCCCCTTTTGCACCACTCGAATCTGAACTTTTGTCATCTTTGCCCTCAGGGTCTTTCACTTCTTCTTCAATCTCTTCTTCTGTCTGTGCTTCCACTTCCTTCTCAATGGCCTTCGCCTTTTCTTTACCAAAGATCAATTCCCACTGAAGAAGCTTAGCCTTGAAAACTAAATGCCTGCCTTCAATTCTTGTTTTGATGGACTCTCTCAGAACTTCTTTAGTGTAAGCATCAACAAGTTTGAACTTGAGGTTGTAACCAACTTTATTCTTACCCCATTTTGTTTTTGAACCTTCCATCTCTAGTTTGTAGAACTTGAACTTGGCATCTTCAAAACTCTTAGGAGAGGAAAAAAGCATGTTGTACTTGCCAGATTTCATGACAACGCCGATGGCACTTCTGATGATGAGTCTCTTTTGAAGATCAGAAATGTTTTTGATGTTCGGCTTTGCAATCGAGATATAAGGCTTGGGCTCTTTTTTCTTTTTTGATGTCGAACTTTCTTCCCCTTGTTTGGAAGATTCTTCCTTTTTTTCCTGGGCAAACACAGGCTGAAAGCTGTCTGAAATGACAAGACCGACAAAAAGAATTGGGATTAAAAGTTTTTTCATAAGCACCTGTCCAAAGTATATAGAATCCTTGAGCTTATTCACACTGAGCAAAAATATTCCTGAAAATGATCGAAACCGAGTTTTTTACTCGTTCTTGTTTCAGCACGAAATGTCCGGCAACCCGTAAAGTTTTAATTTTATATACCGTAAAGTTTGTAAACCCCTTTAATCTGGAGAAAAAAATGAACATCTTTTCGATCATTGGATTGTTGCTTGGTGGAGTCGTGTTCTTCATCGGTCTACGTCTGGCATCAGAAAACATGATGATGTTTGTTGACTACCCTTCAATGTTCATCGTGCTTGGAGGAACTTTTGCGGCGACTGCAATTTGTTTCCAACTGGATAGAATTACAGTGCTCTTCAAAATTTTCCTTGGTCACATTCTGGGTGGTAAGAAAATCAACTATGCCAAATTAATCGCTAACATCATGCAAATTGGTGAGTCTTACAGAAATGGCGAAGGCATGGACAGCTTGTCTGGTAAGGCAGATGACCCTTTTCTCAAAGAGGCACTAGAGCTTATTGGTGAGGGTTTTCTTGAAAGTAAACATTTGATCAGACTGTTGGAAGACAGAATGGATAATATGAACAAAATGAGAATGGGTGATGCTGGAAAAATCAGAACCCTCTCTCAGTTTCCTCCGGCCTTCGGAATGATGGGAACCACAATCGGGATGATCGTTCTTCTCGCCAACCTTGGTGGTGAAGATGCGATGAAAATGATTGGTCCTGCCATGGGAGTTTGCCTTATTACCACTCTGTACGGGGTCGTTGTTGCCAACCTTGTTGTGATTCCGATTGGTGAGAACCTAATTGAGTCGGCCAAGGATATTCACCAAAAGAATCAGATCATTCTTGAAGGTGTCAAACACATCATGGCCAAATCTAACCCTGTTGTTGTTGCTGAAGAACTCAACAGCTTTCTTCTTCCAAGTGAAAGATTGGATTGGAAAGAGGTTGTTAAAGGATAATCATGGCGGAAGAAGTAATCCAGGAAGAAGAAGAGAGAGAAAAAGAAGAGTTTCAAGACGAAGGTCCTCCTGCGGCGACTTGGTTACTCTCTTATGCAGATATGATGACACTTGTTGCGTGTTTCTTCATCCTGATGATGGCCTTTGCTAATTATGATCCGGTTGGTTTTACAAAAAAGACCGAAGTCATTGCCAAGCACTTCAATAAAGACAAATACAAATCTTCAGATATGAAACTCTCCCAACTCCAGGAAGAAGTTTCAAGACATCCAGAACTCAAAAAGAAATCGAAAGTCTCCCTGAAAGATGGAGCACTTTATGTTTCATTCTCTGGTTCTGCACTTTTCGACACAGGAACTCATACTCTTTCCGAAGAAGCGACCATGGTTCTCGATGCGATGATCGACATCATTAAGACCAAGGATCCAAACTTCAGAATTCTTGTTGAAGGACATACGGACAACCAGGCCATGGCAGAAGGGACAAACTTTACTTCGAACTGGGCCCTCTCAGGAGCCAGAGCTGCTGCTGTTGTTGAAAGGTTCGAATACTTTGGATTTGATCCGCAAAAACTTGTTTCAATTGGCATGGCAGATACAAAGCCTCTTGTTCCCAACGAAGATAAAGATGGTAATGCCATTCCTGAAAATCAAAAACTCAACAGAAGAGTTGTGATCAAGGTACTTGAACCTGTCGACAAGTCCAAAGAAGTCAAAATGGGATTCGGTGTCTACTTCAAGGATGCTTCGGAGTAAGCCATGGAAAAATACGGGCGGACTCTGGACAAGAGAACGATCATCATCATTCTTTTATCGATCATCATTCTCCCTTCAGGATATCTTGGTATCTATTACGTTCAAAAAATAAACGGTCCAATCAAGCTCCTCGAAAACAAATACTCCAAGTCAAAATTGGAAGCCACTTGTAACTGGAGTGAGACCAATACTTATCTTCAATGCATGAAAAAAGACTATTTCAAAGTTATTAGAACGACTGGACCTTTTGATAGTCACCTCGCCTTTCTGTTTGAGAAGGAACTTTTCAGACTGGATAGAGACAAGCAATCAACAGACCTTGGCAAAGCAAACAGTTTTGTTGATCACCTTGAACTTGGTGTGAACTTCCTTGTTATTCGATCCAATACCAAAGTGAAAAGAAACAATCTGCATCTGGCAGGTTTTCTCCTCGCCTATCTGACGAGAGGAGAAGTTCTAAAAGAGATTTCAATGTTTGATTCTTATATCGAAATGGTGGAAACAAAATACCAAAGTGCTCTCGAAGCAGACAAGGTCTTGAATCAGAGATTTAATTTCGTCAAAAGAGAGTATACCAAGTACAAACCTACTCTGGCTGATCTGAACTGACAGTCTTCAATTTTGATCGAACAAGTTCGATGACTGTAAACGAACTCCAGCACTCAACCAAAACACCAATTGCCATCAAAACAAAAAACATCGGGATATAAAAAACCAGGCTCAAGCCCATTCCTTCACCAATTGTCACAATCAATTGTGAAGAAGATTCCATAATAATGGAGAGGACAGCAAAAAGAAGACCAATCAAAAAATTTCCGTGAACCAGTTTTTTAGAATGCGAGTAAGTCATCTCTTCTCCACTAATGTCAAAGACCGAAAGAGTTGGAGCAAAGACAAAGTTGGCGCCTACCCATACTCCAGGTATGACAAAAAAAAGAAGTCCAATAATTAGCGCGAAAGAATAACCGAGTGCAACCAAGATATATCCAGGAGTTGAATACATTCCATGAAGAAGTGACTCCCCATAAGTCTCCTCTCCTCCATCGATTTCCTGAACTTTAATTCTATGGATCATAGATACAAACAACCAGATGTTGAAAAAAGAAGCAGCGAGATTAACGGTGATACTGGCGACTGCATTCTCTTTCAAAGGTGTTGTGTCGAGCCATCCCACAATGCAAAGACAAAGTGAAGAAAGTACCCAGATGAGAATTAGGAAGTTTGTATTTTTTTTGATGAAGCTGAAAGATTTATCGAGGGATTCGCCAAGCATGCATTCTCCATTTCGCTAGAAAGATTCAAAAGTACCAAGTTTTTTATTTTTTCTCACATTGGGTACTTTGAATATTCTATTATGAAATGAAATATAAATCCCGGCCGGCAGGATCTTGCTGGCAAGAAGGGCCTCAGTCACATTCTGTCTGGCATCAGAATCATCAAACCCCATCGGCTTCATTGCTCCAGTAAAAACCACTGGTACTTTTGGATCACTGACTTCTTGAAGACAATATTCCGCTGTTTTTGCCATGGTATCTGTCCCGTGGAGAACAACAATGGGAAAACCTTTATCCATCTGAGTCTTGATCGATTTAGCGATCAAACTTCTATCGTAGTCAGTCATGTAGAGTGAATCTTTCGACATAATGGAATAAACCCGAAGAAACGTATAAGGCAGTCTGAGTTTTCCAAGGATCCGATCCTTGATCATGGTCTCTCGGTTCTCCAAGGTCCCTTCAAACTCGTCATAAGACTTGTCGATTGTGCCGCCCGTAGTCAACAAGATGACATCTTGTTTTTCTTTATCGAGATTTAACGTCCAATCGACCACTGTGCTACCTGATTTTGATGAGTTAGAGTTTATATGAGATAAAAACTACCTAAATTTGATCTTAAAGTCCATCCCCATACTTGACGCCTGAGGTTTCACTCCCATCATTAGAGCAATTCACAATATTGATTAGAAAAGGAGTTCAAGACATGAGCGAGAAAAAAGGACAAATCAAGGTTCAAACGTCCGACATCTTTCCGATCATCAAGAAATGGCTCTACTCAGAGCATGACATTTTCATCAGAGAGTTGGTTTCAAATGCAACTGATGCGATCACAAAAAGAGCGACACTGGCCAGAACACGTAATGAAGAAATCCCAACTGGTGATATCCAGATTCGTGTCAACAAAAGTAACAAAACAATCACTGTTTCTGACAACGGCCTTGGGATGACTGAAGCTGAAGTTGAAAAATATATCGCACAACTCGCCTTTTCTGGAGCTGAAGAGTTTATCAAAAAAATGAAAGAGCAAGGTGCTGATGACAAGAATGACATCATCGGAAAATTCGGTCTCGGTTTCTATTCTGCCTTCATGGTAGCTGACAAAGTCCAGATCGACTCTCTTTCTATGGACAAAGATGCCAAGCCAGTCAGATGGACTTGCGAAGGAGATACTGAATATACATTTACAGATTCAGACAAAGCGGAAGTGGGAACAACGATCACACTTTACGTCAATGAAGAGAGTGAAGAGTTTCTCAATGAGTGGAAACTTTCTGAAACTCTTCAAAACTTCTGTAACTTCATGCCATACACAATTGGAGTTATGGATGAAGAAAGAAAGCCGGTTTACCCGAGGAAGGAAGATGGCTCAGAAGACACATCGGCCACTCCAACGCCACCGACTCCAACAATCGTCAACGATACAGAACCTCTTTGGAAAAAAGATCCTTCAACATTGAAAGATGAAGACTACATCAATTTCTACAAGAGACTTTATCCAATGGATGGTGAGCCTCTATTTTGGATTCACTTGAAAGTCGATCATCCATTCACACTTGAAGGGATTCTCTTCTTTCCTAAGATCAATCCAATGAAACCTTTCAACGAAAGTAACATCAAGCTATACTCCAAGCAGGTGTTTGTTTCTGACAATGTCAAAAATATCATTCCTGAATTCTTGAGCCTTCTCAAGGGAACCATCGACTCTGTTGATATTCCTCTTAACGTTTCAAGATCATCTCTTCAGGGAGATCCGAACATCAGACGTATTTCAAATTACGTTGTAAAAAAAGTTGCTGATGCACTCAAGAAGCTTTTCAACACAGACAGAGAGAAGTACGAATCTATTTGGGAAGACATTGGTCTATTCGTCAAATATGGAATCATTTCTGATCCAAAATTCGATGAGCAAATGAGAGAAAGAGTGATCTTCAAAAACAGTGAAGATAAACATGTAACTCTGGCTGAATATAAAGAATCAATCCCAGAGAAATACAAAGAAAAGATGCAAGATATTGTTCTTTACTTTGAAAAAGGAGTCAGTGACTTCTCACTAAGAACTCAACTGAAAGAAGAAGGTATCAATGCTGTCGACACAGACAATCACATTGACCCACACTTCATGCAACACGTAGAAATGCAGGCAAAAGGTGATGATAAATGGAGATTTTCTTCTATTGATTCAGAAATTGGCAACATTCTCGAAAGTGGGAACACTACAGAGAGTGACATCAAGGTCAAAGACTTCTTCACCAAATTTTTAATTGGCGATAAAAAGTCTGAAGAAATCATGGATGGACTATCTGAAATTGAGATCTCAAATTTCAAAAACTCAAGTTCTCCTGCTTACTTCAAAATTGATGAGCAGATGAAGAGATTCCAAAAGATGACTCAGGCAATGAATGGAACTCAAGCAAGTTTTCCAATCAAAAAAACTCTGGTTGTTAATCCACAAAACCCACTTATCCAGAATGCTTTAAAAATCCACGAGAAAGGATCAAACGAGGCACTTGTGGAAAAGATCTGTCACCATGTTGAAGACCTGGCTGCCATTTCAAGTGAAGGTTTGAAAGACGAGAACAGAGACAATTTTGTCAGACGTTCACAAGACCTGATTCAAGAACTTACAACACTTGCCCTTTAATAAAATTCCCGCCCTTCGAGGGCGGGTTTTTCTTCCCTTCCAACAAATTTTTTAAATAAATTTTGCAAAATTCTGACAATTCAAACTCAATCTTTCCGTAGACTTACCGTTAGAGAACATGAGTCCTTCGTTTGAGACTTGTAATTTGGTTTAAACATGAACAGGAGGTGTTTTATGAAAGCAGTTCTAAGAAATGCTGACCAGACAAATCAAGCCAAGGTATTCTACGGGATTCTCACACCATCTGACTGGGATAATTTAAATTTACCAACCGAGTATTCCCTATACACCCTTGATGAAAATGACATCCTTCTCGATGCAACTCACTGTAAAAAGAAAATCAGAAAGTTGGTCAACAAGCCCGTGGAAGTCATTGGCGAACTTAGAAAAGATTCTTTTGGAGATGAATATCTTCACGTAAAAAAGATCAGACGTTTGAGATATCCCGTCTATAAAAGTCTCTCAAAAATGTTTGGAGAAACTTTCGCTCCAGACATGGGTGAATTTGCCATCGCCATCTAATACAAAAAGTAATTAACGATTTGATGAATTTGATTCTTTCCAGACAGGAGGTGTCGAATGAATTTAAAAATCAAATTTATCCAACTTTTTTTACTCTATTTTATATGTATGTTTGAAGCGAAAGCATCGTTCACAAACGACTCAATCGACGAACTCTTCACGATAATTGAACAAGATGTTCAGTCCAGCGAGGTGAACGCATGCCTCAAAAATCTTCAAGCAAATATGAACCCAAAAGCAGGAAAAAACATGTGTCAGGATTTGAAAGTTGAACTAACACCAATAGAGCCTGCTTATTTAAAAAACATATTGCTGGAGAATAAAAATGAAAGCTAAAGGAGAAAAAATTGAAAGCCGGTTCTTGAGTGTTTTAAGAGAACTGGAGAAACTCAACGATATTGGATTAAACCATACATCCAAATTTCAAGAGACCTGCAAAGACAAGAAACGAATGCTCAAGCAAGAGCTCAATCAACTGATCATACAGCTCCGTAAGACGGGCTGCTCAAACCCTACTCTTAAACGTTACATCTAGGCCTCCGATGACGGAGGCCGTCCTCACCGGCCGTACCTGACCGGCCGTACCTGACCGGCCGTACCTGACCGGCCGTACCATTTTCAACCAAAAACAAAGAAATCTTGTTTCAGATATGGAACATTTCCAACCTCTTTCCAGCAAGTTATAGACTTTTGATTTGGCCTGGGCCTTGCTCATTGTTTCAACGATGAAACTAAAAGGACGGGAAATGAAAACAGTACTTATTCTAACAACGCTCTTTATTTGTCTGGGGGCACAGGCAGATACCAAAACTTATCCTCTGGACTTCAATTTCAAGCCAGAAAAAGGCTTTTTCAATCATGCCCTAAAAGACCTCTGGAAAGATATTCCTTCGAGCACAATTATTGATGAAACCGATATTGATGACGAAGGTGACCTTACTGCAAAACTTCAAACAGGTTCAGTCAATCTTGGGCCCCCAG
This sequence comes from Bacteriovoracaceae bacterium, assembly GCA_041546685.1. Classification (GTDB taxonomy): domain Bacteria; phylum Bdellovibrionota; class Bacteriovoracia; order Bacteriovoracales; family Bacteriovoracaceae; genus M0603. The sequence continues at coordinate 22,711 of JBFEVX010000016.1, read as the reverse complement.
GAAAAAGACTTTTCTCTTTTACTCCACTTGGGAATAATCAAGTTCAACTCGATTGGGATCTAAATCAGCTTCAGGCCTACGCTAGAATCAGGGCCGACTGGTTTACTGAAATACTCGGTGTTACCATTAGGAAGCATGAAATCTTTCATGTTCATGCAAATTCTATCAGAAATGCTCGTAGTATTTTCGAACTCAAATTTATTGACGGTGAATTCAAGTTTAAGTTGGTTTCAAATAGCGGATTTAAGTTTGATCATATAAAAGTTGAATCCGATGATGACGATCTCATCAGTTGGTTTCTGGAAAAATTCAACGACAATATAAAGAAGGTTCTCAATAAGGAAATCTCAGACTATCTCGCTGGTCCTAAAGTGACTGAGATGATTATGGAGAAAATTGGAGACAATCTTAGAAATCTAGAAAATATTGATCTCAAACTTAGTGAGTTCGCTACAAATATCAATGTCTGGTTTACTCGGTTTGATTTCGAAAAAGAAAGAATCGCCATCTCTCTACAATCCCGATTCAATGAAGCCGACACTCCTGTCCATGTTTGTGCTCAGGAAATGATGAAGGCGATCCAAAACAAAAACCTCGAAGAAGAAGATGCAAAAGAAAATATGAATCCAGGTAGCGTTGCTACTTCTCACAAGTTCATCGAAAGAATCATTCAAAATATGGCCACTTATGAAATTGATGAAAACAATGATGGTCACCCTGATGAGCCTCTTTTTTGTTTTGGCTATAAAGATCCAGAGCACTCAGGAGAGCTTGAAGAGTTTTCATTCAGCATTCTTGGAAAAGAGAGAAAGATCAAATTAAAGTTTTGGGCGGAACCTGTTGGAAAGCCAAGCTACAAGTATGAAATTTTGAAAGTCACTGAAGGAAATGGTGTAGATAAAAAAGATCACCTTATTACAATGAAGATGTCCGCGAAAGTTCGTATCGAGAATATTGGCGGCTACCCAATGATTATTTTCAAAAATAACAAACTTGATACCAGCTTCACAGTAAAGTTCAAACTCGATACTGTGGAAGGAAAAGGACTGATGATTATTCCACAGAGTCTTTCTCTTGATGAGTTTAAAGGAAAGCTTTATTACAAAGCTTCAAGATTTATCCCTAAAATCAGAGTGCCTTTTTTCAGCATTAGAAAGAAACTTGAGGCGGAACTCTTCGCGGAAGTTCAGGACTCACTAAGTAAGGAGATCCTGGTAGATGAAATCCTTCCAGCTTTGGATATGAAGGTAAAGGTCAGAAGCTATGAAATGCTTCCGGAGTCGCACCTGCTCAAATTCAACATAACCTATTAATTTATCGTCATTTCTTTTTTGGTAAAAAGGCCCACTTCTTCAAAAGTGGGTCTTCTCTTCCAAGTCCACTCTTGAATTCTCTTATCATGAGCTCACTAACCGCTTTATGAGGGAGTTAATTATGTGGAAGTTATTAAGTGTAGTATTACTTGCTCTTATCGTCACTGGAACAGTCATCGCCAAAGATTGCCTGAACGAAAGGCGACGTATTTCGGCAATTGAGCAAAACCTAAACGAACTTGAAGAATCTCTTCAAGAAGTGAACCGTCAAATAGCTGCGACTCGAAAAATACTCAATCATGGAAAAAAGCCTGCAAGTGTCGTAACGATCTCAAACCCAAGTATCGGTATTTATAACTTTGAACAGTTTATTAATAAAGTAGCTTCGGGAGATTTTGATGCTGAATCTCAATTTGGTTCAACTTCAAGTCATAGAAGATATACACAAGTAACTGATTTGCTAAATGTTTCTCAGGGTTCCGATTATGACTTTGAGCTATGTCCAAATGAAGACTGCTTTGATCAATATGATACAGCTTATGGTCATAGGAGGATTGGTCCAAATGGAGAAGTCTATAGATCAGACAGCATGGCCTTTGATTCTGAACTGGGTTCAGACCTCAAAGAATTACAACAAAATATTGTCGAGAGAATGAGAAGTGGTACCAATGTAAAGAAATGCATCAATGAAGATGGTATCGAGTACTGTGGACCCGAAAATGATTTTTACTTGGGTGGCCGGCCTTCCACCAGGTGGTATTTTGAGTACGGTAATAGAGCCTATGTGGTCGACACCAAGTTTCCGCTATCAACCAACCCAGTCGGCATTCTTAAGAAGGATACAAATGAAGGATTTGTCTTACAATAAAAAAAGCCCCGTGCGGGGCTTTATCTATTCATCCAGGTGGATTTTTTCGAGGTAATCTTTTACCGGCCCATCTGAAACAATATAGGCCTTGAAGGTTTTATTCGGGTTTGACCTTATGAAGCTGAATGGGCTTTTCTTCTCAACTCCAATATAGACATCAATATGGTTGGTTTTGATCAGTCCTCCGGTATCTGCAGCAAAGAAATATCCGTCGTGGATCATTTTTTGACCATTTGGTAGAGGAACCTCAACTCCTCTAGCTGAAGGGATATAGAAAACTGATCCATAAGGAAAGAATCTTCTATCCACTGCAATAGATCTGAAAGGAACTAAAAGATAGTTTTTGACTCCATCTCCAAAACGTCCTCTCGCACGGGTAAATTTCACTCTATGGGAGGCCGGATGGTTGTAGAAAGGACTACAGTCCACTTGGTGAGCATCACTTGTTCCAGCATAGTTATAAGTGACTTGTGAACCATCCTGCTCTTTTACAATAACTGAGCCTTCCATCGCAGCAAAGCACCAGTTCTTTCTCGAAACCAATGGCCCTAATGGTCTCCCCTTCAAATCACGAAGAGCAAAGCCTTCTTCCAATGCTTCTGCAATCGGAAGATTGTAATAAGTGGCCCAAAGAGTTTTTGGATAAAGCATGTCGTCTTGTGAAGGAGGAGGAAAATCGAATCGAGTTTGATCCGGGTCCATACAAAGTCCAGTTGGTCCACATCCCTGATCAGGTGTCACCAAAACAGGTGTTGGGTCTTTCTTCCCACATGCAGTTATGAGCAAGGCGAGAATTGCGAATTTGATGATTCCATTCATCTTTTGTCTCCTTCTATGAATTTCACTTGATGATTCTACCTTTTGCATCCATTTCCCAAAAGTTTCACTATCTTACATCTCGATCTTACGACCTGCACCATTACAGCCTCACCCTACCAGAAAGCCCTAAACACTGGAAGAAAGAAGACCTGTCCATGAAACAGTTATCTGTAAAAACTTTAAACACTGACCAGTATTTAGTGAGACTTACCGCTTTAAGCTCTTGATTTTGGTTTTCAAAATTGGCACGGATTTTGGAAATAACTCAAGTACACACCAGATGGAGAGAGTTATGAGAGTTGTAGTTATCACGTTGTTGTTCACGTTATTTTGTTCCACTGTTATTGCTGATTCAAATTCATACACTAGTGATGGAGATTGTATCGAGTGTTCAAACCAATTGACTGGGAGTCCACTTGAACAATTGAATCAGGCCACCGCAGGAATCGAGCAGGCCATTGAGGCCAACAAGAGAAGAGTCGATCTGATGAAAACCAATATTACTTGGGGATTCCTCGGACTCGATGTTGGTAAAGCTGATGTTTACCTAATGGAAAAAGAAGGAAAGATTGTTGACTTGAACGTCTACGCCAAAGTGGGGGTTCTAGGGATCAACTCCGAAATCAAACAGAAAGTCACCCTTGATCAATTGATGGCCGGTGAACCTTTGAAGTTCAATATGGAAGGTAGCAACAGGGCCGTTTTGATCATCGAACCAGAGGCCGATTTTGATGCTGAAGGTGGATGGGCCACACTCAAAATCTGGGACGGTTCAAGTTACAAGACCGAGAAGATTGCCATCTTCAAACAGAATGGAAAATGGAAATCTTTCAAGGGCACAGTTCACCCTTCTAAGGTCATCAAAGGTCTTGATATCCACATGTCAGGAATGTCTATACCTGCAATGCATGTGAAAAAGTACAAAATCAAACACTAAGATACCCAATAAGAAGTTCAACCATTGTTTGCGGAGTGCTAGAATGCACTCCGTATTCATTTTGAGGAACTTTAATGCAGAACAAAATCCTTTCATGGATGGTTTACTTTTTCGTCTGGTGTTTGAAAACGTCTTATCGTTTCAAACACGTCCAAAATGAAAATCGCGACAAAGCAATGAATGACAGTCCTTCGAAATCTTATGTTTTTTCGATGTGGCACCAAAATGTTATTCCCGGCATGCTGGCCCAATGGGGTCGCCATCACCACATTCTTCTGAGTTCTTCAAAAGACGGTGATCTCTTAGAAGTCTCGGCCAACAAAATGAATTACGTTCCAGCGCGAGGGAGTTCCACCCGTGGAGGAACGGAGGCCATGCTCAAAATTATCAAGGCCCTGAAGGATGGGCACAATGCAGCTGTCACTCCTGACGGACCAACAGGACCTGCCAAGAAACTCAAAGGCGGAGTTCTTAACATGGCAAAGGAATCTGGAGCTGCGATTCTTCCCCTCTATGTTGAAGCAGCGAGATTCAAAAGTTTCAATAGCTGGGACAAACTCAGACTTCCTTGGCCGTTCACTCGTATCATCGTCATTTATGGGGAGCCTGTACTTGTTCCTCAAGACTCCAGTACCAAAGACCTAGCTGTCATTAGAAATAAAGTGACAGAAGAAATGGAAAGGCTTGAAGGTCTTGCTCCAGACTATCTGGCAAGATGGAGTGAGCTTTAGTTTCTGATGACATCAAAATCGAAATTAGCTTTATAAGTAAGTCGATTCTTTTTTCCTTGAAGATGGATTCTCCAAGTCATTAGTTTTTCAGTACAAAAGGGAAGGTTGGTTTTCACACTCCAAAGCTGATCGGAGACTTTCTTAATGTTGATCTCTTCCGCTGGATGGACAAAAGAAATTCCAATTAACCAGGCCTTGACTTCCATACCATCCAGATCTTTTCCTTGAATGGTGAATGTAAATGAATTGACGGGATCAATAGGCTTTGGACTCAAGTCGACAGTCACCATAAAGCCTTGCTTGGTCAACAAACATGTTTCTTGAGAGAGGTCACATGAATGATCAATTCGCTTTTCGCGAGGAACAAACATGAAGGCGGCAATTACACCGATAATGGCCAATGGAATGAGAAATTTCACTCCTGATTTATAGCATCAAATCCTGAAAATGAAAAAGCCCCATCGGAGTTGCCTGATGGGGCTTTCTTCTAATCGCATTAATCTACCCTGCATTGGATCGCTTCAGCGTCTCATCCTTGAAACTTCAGATTCATCCTTGAATCAGTGGTGCAACCCGAGATTAATTCTTTCGCGATTGAACTTAAGAATTTTGTTATCTTCCTCTGACTTCGATTCGTCAGCAAATGCCATGGGGATCACATTCTTGTTATCGAAGGTCTTACCATGGGTATGAGATCTTTTTTGATAAGGGATATGCTTCTCTGTGTTCTCTTGCTCTTCTTTACATGAGATACATTGAGTGGCGGTCGGTCTGGCACGAAGTCTTGATTCTGAAATTTCACAACCACACTCCATACATTCACCAAAAGTCCCTTCCTTGATTCTGAGCAAGGCCTGATCCACTTTCCTTAGGAAGAGATCATTTCTTCCTTTGAGTTTGATCAACAATGCCTTGTCACGGTCTTCGTTGATTTGATCGACTTCATCCCCTCTATTATCCCAATCCCAATTTTCGAGATTGAAGTCATTCATGGAATAGTTTTTCTTGATGTCTTGAAACAGAGTTTTGAACTCCTCTACTTTTTGCTGATCCATAAAAATCTCCTTATTTTTATGCTCAAAATTGAACTTTAAACTCATCCTTAAGTTAGAGGGCCGAAACTGTTCAATCTCTGAATAACCGACTCCTTCGGTTGTTCAGCCCTTGTTGCTTATATACAATTGCGAAGAGCGTGCCAATTTTGTGTTTTGAAAAAACAGGGATTTATAAATCTTAGGAATGGTGTCGGAGACGAAATGTCTCTATCAAAATGGCCCCAACAAAAAAACTATAGTCTCTTTTCGAACTCAATTTTGAAAACTGGAAGACCTTCTTCCTCGCTTTGGAAGAAATGAGAAATGATTTGATACTTGTCTTTGTCCTCAACTCTTTCACACTTCAAGTAACCGTTGCCTCCAAGAAATTGGTCAAGCTCAGACAAAGCTTTTTTGAACGGGATACCTTCTTCTGGATAGAAGTCTTGAACTTTTTTGAATTCTTCATTGATGAAAGAGCGAAGTTCTTTAGAGCTAACTTTTGAACAGTTCATTCCATCGAAAACCAACTGATCAATCTCTTCCATTTTGAAATAAGAATCGAGATCGTAGCTGGCTTCGTTTACGAACTCGAGAACTTCTTCAAGAACTGGATAGTCTGCAATTCTTCTGAACTCAGAACCACTGGCCTCGAAGCCAGACAGCGAAAGTAAAAGAATAAGAAGTGCGACTATTGATTTCATTTTTATCTCCGCCCTCTATATAGGCCTGCCGAGCATTTTTATCCAATATTTTTAATTGCTTAGACCTATCCAATTATTAGATCGAGATGCACTAAGCTATTCGTCAGGACGAATAGAATCAGTCCCATCTATTGAAAATCACATGAGCACCTTCCATCATATCCATCTGGATGACGAAATAACCCATCTGTGACTCCACATAACAAACCTTGGACCATGATTTCCCAGGCATCAACTCCTTACACGAGGCCTCAAAGCTCTCTGCAATGGCCTTGTCCTGACAACCAACCCGGTCTCTCAATAGCTTTTCAATCACTCGGATAGAAGAAGACTCACTGAGCTCTTCTGCATCAACTTCATACAAAGCTTCATGAATAAAAAATGATCTTGAGTCGTAAGGAGGCTCGGAAATGAGTTTGTCGTAACAAGCAGCATTCGAACCTAGAGATAGTAATAGTGAAAAAAGTAAAATTAGTGCTTTCATAAGCAACCCCCATGACCTCTATATAGCGCCATGGGGGTGATTAAAAAAGTAGAATGATTATCTTTTGTCTATCTAATTTAAGAGGCGCGATTTTCTCCAATCATAAGCCTTTCTAGACGTCTGTTTTTGTTGTGATCAATCTCTCCAGCAATATCAATTCCAAGCGAAAGTTCCTCTGGTGAGATCTCTCTCAAGATCTCCTTTCCAAGTGTATGACTTCGTCTTTGGTAAGGAATCTTTGTCTCCGATTGCTCCTGTTCTTCTTTGCAATGAATGCACATGGTGGCCGTCGGTCTAGCAAGCAATCGACCTTTTTCAATCATGCCTCCGCACTCTTCACACTCACCAAACGAACCCTCTTCAAGTTTTTCCAGGGCAATGTTGATTTTCTTTATATAAAGGTCCCTTCGGGCCTTTAGTTTCCAATTCATGGTTTTTTCTCTTTCATCCAGAGCAAGATCGACATTGTCACCTGTCAAAGACTCCCGTACTTCAACTTCTTGGCCTTCAGCTTTTACGTTTTCGATGATTTCGTTGAAAAGATTAATAAACTGTTTTTTCTCAATGTCACTGATCATGGTATTCCTCCTGATGTTCACTCGATTTGCTTCCTTTCCTCTCAGTCATCTCGTCCTAAGATAACTCCATTCATCCATGAACAGCGGGAATCGGACCCGTAACAAGGTTTCGCATACTGCTCTAACCTTCACCATCGATCCTTGATGGTGCCTTATGTATAAGCGAAAAGCGTGCCAAATTTGTTTTTATATATTTTCAGTGACTTGTCTCATCTCACCATGAGATTCAACCTGTTACGAATGACACCATGGACATGTTGGCACCGTCGAATTGACTCCACAAAGTGTGGAGTCAAAAAGAAATGTATGAAAGTGTCAGTTAGATTTATTGTTCGGTAGCAATACCGATTGGAGATTCGTCACCATAAACACCGAGGTCTTCATTGTATTTGGTGGCATTATTATTTCTTTTTCCTTGATGGGAATAATGAACTTTAGCAAACTCATCGAGACATGTTGAAAGCTTTTCGTAGTCACTACATACTTCGGCTTCAATGGTCGAAAGAAAAGTCAGACGTCTCTCTGTCAAAGGAGCAGAGTCATGCAACTTCTTTGCGAAGTTCTTACAACCGCTGATATCTTTTCCAAAAGTTTTGTAAAGATGATCTTTAATGGCGGTCAGATCAGGACGTGACTCTTCTTTAAGAATCTTTCTCAGTACTTTAAATGTCTGATAGTTGCCAGGGGCGGTATTTTTGTAGGAATGAAGGTTAGTACTGTAGACACTGACACTCAAGTGTTCTTCTTTACATTGGGTCGCACTCTTTTTGATCTCATCTCTCATTTTGCTCAGTTGCTCATAGGTTCTTCCTCCATCAACAACATCCATCGCGCTGTTGTAGAGTGCCACACCGGCCATGATAGTGGCGACAAAAAGTGTTCCCCAACAAAATCCCCCACAAGGAATGATGGCGTGAGCATCATCAATAAAAGGAAATGGATTGATAGAACCTGTCTTCATGAATGTCGCCATTCTCGCTGCTCGTTCAGCAACCGACTCTCCTGGCTTGACCAAGAATTTTTTCCCATCAATCCAGACACGTCCTTCAAAAGCGTCAACAATTGAAAAACTCAAAGTTACATCTTTTGTTTTATAACTATAACCTTTTTTTCCTCTGACCAGTGCGGGAAGTTTTTTGACTCCACTTTCGATCAGCCCTTTCTCAAGTGCTGCACGGTCATTTTTGTTTTCAACCAATGAAAGAAGATTTTTGGGATTCTTGGTGTTGGCATTCCAACCATCAACCGCTGTTCTGAACTTGGAGTGAAAAAAATTGGCGTAATGATCGAATAGATAATCTCTGAATTCGATTTTCTTCTGTCCGGCAAAAGCCGTATTAAAAAGCATTGTATAAAGACTCAGATAGACGATTGCCTTCATGGTTCACTCCTCTCTTCTTTATAGTAAATGAAAAATGATTGGGATTCGTGGGGATAAATGTTTCCGAAGTGTTTTGCTTGGTTATCTCTAAACCAGCTGATCCCCGTCCTTATTAATTACCAACTCCCCTTTTTCGAGCTTTTTCCTGACCACAGTCATCACCTTTTCAACGGATTCGTTGACCTTGGATACAGCAATCGGAGGCCCAAGCAAGATGTCTTCGATATCCTTTTGCATGGATTTTGAGACATTGGTAAGAATATGGGATTTCAAAGTGTCACTTGAAATTCGAAGTCCACGGGCGAGGTCCTCAATTTGAATTTCTCTTAAAAGTTCAACCAACATTTTTACGGTCAGATACTGAAGGTCTTCAAAAGTCACCATGGTTTTTCTAAGGGCCTCTGCCATCTGTGGATCTTTCTTGGCAATGTCGGTAAGAATACGCTCTTGCCCTTCCCTATCCATTCCGGAAAGCATGTCAGCTGCCGCCTTTAGTCCACCTTTGAATGGCATCTTTACTCCTAGTAGAAAGGGTCCTCTTTCATCAAGTGATTCTGAACATAATCAGTCACACCTTCTTCAAGCGATGAGAATTTGAAATTTGGAAAGTTTTTTTGAAATTTGTTCATCTCAGCTTGAGTATAATACTGATACTGCCCTCTGATAGCTTCAGGCATGTCAAAGTATTCAATGCACTCTTCTTTACCCATCGCTTTGAAAGTTGCGATGGCGAGATCCTTGAAACTTCTCGCTGTTCCAGTTCCAAGATTATAAATTCCGTTTTCGGCCTTACCTTCATCAAGACACATCTCAATCATGGCACGACAAACATCTTTGACGTAAATGAAGTCTCTGAGTTGCTCACCATCCTTGAAACCTTCTTTATGAGACTTGAAAAGTTTAACCTTTGAAGTTTCATTGATTTGTCCAAAACCTTTATGAACAAGAGAGCGCATGTCATCTTTGTGATATTCGTTCGGCCCATAGACATTGAAGAATTTGAGACCAAACCATTTCGGAGGAGTCTTCGTTCTTTTAAGAACCCACTGATCAAAGACCTGTTTTGACCAACCATAGGCATTCAAAGGCTTCAGCTCATCGGTCTTTTCATGATCGTCAGAATAACCGAGATTCCCATCACCATAGGTCGCAGCAGAACTGGCATAGATCATAGGTATTTGTTTTTGAACGGCCAAGGCCCAAAGACTTTTGGAGTAATTAATGTTGTTATCCATCAAAAAGTCGACGTCTCTTTCTGTTGTCGAAGAACAAGCACCAATGTGAAAAATGAAATCCACCATATCAATTAGGTCTTCCATTCCCGGTTGAAACAGATCATCGGCGTGAATGAACTCATCGAACTGAACATTTCTAAGGTTCTTCCACTTATCGTCAGAGCCAAGTCTATCGACCAGAATCAAATCTGTTCGATCGAGTTTGTTCAGTTCTCTAGCGAGAACACTTCCAATAAATCCAGCTGCACCAGTTACCAGGATCATACTTTTTCTCCTGCTTCATTTTCTCTCCACGAGATCACTGAAACGACCTGGAGAAAAAGAAGTGAAATCAATTTGAAACCATCGAGTTTGACATAGAGATGGTGATAAAAACGATGTTGTTCTTCTACTGCTTCATAACCTTCGTTTCCAATTCCAATCTCATGCATTTGCCCAGCAAATTTAATAATGTTTGGATTGAGATGAAGCATATAAAAAGCGACCAGCCCGATCAAGACAACAGAAAGTCCGCGACTGACCCAAAGAATGTTTTTGTTATGTACAGGTAGTTTCCAAAAGAATCCACAGACGCCAAGAGCGAAGATCAGTTCAAGCTTATTATACGTAGTAAAAACTTTGATTCCGACATTTCCGGCCTCTTTAAGATTAGTCACTGTTCTAAAGACATTCGGAACTGCAACAAAGTCCACCACACAGGTAGTGAAGAACCAACCTCCGAGAAAAATCAAAAGAAACTTCAAAAGAAGATGGTCTGTTTTCGTCATGAGTGTTGCCTCGCCAGGTAAGGGTGAACAATCAGGGCCACGGCCAGAATACCAACTTCAAATAGAGCGACCAGCGGTGCCCATAGTCCCATCATGGTAATGACGTCCGGTGGTGTCAGCACGGCAGAGAGGATGGCGAAACCGACGTAGACATAATTTCTCATGCCACGCAGAGAATATTTCGTTACCAATCCCATAAAACCAAGAATTAATAGAATATTTGGAAGTTGAAAGATAACTCCTAAGAAGACCAAAACCTTGCTGGCCAAGACCAGATACTCTTTAAGAGAAATGGTCGCAGTCACATCCCCAACTCCAAATTGCATCAATGTTTGAAAGGTTAGAGGAAAAACCAGAAAGTAGCCAAAGCAGATCCCAAGCCAAAAAAGAAAAAAGCCAACCACTAAAAATGGTCGTACCGCTTTAATCTCATAATCATAAAGACCCGGCTTGATGAATTTCCAGATCTGATAAAACCAGATCGGGCTTGAAAGAATGATTGAAGTCCAAAAGGCAACTTGAAATTGGGAGAGAACTTTATCGAGAAGACCCAAATACACGACCTGCCCACCAGACTCTGAAGTCAGGGCCGAGCGAAGGGGCGAGAGAAGAAATTCAGAGATATTTTCGCCAAAACTATAACAAGCGACAAACGACACACCGAGTATAATCACCACACGAATCATCGTGCTTCGAAGTTCCTCGAGATGTTCGGTGAGCGTCATTTCTTTCACAGTTTTTCACCAGTTTCAAAGACTTGGTTTGACCTAAACCTTTAACAAAGGGCATAATAAGTCTTGTGTATAGTTTGGATTATAGAAAAATTTATCTAACTTTAATACTCCTTTCTGGGGCGATCTTCCCGCTTAAAGGGATGTCAAACGAGCTTTTGAAGTGCTTGGGCAGAGAAGAGCTAGTCATTCACAAGATGAAGATGACCGGACCAGTTTATAAGCTTAACCAGCTTTTCATCACAGAGCTGGCCAGTTGGGGCGGAATCCACCTTAGAAAATCAAAAGTCGAAGAGATCTGCGCCAACAGTGACTTCACACCCTCTGTTAATCTAATGAGAGCTCTACTCATTGAGGGCGGAAATATCTTCGAAATGAAACATGAAAATAGTAACGCCAGCATGAAAGCTTTGAATGAAGGACGAGTGGAGTCCCTGCTTGAGAGGATTCCCCATATCTTTTTCAGTTACCTATCTGACCTTCAAGGCATCAGCAATTACCCCCATTGTCTAAATGAAAAAATTCCTGAACTCTCCTGGTATCTCACGCGGTTCAAATATCTTGAAGAAGAGTATCCGGTTAAGGAGTTAATCAAAGACAAGATCAAACTTAATTCGATCTTTGCCAAAATCAAAAGACTCGATTCTATTTTGAAGGAATGCGAAATCCTTCAGAAAAAATCACTTGAACAAATGAAAACAAAGAGGAAGTGACAGACTTTCCTTAGAAAGTTGTTGAAGTTTCTCAATCTCAGGCCATGGGTTCAACTCATCGGTCTTAACCCAAACATCTGTTCCTACCACTCGAGCAATCTCCAAAGAGGAATTGTTTTCAAGCATGAAAGCATTGAGCTTTTTAATGAACTGAATTTCTGTCATTCCTTTACTAGAAAGAATCTGATCCTCAGTTGGCAGGTGAAATGAAAGGAGTACTTTCAAATCTTTCAGACAAGTTCCACAACCACCACCGGCCATGGTTTCATCAGTGATCAATTTTAATGATGGAGTCTCTGCAACTTCGAGAGTTTCCATAATTTGCTTTTCACTAATCCCAAAACAGCGACAGACAAGTTTCTCACCAGGGACTGTTTCAATATCCTGTTGAAGGTTTCTACCGGTTATCTCATCAGCAATCTTTGTAAGCCCCATAATAACAAGGGGAAAGATCTCCCCTTTGAAGTCATACTCTCTGGCATACTGATGAACCAGAGACTCAAACTGATCAACCTTTTTCATCGTTACTGCTTCGGCAAGTCTATTCAAAAAATCCAGATGAAGGAAGTTATCGCAAACTTCGTAATAAAGACCGGAAATAGTTTGAGGATTCAATAACTGGAGATAGAGAGAGATCTCACTTTGACCTTTATGAATGAAACTGGCATCAACTAAATCTGGTTTCCCCTCGAAAGGCGAACTACTTCGGCCCATGAGGATCTTCCTCTTTCCTCAAGGTCAGAACATCGTATCCTGATTCAGTAACAAGAATTGTATGCTCGAACTGAGCAGACTGTTTTCCATCTTTGGTGATGACAGTCCAATTGTCCTTGAGAAGACGGCAATGCCTCTGTCCTAGGTTGATCATTGGCTCGATGGTAAATGTCATTCCAGGCTTCATTTCAGCTCCGGCCCCACGCTTTCCTACGTGAACCACCTGAGGCTCTTCATGAAACTCTCTTCCAATTCCATGACCACAATACTCTTCGACCACTGAGTAGCCATTATCATGGGCCATCTCTTGAATGACGGCTCCAATATCACCAATATGTCCGCCTGGCTTCACCTGACGAATACCTTCCCACATGCATTGATAAGTGACATCCACCAACTTTTTCACTTCATCTGAGACATTGCCTACAAGAAAAGTTTTGTTGGTATCTCCATGAAACTTGTTGAGATAAGTCGTGATATCAATATTGAGAATGTCCCCATCTTTAAGTACATCATTCTTATTTGGGATCCCATGGCAGATCACCTCATTTAATGAAGTACAGATAGATTTTGGAAAGCCGTGATAATTCAAAGGAGACGGATAGGCTCCTTTTTCAACAATGTAATTATGGCAAAGGTCGTTAAGCTCAAGAGTTGAGGCCCCAATCTTCACATGAGGTGCAATGAACTCCATCACTTCTGAAGCCAGCGAACAGGTCTGTCGCATAAGATCTATTTCCCTGGAAGATTTGATTGAAATCACGTTAAACCTCTGAAATTACATAAGCCAATGGCATAGTCTCTGTTTTCCCCTTTAGAGGACCCTTAGTCAACCTCTAAAGCAGCTAACTACAAGAAATGTAAAGCCTGTCGTTTTTACATGACGTATTGCGCAACGAGTCAAAATTCCCTATAACTATAGCCGAGACTAACATTGGAATATTATATGCGGAAACTTCTCGTTCTCATTTTAAGCTTTTTGACTGTCACAGTGATGGCAAATGAAACTGCCATTTCTAACAGCAGCGAAAAGCAATTAAATGAAGGCGTGACCATGTTTTTCTATAATCTTAATAGAGAAGCCAACACAATCAAGCCGCCGGTATTCGAAACAGATGCTCCAGTCTTCATAGATAACTTCAGCAAATACGAAAGAACCCTCTCTCTAATGAAGAAGTTGAAAGACTTCAGCACAAGCTACGGCCAAATGCTTGTAGACATGGTTGAAGGTGAAGAAGTTCTGACAGGTGAACAACTTCATGTTCTTGCAAAAGGTGTAGCTGCTTATCATCACCTTTCGGCCAAAGTTCTTGAGTTCAGTTCTGTTTACAATTTATCAGAACTTGAAAATAAAAAAGATCTGATTCAATTAAATAACATCAAGCAAACAAAAGAGAACCTGATTTGGCTTTCAAGTCACCTTGTCTTGTTTGACCACTATCTGACAGGCTATGAAGTATACTACAGCCGTGGAATCGTCAGACGTATTCTTAAAGATGTCTTCAAAACTGAAGAAATGAAAAACGCCAAGGTAAAAGAACTCGGGCAAATGATCGCCCACACTATGGCCAAGCAAAATAGAAAGAAACTTCTATCTCTTCTCAAGATCTATAAAGATCACGAGAAGGAATTACTTGCAGAAGCTGCAAATGACAAAGAACTCCTTAAGCTGACTTCGTTGATTTCACACAATAAATCGGCGAACGATCTTCTTTCAGGGAACACAACAAGAATTTCCAATCACGGATTCATTGATGGAATGATTCACTTTTTTAACAAAGTGACTGACGTTCTCAGTGGTTTCTTTGGAAACATGGCCGGTGCCATCAGATGGCGAGAAGGTCATCTCTTCGCTCATAAACCAACAGAAAAGGATCTTGAAGCAAGATTCAAGCCACTTGATATCATTCTTGAAAGAACACCATTCGCACTGACAGACACTTTCATTCCTGGAAACTTCGGTCACGCTGCCATGTGGGTTGGAACTCCAAAGCAATTGAAAGAAATTGGTATGTGGGATCACCCTTCGATCAAGCCACACCAATCTGAGATTGAAGCTGGGAAATACATCCTTGAGGCCATCAGACCTGGAGTCAGAATGGTCAGCTTGGAAGAGTTCATGCAGATCGACGAAATTGCGATCCTAAGAAACAAAGAAGTATTGAACGGTAAGCAAAATGTTGAACAAATCTTTGTTCGTGCCATGGCCCAACTTGGTAAAGATTATGATTTCAACTTTGACGTTACTACCACCAGCACCATTGTTTGCTCGGAACTGATCTATCATGCCATGGGTGAAGTCAACTGGCCGACCAAATACATCATGGGTAGAGCGACCATCTCTCCGGATAACTTGGCAGAATTGGTTTTCTACAGTGGATCACCAATCGAAATGTTCTATTACATCGAGGCCAAAGAAAAGCACAAAGTCATCAAATTGAATCTGGATACTTTTGCACAGAGACAAGGCTTCGTTCTCAACAAAGAAAACTCGACTTCATCCGAGCCGGTCTACGACAAGAAGATCAGAGTATGTAAGGATGTTTATTCCAACCGTATCAGAGTTGGAAGTCGTCGAGACAGAAGGCTCAAGAGGCGTATCTGCTTGACTAAACTCAAGCATTACACCTATAAAGCTCCACGTGAGTACAGAATCGAACAATAATTCCATTCAAAGACTGGTTCTTTCTCCGTACCATAAAGAGGACTTTGTGGTGCGGGAAACTGCAATGTTCACCTCTCTTGGGTTGAAACAAGTTGAGAGAGAAGGAAACATTCTGATTTCAAATACTCTCTTTGATTTCAAAACGGCTGACCCGGAAATTTTCAAAAGCACTGAACTGATCATTCACCCCAACTCAGGTTACGATAATTTTCCAGTCGCCTTCGTCAAAGAAGCCAAGTTTCCGATTGTCATCGGCAATCCCATTCGAGCTGAAGGTGTTGCTGAATACTCACTCTCTTCCCTGTTTCAAAATTTTGTGACTATTCCCAATCAAAAAACATGGCAGCCAGGAAGGAATTGGGACCGACCACTTATTAGTGAACTCGACATCTTAATCATAGGTCATGGTCACATTGGGAAACTTATCAAGGCCTCTCTTTTGGGACTTGGTTCAACTCCAGACATACACGACCCCGATCAAGGTCTCATGAACCTTAATGGACCATATGACTGTGTGATCATGGCATGTAGCCTCAACCCAACAAGTCATCACCTGATCAATGCCGAATTTCTAGGCCGCTATATGAGAAAAGATGGCTGTCTGATCAATGGGGCCAGAGGTAAGCTGGTCAAACAAGAAGATCTGATATCATTTGCTTCGGCCAATCCGAAATTCAGGGCCTGGTTGGATGTCTTTGAAAAAGAGCCAGAGGGACTTTCAAGTTTCAAAGACCTTGAAAATATCGTAACAAGCAGCCATATTGCAGGCGTCAGTCACTCACTCGATGATTTGATGATCAGTTTTGAAAAGAAAATCCTGGAATTTTGGCTCTCCGGACAAGACCTAGAGCAAGTCTGCCCAGAATTGTTGCTCAAAAACAGAATTCGCCAATCGGAAAGCTCCGACTTTTTAATCTAGTCAACGCATGATATCCTGATAAAAGTACACAAAGGAATCTCATGACCCAGAGAGATATGAATACCTTTTTTTCACAGATTCTTTGCCCTCCCGGTAACGGAGTCTTTACGGTCAATACTGCAGCCGATCGAAAAGAGAAACTTCACCGGGAAATTTTCGGAAAAACAGATGATGTTGAGACTTCATGGCTCGGATCACTTAAGAATTTTCAGGACTGGAAAAAGACTTTCATGCTGGGGATCTGTTCTGATTGTGGTGGTGGAATCCTTAGGGGCGCCAACTGGGGACCTCTTTTTCTTCGCCTTCAAATGTTGGAAGACTCTTTGAAGAAAGATGAGTTCATGGATCTCGGCGATGTTAGAGTCATTCCTCATCTTCTTCACGACAAATATCTCAACCCTGAAACTCTGGAAAGTTGCCGGAATGCTCTTTACCAAGATGGAAATTCCACTCATCCAGTTTCGCCGTTGAGCTTAACTGAGTATTTTCTGGATGAACTTTACCAGCAAAAACCTGACGCCAATGTCTTTGCTATTGGTGGCGACCACTCAGTGAGCTACCCCTTGGTCAAGGCCTGGTTGGCCCAAAAGAAAAAACAAGGTATCAAAGCAGGACTTGTTCACTTCGACGCACATACTGATCTTTTGATTGAAAGACTTGGAATCGATCTGTGTTTTGGCTCGTGGGTGACTCACATTCTGGATGGACTCGAGTCCCCTGCTCTCTGCCACCAGATCGGTATTAGAAGTTCAGGTCGAGATAGAGACCACTGGGAAAACACTTTTGGTGTTAACCAATACTGGTCCTCAGAAGTTCAAGAAAAAGGTGCAGACAAGATCGCTGAAACAGTCATCAACCACTTCAAAAACGAAGGCGTTGAGGAAATTTATGTCAGTTTTGATATTGATGCCATCGACAGTAAATATGCTTCGGCCACAGGGACACCGGAGCCAGATGGACTTGAGCCCTGGCAGGCCGTCAGTATACTTGAAGCATTGACGGATGAATTCAAAATCACCGGAGCCGACATGGTCGAGATTGCTCCATTTTTGAGAACAGATCAAAAGAGTAACAGTGAACCGCACACCACCTTGGAAACGGGTTCACTTATTTCAACTTTACTAATCAGAGCAATGAACAAGAATGGCGATAGTTGATTTCCCCCCAATAGATCAGGCCGATGAACATGGGCTGCTCGCTCTGGGTGGCGACCTCGAGATCTCAAGTTTACTCCTCGCCTATTCGAGAGGAATTTTTCCCTGGCCTATCAATGAGGAGTATCCGCTGGCCTGGTTCTCTCCAGATCCCAGAGGAATCCTCGAACACGATAAACTTCATGTCTCTTCCAGTTTTAAAAAACATCTTCGCTCCGACACTCACCATGTAACATTCAATAAAGACTTCAAGGCCGTCATCGAAGGGTGCTCCAATTCTACCAATCGTAAAGATCAGGTTGGAACATGGATCACTGAAGATATCATTAATGCCTATATCCGTTTCTACAATGCTGGCCATGCCTACAGTGTGGAAGTCTGGAATCAGGCCGAAGAACTGGTCGGCGGTCTTTATGGAGTTGTGATTGGTAGATATGTCAGTGGTGAATCCATGTTTTACCTGGAAAGTAATGCCAGTAAATTTGCTCTCTACTCACTGATGGAACGGTTGAAGGAAAATGAAATTGAATGGCTCGATACCCAGATGGTCACACCGGTTGTTGAATCCATGGGAGGAATTGAAATCAATCGAGAAGGCTTCATCAAAAGACTTCAAAAGTCGATCTGTCAGCCTTCTATACCTTCACTCTTCACCTGAGATTTGTTTTCAGGTTCAAGCTTTCGACCTTTGGATTTCAATTCATTGAAAGAATACACCAATGATTCTTCCACATGAGCAGCAATGATATGCTCATCCCCCATTTCAATGGCCTTTTCTTGGCAAACATCTGCACACCAGCCACAAAAAATACACTTGCCAACATCCAGATTGAAAACATCTGGTTCCTGCCCATCCTTACCTGAAATTTCTAACGCATTCGTTGGACAGATCTTTTCACAAGCATCACAACTAGTGCAAAGGCTGCGTCCCTTCTTGTCCAATGTAAGTCTCGGAAGACCCATTTGATTTTTGGAGTAAAGGTAACTCTCTATCGGATAATTAATGGTTGTGATTTTTTCAGCACCATACAGTCTCTTCACAACGTTATAGCTCATGGAGACGAAACTTTTCATCACACCAATTGTCAGGGATTTGGCCTTGTAATACTCATTCTTAAGAATCATCTGTCGAGCTCCCCTGGATTGATGTTCAAGCTGCTGAAAGACATCAGAGCGTCATCCAACAATCTGTTTTGGATCATCTCGGGCAAAGCAATGATATTCATAAAACTTGGAGATCTGACTTTCAGCCTCCATGGGGTATTCGATTTTCCATCAGAAACAACTGTGAATCCCAACTCTCCATTTGAGGACTCGATACTCGAATAGTGAATTCCTGAAGGAGGAATTAATGAAGTTGGAGTTGTCGAAGTTTCTCCAATGGGGAGATTATCTAGAACCTGGATGACAATTGAAATACTTTGTCTGATCTCTTCCATTCTCACCAGATAGCGATCGTAATTTTCACCTCTCACTCCAAGAGGAACTTCAAACTCAACATCAGAATAAAAGTAAATCGGATTTACTTTTCTAAGATCGAAATTCACGCCACAGCTTCTAAGTACCGGCCCTGTAATCCCAAGCTCCAAAGCTCGACCAGCATTGATCTCTGAAACCATGTTTCGATCCAGCCAAATCGATGAGCGAGTAAAAAGTGTTTCGATATGGTTGAGAAGGTCCTCAATCTTTTTCAGACCTTCAAAACATTCAGTAATCCAACCGATAGGAATATCGTATTTTACTCCACCTATGCAATTCACAGAAGGATTGACCCTTGAACCACTCATTCGTTCAAAAAGTTCATAGGTCAGCTCTCGTCCTTGCTGACATATAAAATAAACTGATTCGTTGCCTGCGGCAACTGCACAGGAGGCAATACACTCGAGATGATCCTGAATCCTTGAAAGCTCCATGAATACCATTCTGATGGCCATCGCACGCTCAGGAATCTGAATGTTCATGGATTTTTCCATCAAATGACACCATGAAGTTGTTGTCATAAATGGAGATTGAGAATTCAATCTTTCAAGTAAGGTAATCAACACCGGCCAGCTCAAACTTTCGGCCTGTTTCTCCAGACCCCTATGATGATAACCTGTCTCGTATTGGCAACGTCTGATATATTCCCCTTCGAGTTCAAGAATCATTCGGACTGAATTTCTCATCACCGGATGATGAGGTCCGAGATTGACCCAAGAGCGAACTCCACGTTGATCGGCATCAATCGATGGATCATCTGGGAATTGTGTTGGCAGTATGCTCACTGATTCTTTGATATTTGGAACAAAGTCTTTTCGAAGTGGATGGCCCCCGAAATCTTCGGGGTTTAAAAAACCTGCACCTAAGTCACTGTCAAACTTGATCCCTAAAAGATCTCTCATTTCAAGTTCAAGTCTCTTTGATGATGGCCAAATGGTTCCAAGAGAAGTGAGCCTATCGTTCTCATCAATTTCAATAATCACTCTGAGAAGACAAAATTCTTCCAGGTTCAAAATATGATAAATCAAACTGAATCGTTTATCTTTGTTGGAGTCACCCTTGTTATCAACTCCACAAATATCTGAAAGAAAAATAAATCCATATTTATGTTTCAAATTGGCAGCAATCATGAAGAATCGAGAAGCTTCCATTCGAAGTTCAATATGAGAGTCCAGCTTTGTGAGATTGTCACCAAACTCCCGCTTCAATTGCTCGAAGAAATCAAACACTGACGTTCTCCTTCTCAGAACGAACACCCAGTTCAACTCTTTGCTTGAGCATTTCCAATGAGTGAAGGATGGCCTCGGGTGTTGGAGGATCACCTGGAACCATGACATCTACAGGTATATGTTTCATCCAATCTGATTTATAGGAATAATTCTGAAACAAACCGCCGGAAATGGCCTCGCTACCAAGTGCAACCACCCACTTAGGAGAACACATATTTTTATAAAGTCTTTCTAAAATCACAAAGGATTTATGAGTGACTACTCCCGTTACAATCAAAAGATCTGCCTGACCTGGAGAATACTTTATTCCCTCAAGTCCGAATTTTTCTACGTTGTATCGTGGACCATAAAGATTGCGAAATTCAGTTTCTGAAAAGCCGCAGCCAAAAATCATCGGCCAAAGAAGTTTTGATTGTGACCAACGTCCCAACTTTTCCATGAAAGTTGTCGCTTCAGTCAGAGTAATATGACTTTCCAATTCAAAGTTACTTCTCATAGGTCCATTGTGTAAGGGTGAAAAGGTTTCCAGGAAATATCATTGGGAAATCCAACTTCCCTATTGATCTTCTTGAGTTCGGCCTTGCACGCCGGCATTTTTCCATTTGAAAAAATCCAAGAATATATTCTCTGGTGGGTCGATCCAATTCCATGATCGTATTGCTTGTACATGTAATGAGGCAAAAGACTTTTACGAAGTCCTTGCATGATCGTAACAGAACCATCGAAGGCCCGTTCAAGATCTTCACTGGTACAATCTTTTTTCATGTGAGCGGTATTGAACTGTCTCTTTCCGTTGGCGAGAAAAGGATTCTCAACCCAGGCTCGCCTTGGACAGTGGTAAACATATCCAATTCTTTCCAGTTGAAGAAAAGAAGAAAGGTAAGCAAAGAACCAATGCCTCTCGATATTTGCTCTTACACTTGAGACTCTTACAAAACGATGACAAGTCAAAAAACGTCTCGAGTATTTGTTATAAAAATCCATGAAGTAATCATCAAAATTAGAGAAGCCTTCCATCGGCCCATCATCCTTGGCAAGATCTGCTTCTACTTTTTCAATGTTCTCTACATCATCCTTGAAGATACTTTTCTTCATATCAACAACCAAAGAGTCAGATCTCAGCTTTGAAAGCTGCTGCCTTGAGCGACCAAGTTTGATATTCTTCCTCAGATTCAGTGCCCCTCTCCAGATATGATCATAGAGTTTATGACAGCCATTTCTAAGACTCTTCAATTGGTCGAACTTGAACTGGTGCCCCTTGTTCATGGCATAAGTAAAGGCGTCTTCTGCATTAATACTTCCAGAAATCCTGAAAGCAGGTTTTTGTTCCTGACCTCTGATCAAACGTCCACCCAAGTTTTCCATTTGTGCCTTGAAGCTGTCCCAGCTGATTAATTTTTTTAAATCAGAAAGAGAGTTTGCATTGGCATACTTGGGATCTTTGTCGTTAATGGCAATCAGCACTAGTCTCGATCTCCATTGATCCCTGAATGAACATGGGTAGTACTCACAATACTGCTCAATCACGCCACCAATGACTTTCACTCTTTGAGAAACAGGACTTCTCGGGTTGTAAGTTGGAAAGTAGCGAAGATCACCAAAAACAACGACTTTTAATGGGTCTCCTAATTGATCCAAGATTCTTGGAACAAAACCTTCCGTATACATGGGAGTTGCAATAGTTCCTCTGTAGGACTTCCAGACATCTTTTTGTTCACAAAGATTGTACTTCTTGTAAATTTGTCCAGAATGCAGATCGAGTCCGTAATAAAATCGACTCTTCATCGGTGTCAATGCGACAAAATTGATTTTGAGATCTTTCGGCTCTGGGAATGGTAGGAAATCAAAGAAGGCATGGATGTAAGGATCGCCTTCCTGTTGCCTCGGAGCAAACCGTCTATCAACATTAAGCCATTGTGGAATAGGCTCCACCACAGGAAGATCAGACATTCTCTCAATTGCCTCTTCTTCAGGTAGCTTGGTGGAAACCTCTTTCTTGCTTTTGATCTCGTCTATCTGCTGGGTTGCAGGATCTATATCCGCCTCTTCTTCCTTTTTGACTTTGGAAGAGCAGGAAGCCCCACAAAAGAGAATGAACACCATTAAAATGATCGATTGGGTTTTCAATTGACAAGCGCGCCGGAAATAGTCCAAAATTCAATCCATCCTTAGTGATTCTGTTGGCCCGGGTGGTGAAATCGGTAGACACAAGGGATTTAAAATCCCTCGACCTCACGGTCGTGCCGGTTCAAGTCC
>JBFEVX010000092.1:0-14852 GCA_041546685.1 Bacteriovoracaceae bacterium | reverse complement strand
TTTTATCTTCTGGAACTGAAGCGGATGGGATTGTTGTTAATGGGATGAGTAATTTCGCTAGAAATGCTCCTTGGTCTAATGCCGCCCTTGTTGTTAGTGTTGAAAAAGGAAAAGATTTCTCAGGGGAAGATATTTTGGCCGGAATGAATTTTCAAAGAGAAATTGAAAAGAGGGCCTGGGCCTTGAGTGAGGAAAAGGCGTCTGGAAAAGAAGTACCGGCCCAAACAATAAAAGATTTTCTTGATGATAAAATTCAAAGTCCACTTCCTAATACTTCATGCCCTTCAAAAATATTTTCTCAAAAAATGGATGATGTTCTTCCTGAATTCATTATTGATCATTTAAGAGAGGCCTTGTCTCAATTTGAAAAAAAGATGCCTGGTTTTGTTTCTGAGGATGGTTTGCTCCTTGCTCCCGAAACGCGAACTTCAGCACCTGTCACAATTCCAAGAGATCGTGAGACTCTTGAGAGTCTTTCACATATTGGATTGTATCCATGTGGCGAAGGAGCAGGCCATGCTGGTGGGATTACTTCTGCCGCAGTCGACGGGGTGAAAGTCGCTATGTCTTTACTCAAATACAGTAAAAATCTCGAAGTTTGACAGTTGCCGCATAGCGCTTTTTTTATTTCCCACCTGCCTTAGTTTTGATCAGTAAAATTTAAGTAAAGCTTGCATTTTTTTACCTAAAACAACGCTTAGCGCATGTAGTATTCATGGGGGTTTGGGTAATCTAGCGTGACATTTCAGGGGAACATTAATGCTCTACAAAAAGAAAGATCTCATCACGAAATCATACGACGTCATTATCATCGGTTCTGGACTTGCTGGACTGACTGCGGCCAACAAATTGGCCAAGAATGGAAGATCAGTTCTTCTTCTTGAGGCACATAATAAACTTGGTGGTTTCGCTACTTGGTTTAGAAGGCAACAAGGGGACCATACTTTTGATGTTTCTCTTCATGGTTTTCCTGTCGGGATGATCAAGACTTGTCGCAAGTATTGGAACAAAGAAATTGCAGATCGTATTCATCAGTTACCTGAAGTTCGTTTCATCAATCCTCAGTTCAATGTCTCAACAACATTTACCAAAGAAGATTTCAGCAGAATCCTGGTAGAAGAGTTCGGACAGAGTGAAGAAACTGTTAAGGCCTTCTTTGAAGAGCTTGCGAATATGAATTTTTATGACGACGATCGAATGACCAATAGAGAGCTTTTCCAAAAGTTCTTTCCAGATAGATCAGATATCACGAGATTCCTTCTTGAGCCTATCGTCTATGCTAATGGGTCAAACTTGGAAGATCCGGCAATCTCCTATGGAATCGTTTTTTCGAATTTCATGAGTAAGGGTGTCTACATCTTTCAAGGTGGAACTGACACCATGATTAATATGATGAAAGAAGAACTTCTCTCAAATGGCGTTGACATCAAACTGCACACCAAAATTGAAAAGATTCTCATAGAGAATGGACGCACAGTAGGCGTCGAAGTTAATGGACGGCCTGTCTATGGGAAGTCCGTTCTAAGTAATGCCAATCTTAAAACGACAATTGAAAAAATGGTCGGACGTGACCATTTCAACCCTGAATTCTTGGAAGAATCAGACAAAGTCAGACTCAATACTTCAAGTTGTCAGGTATATATGGGAATCAAGCAAGGGGAGAGTATTCCTCGGGTAGGAGATCTCGTTTTTTATTCTGAGGACAAGGAGTTTTCAACAGATTTACTCTTGTCGCCAAAAGTTGGAAGTCAGACCTTCAGTATTTATTATCCAGATACCAGACCTCATCTACCTGAAGATCATTATGCCATTGTTTCATCATCGAATGCACGATGGGAGGATTGGGCAGATCTCTCAGAAGAGGATTATCAAAAACAAAAAGAGTATGTCATTAACAGAGCACTTGAATGCGTTGAAAAAGTCATCCCAGGTGTTAGAGATAAAATTGACTACGTTGATTGTGCTACACCAAGAACAGTGAAGCGCTATACTCATCATGAAAAAGGCGCAAGCTTTGGAACAAAATTCGAAGGTCTTCCTGTTTCCCAAAATCTGCATAAGCAAATTCCGGGACTTTTTCATGCTGGGAGTGTCGGTATCATCATGTCTGGCTGGCTTGGAGCTGCCAACTATGGTGTTATCCAAAGCCACGAAGTCGACAATTATCTCGATCAAGTCAACAAAATGATTCAAAGTGAGGATCTTCATGCAAGCCAACATCAATTATGATTTTTCGGGACAGACAGCTGTCGTTACTGGTGGTACCAGAGGTATCGGACAGGCCATTTCTTCTGCTTTTTTGAATGCAGGTGCTCAAGTCATTGCGACTTACACTTCAAATGATGAAGCAGCTCAGAAATTTAAGGCCGAGCTCGGAGAGACCGGAGAAAGACTAATCCTCAGAAAGTTTGATGTCAGTAAACCAGAAGAAGTTGAAACTTTTTGGAACTGGTGTGGTGAAGCTCATCCAGAAACGAGTATCTTGATCAATAATTCAGGAATCAGAAGAGATGGTTTGACAGCTTCTATGCCTGTTGAAGATTGGGAAAAAGTGATGAATGTCAATTTGATGGGAACTTTCTTGATGAGTCAAAAATCTGTTCTTCATTTCATGAAAGGAAGATATGGAAGAATCATCAATATGAGTTCGATTGGTGGTTCGCTCGGTCTCGCTGGTCAGGCCAATTATGCCGCTTCAAAAGCTGGACAGGTCGCTCTTTCTAAAACTCTTTCAAAAGAAGTGGCCAAGAGGGGAATCACAGTCAACAATGTTTGCCCAGGCTTCATTGAAACAGAATTGATTCAGGATCTTCCTGAAGACCAAGTAAAAGAATACAAAAAACAAGTTCCTATGAAACGATTTGGTACTTCAAAAGAAGTCGCTGATATCGTTCTCTTCCTTGCTTCTAAAGAAGCGGGATATATTACAGGGACCTCTGTCGAAATTAGTGGTGGTCTTTGATGGAAAATGTAAAAGATCTTATTCCACAGCGCGAGCCTTTCCTTTTTGTCGATGAAATTGTCGATCGAGGAGAAAATACAATACAGACGCTCTACAAAGTAACAGGTGAAGAAGATTTTTTTAAAGGTCATTTTCCAGGAAACCCCATCATGCCTGGAGTCTTGCTTCAAGAAGCTCTTTTTCAATCGGGTGCATGTTTGATGGCAGGTAAGGGAAGTGATGGGGGAATTGGCGTAGTTACCAGAGTCTCAAATGGAAAATTTAAAGGTATGGTCAAACCTGGTGACGGCCTGGAAATGTCTGTGGAGTTAGTAGATCAGGCAGCAAATGCTTTTTACTTCAAAGGAAGAACCAGAGTCGACGGAAAAGTTGTTCTGGCCCTTGAGTTTGCTTGTGCACAAGTTGGAGAAATGTAATGGATTTTTTGAATATCAAAGATAAAACTTTTCTAATCACTGGTGTCGCAAATAAGAAGTCTGTTGCTTACTTCTCTGCCAAGACATTGAAAGATAATGGAGCAAAACTCGTTTTTACCGTACAGACAGAGGAACATCTTTCTAAGGTTGAAAAATTGTTTCCAGAAGATCAGATTTTTATTCTAGATGTTGAAAATGAAAGTGCTGTTCTAGACTTTGGTCGCCTTATTCAGGAGAAAAATATAAGGTTGGATGGGATGCTGCATTCCATTGCTTTTGCTAATTATTCAGAAGGAATCAAGCCTTTTCATGAAACAAAGCTCGCAGACTATTTGCAGGCCTCAAATATTTCATGCTTCAGTTTAACAAGTTTGAGTGGCGCTTTAAAAGACAGTTTCAATCAAGATGCTTCGGTCGTTACCATAAGTATTTCCAACACTAGGGCTACGACATATGGTTACATGGGACCTATCAAGGCAAGTCTTGATGCAACGGTGGCCTATCTTGCCAAGAGCTTCTCAAAGTTTTCTAAAGTTAGATTTAATGCTGTTTGTTCCGGTCCTTTGAAAACATCAGCTTCTGCAGGTATTCCTGGATATATTGATAATTATATCTTTGCAGAAAAGCTGACTCTAAGAAAAGAAGCATTAAAAACTCAGGAAGTGGCCAACACTGTTGTCTGGTTGATGAGCCCGGCTTCAAGTGGAATCAATGCTACAGGGCTTATGGTGGATGCTGGAATGAGTGCCAATTACTTCGACGAAGAAGTAGTGAGTACTGTCGCCAATACCTGATCCTCCAGATTGCTTTTTGAAAGTTGATCCCAAAACATTAACTTCTGGTGGGCGAGGATTTCATCCTTGTCCAAAGAAGTTTTCAATTTGTTCTGATACTCCTCAAAATTATCACAGTCAGCTGGAACAACGATAGGCTCACCATAGTAGACAACAATTTTAGAAAATGGTTTAGGAAGTTTGAATTTATCCCAAGAGTTAAAACTCCAGTATTTTTGAGGAATTGGTATATAGGGAATGATAGGACAGCCGGACTTCTTTGCCATATCAATGATTCCTGGTTTGACCACCTTGGCGGGACCTTTCGGTCCATCGATTGTCACGGCGCCAGGGTAACCTTCTGCCAGAACACCAATCATTTCATCTTTAGCAGCTTTCCCGCCTTTGTCTACATTTCCCTTCTTGGAGCTTCCTCTGGTCACGATATGACCGAGATTGGAACAGGTGAATGCTACAGGGTTGGCATCCTTTGATCTAGAAACAATGACAACATATTTTAAACCAGTTTGGGCAAGTATTCCTTGAAATAGATTTTGATGCCAAATCCCCAGTAGGTAGGCCCTTCCTGGATTGATTTTGCAGGCCTTTTCAAGGTTTTCAATTCCCACATATCTGTAGCGATACGTCAGGTGAAAAAAACGGGCCAGTAAATACAAGAATCGATTGATCAACCAAATCATATTAAAGCTCTTTATTTTTTGAGATTCTATCAAGACAAGAACCGTTTTAGAATGGCTAAACGCAAAAATGCTGATTTTCATCAGATCTTTTCGGAAATATTTTATGTCTTTAGAGGTAGGTAGGACTTGCCTTATAATTAGTCTATGCCTTCAAAGAAAAACAAAATTGATGATATCAGAATTAAAGAGGCTTTTGAGTCGTTTGCTATTGTTAGCTATACCGATTTAGCTGGAAAGATTACTTACGCCAGTGATCTTTTTTGTAGTATTTCTGGATTTGAAAGAGAAGAACTTATTGGTAAAAATCATCGGCTCTTAAAATCTGGACGCCATCCGGAATCTTTTTATAAAAGAATTTGGGATACGATCTCCTCTGGAAAAGTATGGTCGGGAATTGTTTGTAATAAAGCTAAAGATGGAAGACTTTATTGGGTCGACTCCATGATTTTTCCTATCTTTGATGGCAATAAGGTTTGTGGTTACGGTTCTGTTCGTGTTGATGTCACAGATACCTTGAAACTTAAAACTGAACTTGAATCTTCTATAGAGTACTCAGATCTTTTAATGGCGAATATCACTGAAGGAATTGTCATTCAAAATTCCAAAAGTGAGATTGTAGAAATGAATGATCAGGCGTGTGCTCACTTGGGTCTTACTAGAGAACAGATGTTGGGTTTGGACTCATTTGATCCTCGATGGGGAACAATAAATGAAGATGGTTCTCCATGTCCAGGTGAGGAGCATCCAAGTAGTGTTGCGATGGCAACTAAATCTAATGTGCGTAACAGAATCATGGGTGTAACAGTCCCAGAAGCTGGTATTAAATGGATCAATATCAATTCGACATATTATATAGACAAAGCTTCTGGTGAAGAGAGAACTGTTACATCTTTCAATGATGTAACTGAAATTAAAAATCATGAATTTATGATGGCCCAAACGGCACAGCTTTCTGCTCTGGGTGAAATGGCAGCTAGTATAGCTCACGAGATCAACAATCCTTTGACTGTTATCAAGATGGCCAGTACTAAAATGCAACGTGAATTTTCAAAAGGAATGTATAATCCTGAGAAAATAAATGCAAGTTTAGATTTTATTGTAGAGGCCATTAACAGACTCGCTAAAATTGTTCGTGGTCTTAAAAACTCTTCTCGTATGAGTAATGATGATCCCTTTCAAGCTGTTGACTGTCGGTACTTACTTGACGATTTGTTGGCCCTAAGCCAGTTTAGAATTGAAAGTAAGGATGTCGATTTCGAAGTAGAAATGTCTCAAGATGAATGTCGAGTAGAATGTCGACCACATCAAATCAACCAAATTCTCATTAACTTGGTCAACAATGCTGTTGATGCTTTGGAGAATCATTCTCAAAAGAAAATCAGAGTCTTTTACGAAATAAACGATGATGTTGTTAAATTTATTGTCGAAGACAACGGACCAGGTGTTAGTTTAGATAAACAATCAATGATTTTTCAGTCTTTATTTACGACGAAAACTGTAGGTAAGGGGACAGGACTTGGCCTTTCTTTGGCAAAAAGATTGGCCGAGGAGAATAATGGGAGCCTTGTTCTAGACCAACGTGCTGATGTCACAAGATTCATTCTTACTCTTCCTCGGCAGAAATGATTTATCAATGTCTGTCTTTTTCTTCTTCTCTAATCGAACTTAGAGCTCTATAAGTTTCGCTCTTTTCTACCCAAGCGTTTTTGTGATTCTTCTCTGTTTTTTCTACGTAGGTGTTGCTTGCGCAAGAAACGAATAGCATTAAGGCAAAGGCCGGGATCAATTTTTTCATGATGTCCTCCTTGAACATGAACTTTAATGTGCATGTATTTTCTATCGGCATGTGGAAAAATAGTCTTAGTTTGGCCATCAATACAACAAATTGTAATTACGGTAATGACAAGAATTATGGGCGAAAAAAATAAAATTTGAGTGAATTGATAGATCGTACATTCTACTCAGACATTCAATAAGTTGAGAGGATTGTTATTCATCTAAACGCTCGGTTTTATGAGCTAATCGAAGATTCTCCATTTGGAGCGTCAAGTATCCCTTCCATGCGGCGATACGAATGTATATTATCTAGAACTTCGAATTCTAACTGAATCCTTGGACGGGGATTCTGCACGTCGGCGGTTGAAGTTCCAAAGGTGAAACTTTAATAGGTTCACTAACATGAAAGCAATGATAGGTTTTAATCTTATCGCCGCCATTTTCCTTCTGATTTTTTCTGAGCTCGCCTATTCAGGTGAAGTGCAGAAGTTTGAAAATTTCAAGCTTGTTGATACTACTGAGTTGAGAGAAATATATGGAAATGAAAATCCCGGCATATCTATAATCGATTTTCAGGAAGATAATCCACTCTATCAACAAATCTTGAATGAGATGAATGGTCACTATGAAAGAATTGGTCAAAGACAGACCGATCAAATCATTAATGGAAATAGCGGCTTTTACATTGGTGGCCTAAATAATATCGGCTTCCGTTGGGGAAAGGAGTTCATCGATTTTGCAATTGAAGTCAGAAGAAATGTAGCTCCAGATTTATTTGATGACAAAAGGTGGATTGTGACTGATGAATTCGATATCATTATTGATGCTTCAAAAGTGATATCAAATTTAGCAGATAGAAATGTCATTGATATCACTCAAGCCCAGTATGGGGCCTTTGCGGGTGTGCAATTCAAAAGAACCTATAAATATGTCCATTTTGCCTCAAGCTATAACGAGGGACTTGTTTACAGATTTGACAAGCTCTTTCTTGCCTTCGCAA
The DNA here is from genome assembly GCA_041546685.1 of Bacteriovoracaceae bacterium. GTDB lineage: Bacteria > Bdellovibrionota > Bacteriovoracia > Bacteriovoracales > Bacteriovoracaceae > M0603. The sequence continues at coordinate 7,224 of JBFEVX010000092.1, read as the reverse complement.
AGTATAGAGGCAGGGAATGGCTAGCTATGGAGCCATATGAGTTTCTACAAAAGCAAGACTTCATTTCTGCTTCAGCTGGAGGATTTGGAACAATACCAGTCTATGGAAATGGTGCGGTCAATTTATCAGCTTCAGTAGGAGCAATGGTTAAATTTGATCTCCTTGCAAAGACCGATATTCAAGCGCTTGGCCCTGACGATAACCCAAAACCTGAAGAGCGATTTCGTATTTCGTACGAGAAAAAGAAAGGAATACAGGTAGGGTTGTCAGCATCTGTACAAATCGATTTTTTGAAGTTGCTTCGAATGACTTTACTTTCTTACGATTTCTCATACAAATATGAACAAGGCCTTAAATATTATTTATCATTTTACGAATCAGATATTGAAGCGTTGATGCAAGATTCAGATCTTTATCGGGCCGTCAGATCCTTGCTTTGGCATCGAACACCAGATTTAAATACTCTAAGATATAATGTAGTTTCACATGAGAGACGTGAATCTGAAATAATGTCCTCAAAGTATATGATCTTCTTTCTTGGTGGAGTAAGAGATCAAAAAACTGAACATATTGAAATAGTCAAAGATGGTATTCATAAAACATTCTTCAGGCACAATTTTTACAAGACTAGATTTGTACAGAATTTTCTTTCAAGACTTCTATCCGATTTTTTAAGGTCCATGTTCAGATTACCCTCTAGGGTTAATAATACTGCATCTGAAACCAAGACTGTACGAATGGAATATGACCATGAAGACAATCTCGTAGATATGAGGAAAGACTTGAATGTAGAAAAGGGTTATAAGCTCTCATTAAAGTTCAGTACTGATTTCTTTGCAGCCAAAACGAAAGGATGGTCAAAGAAAAAGTATAAGATGGATGGTTTGAAGTTATTGAATAACTACTCTGGGGTTGATCCGATGGCCATTAGTCTTTTTTCTCAGGACAAACTGCATGGACCAGTAAAGATTCATTTTAACTGGCAATTGGGTAAAGAAGCTGTATGGCACTTTAATGGCCTGAGCTCGAGACAAAAATATGACTATATTGATGAACTTTGTGAAGTTCACACCAAGAAGAAATGGTGGGACTTTAGAAATCTTTTCAACTTTTGTAAATTCAAACTAAAAAAACAATTTGAGAAATATGATAAAGAACTCCGGCATGACGATTATACCGGAAAGCTATTCCAATCCTGTAACAAACAGATGAAGAAACGTTACTGGTGGTCAAAGCGCAAAAGAAATTTCATGGTAGCGAAATGTATGGAAAAAATTTCTAAAAAAGATAATTCTGAGATTAATCACAATATTCCTCTGTGGCGGTTCAAATCATTTGTTCAGACATTATATGAAAAGTCGAAAAACAAGTTGGATGTCTATAACTTCTTTGGACTGCAAAATGTCTTTCTTTATGGTAATTTTCAGGCGCAAACAGAGACAGGCTTACCTTTCCTTACGAATTTTAATGAAGGGAAGTTTCGCGATTTAGGTGTCGTTGATACCTACAAACAAGACAATAATATGAGAACTCCGGCCAGTATTCTCATGGACTAGGAGAGGGTCTTTTTAAGACCTTCTTCTATTGATATCTTTGGTCTGAAATCCAAATCTCTTGTGGCGTTAGAATGGTCGAACCAATGTGACTTAGAAAGTTGTAGGGCAACAAATCTCGTCATCGGGGGATGAACGTTGTAGATACCAATCAGTTTTAATCCCTTCTCTATAACACTTCCAATTTTGAATGCCTTGTTGAAAGAGATTTTCTTTTTTGGTCTTGGAGCATCTGCCATATCCAGAATTTTATTGATGAAGTCCCATAAAACGACTGGACTTTCTTGTCCCAAGAAGTAGGCCCTGCCGCTGATTTCAGGATTGCTCTTGAGTTTATCCAAAGCATTCAAATGTGCCATGGCCGCATTTTCAACGTAAATAACATCAACTTTGTTCTTTCCATCACCAACTTGTTTCAATCGTCCTTTCTTCGCAGCATCGATTAATCTAGGAAATAGATTCTGATCTCCGGGGCCGTAAATTAAGTGAGGTCTTAATGAAATTACTTTTAAATCTGTATCGGCCTGCTCAAGTATCCATTTTTCTGCAAGTGCTTTGGATTTGGCATACATGCTATAAGAATCTTTTGGGTAACCAATCGTTTCATCTACACCCTCAAGACTTTCATCACCAAAGACAACACTAGGTGAACTTGTATAGACGATTTTATCTATACCTTTTTCTCTACAGAGTTCGACAAGATTCTTTGTGCCAACAATATTGATATTTTGGAAATCTTCCCATTTCCCCCACATCGCAACTTTGGAGGCCGTATGGATGACAGCATCCACTCCTTCAAGTGCTGGTTCAATGGATTTTTTATTTTGAAGATCACCTTTAAATGATGTGACACCCATTTCGTCGAGATGCTTGTAGCTACTTCGAGATAGATTGACGACTCGATGTCCGGCCTCTATGAGTTTTTTTGCTATATGTGTCCCAAGAAAACCACCTGCACCTGTTACAAGTACTTTCACTGGAGTCTCCCCATTTTTGCCAAGTCTCTGAGTTTGAGTCTATCAATTTTAATGTTATGCCTACAGTCTACTGGAAAGCTATCATCGAAGTAGATATCCTTGATTTTTTTCGTCAGAGGATGAGCAGATGCCAAGAGGCTTAGTTCTTTTTTTAGAGTTGCCCGATTCAGGCCACGTCTCGGTTCAATGACAATTGCCGGAGTTTGATTTGAATCATCTCCTAGACCGATCAATGCGGATCTTCTGACAAATGGGTGGTTATTGAAAATGGCTTCACATTGAACACTTGAGAGTATCTCTTCAGACATGGTGACTCGGTGTGATTTTCTTCCACAGAACCAAATATTGCCTTCATTATCTTTGTAGCCGAGATCTCCCATTCTGTGCCAGACATTATCACCATCATATATTTTGGCTTCGCGGGTTTTTACTGGCATACCATGATAAGCACGAGTAACAGTTGGTCCCGTTACAATGATTTCTCCCATTTGATATTCTGGAAGAAATTCAATTTCATCTATTGTATGTATTTCTTTGTCAGTAATCGGTGCTATTTCCACCCTTACACCAGATACAGCAGCGCCAACACATGTACCTTTCCCTTGTCTAGTTAGATCAACTGGACCCATCAACAAATCGGATCCCATAACACAACTGACGGGAAGACACTCCGTGGCCCCATAGGGAGTATAAGTGTCGCCGTTCGGAAGAATTTGCATGAACTCCTCATGAACTTTTGGTGAGACAGGTGCACCAAACATGACCAAATACTTTACTGTAGGTAATTCGATGTTTTTTTCTACACAATATTTAGATACTTTGGACCAGATGGCAGGACTACCGGCAACAAATGTTCCTTTGTTATCAATGATATTTTGTACGAGTTTCTTCGGATCGGCCTTGGCCGGTTTGCTGGGATTCATGTCTGGTATACAAGAAGTCATGCCCATGGCAAGTGTGAATAGTGCAAAGAGAGGGAAACCTGGGACATCGACTTCTTCAGCAGTAAGGTTAAACATATCTTGAAGAAGTTTTGTCTGCTCTAGAAATATATTATGTGTATATTCTACACCTTTAGGGATGCCTGTTCCGCCACTGGTGAATAAGATGGCCGCCAGTTCATGTTTCCCGAAAGTTGTTTCAGGAATTTTAGCATCGATTTCCAGGAATGGTTTGATACTCTTTGATCCAAACAAACTCCAGGTTCCTACAGAGAAGGAATGTTTGATTGACTTGAATGAATCTTGATTAAATTTTCTAAGGATGTGAACAATAGGCTCTGCTATTAATCCTTCTGGCTTAACGTCACTAACGGCCTTTAAAAGGTTTTCTTTACCCATCCCCGGGTCAATAAAAATAGGGACTGCACCAATTTTAAACAATGAAAATGTTAAAACGGGAAAATCAAGTCCTGGTTTTACAAACATGAGAACTTTCATTCCACGTTTGATACCATTGTTTATCAGTCCTTGAGCATAGCTGTTTGATCGCTTGATGAATTGATCAAAAGTTATTGCGTCATAAGAGTATTTTCCAAATCTTCTTCGTGGAACACGAACGGCATCCTTGTCAGGATGAAACGTTGCTTGTTGTTCAATCAAAGTCGATATATTCATTGATTGCCTTTGAGAAATGAATAAATCTCTTTAAGAGTAGCTTCTTTTTCATCTTCTAGAACGTAGTGACCTGCATCTTTATAAACGACAGTCTTTGCATCTGGATAAAACTTTGTCCACCTTTCGTAAAAATGCATATTAAAACAAAAGTCTTTAGCCCCCCAAAGAATTTGCTTGGGGCAGTCGATGGTATTCAACTTTTTTTCAATTTCAAGAAGTGTTGAATAGCTTTCATGTTCAGGTGACATGGGAATATCTTGTACAAATTTAGCGGTCGCAATTCTGTTCTTGTAGTTATTGTAGGGGAGGAGGTAACCCTTTTTGACTTCTGTTGTCAGTTTCTTCTCTACCGCCATGAATGTAGCTGGCCAGGCAAACCCGTTGAAGTGTCTAACGAGCCTTTCTCCAATCACTGGAAGTTTGCAGATGTTGATTCGTGCAGGAATTCTTGCGTCGGTAAAGGCAGCTGTATTGAGTAGAGTGATACTTTTAACTCTTTCTGGATACCGAGTTGCCATTCCCATACCGATGGCCCCGCCCCAATCGTGTACAATGAGATGAAATTTTTTTATTCCAAGGTGATCTAGAAGTTTTTCTAGATTGTCGATATGGTTTTTTAGATTGTAGCCATAACTCTGTGGCTTGTCTGAAAGTCCACAGCCGATATGATCAGGCACCACAATTCTAAAATCATTTTGTAGTCCTTTTACCAGGTTTCTATAATAAAAACTCCAAGTCGGATTTCCATGTAGCATGACCACAGGTTCACCCTGTCCCTCATCGAGGTAATTCATACGGTACTTGTTATCAAGATTGAACGACAGACTCTTAAAAGGATATTCTTGTTTGAGATATTGAGGTATCACCATTCAACTCCAAGCATGAGGGAAGTAAGTCCACTTCCAATTCCAAGAAGGGCAATTTTGTCTCCTTCTCTAATTTCTCTCTCATCAGCAAGATGAGCTAGTGTGACGGGAAGGGCCGCACTCCCAGTATTTCCAAGAAAGTCGTATGTTGTTATGGTGTCGATATCTGACAAATTCATCGCTTTCATGGTTTGTTCTTCATGTGCCTTACCTACTTGATGTCCGACAGCAAAGCTCAATTCTTCTTTTTTCCATTCCAATGTACGGTAAAATTCCGCAATATTGTTAGAAGCTAGTCTGATTCCAGCTTCAAGCAGCTTCTCACTATCTGTCTGCATACTCAGAGCATTGGGATCGCCGTCTCCTTGACAAAGAATATGGGCTTTTGAATCTGTCATATTAGATCCACCGACAAGTCGGTGTGGTGTCTGAGAACTTTTTTCACCAGAAAGTAATACAGCTACAGCTGCTGATCCGATTGTCAGGTTTGCAATGTAACTTTTGATCGTTTTTCTAGTGATTGATTCATTGTTTAATAGTTCATTGATGGTGTTTTCAAGAAGTGGGCCACCATTTTCACCTGAGACGATAAGTGCATTCTTGATTTTTCCACTTTCAATCATTCCAGCTGCAATCGTCATTCCTGATAGTACCCCGAGGCAGGCATTACTGAGGTCAAAGATCATACAGTTTTCGTCCAGCTCAAGACCATGGTGAACAACACTTGATGTAGCAGGCTCTAAGAAGTCGCGGCATACAGATGAGTGGGCGATTAAGCCGATATCTTTTTTATTAACACTAAGTTTTTCAATAAGATTTTTTCCTGCCATCGTGGATAAATGGCTAGGTTTCGTACCAGGCGCCCACATTCTTCTTTCTTTGATACCTGTCATCAGTTCAAGTCTTCCATGAGGAAGTTTCAGTCTCTGATAGAGTGGATCAAGTCTTGATTCGATTTGCTCACTGCTAACTACAGTTTCAGGAAGGTAGGAGACTGGTGTTGAAAAATAGACATTGTTGAATCTTAATTTCATGCGTCTCCTTGAAGAACATGCAGGTTGGCCATGGAAATTCCTGAGAGCATTGCACCTATAATGCCTAGGAATCCTTGGTCTGTACCAATGACATAAAGTCCATCGACATCGGTTTCACCGGTTCTGGCCTTTTCAGTACTACCGTAAACACAACCACCAAAATGGTTTGTGTAACGTTTGATAGTCGTTGGAGTGAAGACATCTTTGAAAAGAATGCTTGTTTCATTATCATTGGAAAATTTGTTCATGAGTTGAAGAGAAACATCAGCAACATGGTTTTTCTCTGCGAGATATTCTTTTCTTTCGAGTTCTTTCCATTTCATGAAATCGGCCATCATTGTCACCCGACAAATACCTTCATCAAACTCGTCTTTTTGGAAGTTGTTAGGAAAACATATGACAGCTGAACTCTTGTCGAAAAGTGCGCTTGGGTTTCTATAGTCGTATTTGTTGCTTTCATTGTAAAAAATGATGGTGTCATCAATTCCAAACTCTACAGGCTTTCTGTCGAGCATAAGAATGGATTCTGTAAATGTCATTTTTCCAGTTTCAGGTAATTTGGATTCTTTTCCAGTCATTTTCATTGTTTCTGGAAGTCCTGCTGAAGAGAGAATTTTTTTCGCATTCAGAATTTCACCACTTGCGAGTGTAACACCTGTCGCGGCTCCTTCAGTAATATTTATTTTTTCTACCGAATGCTTATAGCTGATATCCAGTCCATTCTTTTGAAGTTTTTCAATCAAAAGATTAATGATTGTTCTCACTCCGCCTTCAGGTCTTGAAAATCCTTCTCCAAAGATGGATTTGAACATGATGGCGAATTGGGAAAGGTCCATATCGTGTTCCCATGCCGATCCATAGATCAGTAGTGGACAAAAAATCATTTCTGCTAGGAGTGGGTCTGATATGTATTCAGCGACTTTTTCACGTGCTGATTGATATTTATTATCAAGTGAGGTTTCATTGAATTGTTCGAGGAATTTGCAGAGGTTTTCAAAACCATCAATTTGATTTGGAAATTTTTCTCTGATTTCCTGTTTGAAAAACTCGAGATCATTGGTGAAGTAAAGATCTACTTCTTTAAAAGCGATTCGGCTTCTTTTTTGAGGGACCAGTTTAAAATCATCATATGGAATTCTTAGTTGTTTGATGATTTTTGATAGGGGACGTCCTTTGGT
>JBFEVX010000044.1:0-27384 GCA_041546685.1 Bacteriovoracaceae bacterium | reverse complement strand
GACAAGGCGAATGATCAACATTACATGGTTCCGCCTGAATTTTTTGTGAAATGCCTCGGAAAGCATTTGAAATACAGTTGTTGTCATTGGGACAAGGCGACGAATCTTGATGAGGCAGAAGAAGAAATGCTGGCCCTTACAGTCGAAAGAGCTGCCATTAAAGATGGTGACAGAGTTCTGGAACTTGGGCATGGATGGGGTGCAATTACTCTCTATATGGCAGAGAAATTCCCAAATAGTGAAATTACAGCAGTTTCGAACTCCAAGTTTCAAGGTGATTTCATCATGGAGCGAGCGAAAGAAAGAGGTTTGAACAATATCCGTATCATTACTGCGGATGTCGCTCAGTTTGATATTGATGAAAAGTTTGATCGCGTTGTTTCTGTTGAGATGTTCGAGCATATGAGAAACTATAAACAACTTCTTGGGAATATCAGTCGTTGGTTGAACCCAGGAGGGACATTGTTTGTTCATGTTTTTGTCCACCGGGAACTTGCGTATAAGTTCGAAGTTGTAGATGAATCTGACTGGATGAGTAAATACTTTTTCAGTGGTGGCATTATGCCAAGTGAACACCTCTTTTATTATTTTTCAGATGACATGAAAGTCAAAGAACACTGGCGGGTGAATGGCGAACATTACGCTAAAACCGCACGTGCTTGGCTCGACAATATGGATCGAGAAAGAGATTCGATCATTGAACTTTTTGACAAACATTATCCAAGTGGTGAATCGAAAAAATGGTTTAACTACTGGCGGGTCTTCTACATGAGCTGTGAAGAGATTTGGAGATACCGCAATGGCAGAGAGTGGTTTGTGAGTCACTATCTGTTCGAACACAAGTGAGGATGATGAAATGAAAAAGCTTGCCGTCATTGGGACAGGTATCGCAGGAATGAGTGCGGCCTATTTTCTCAAGGATGACTATGATGTCACTGTGTTTGAGAAAAATGATTATGTCGGTGGACATACCAACACTATCGAAGTCCATGATGGGGAAAAGGTTTGTCCCGTCGATACTGGTTTCATGGTTTTCAATGAGAAGACCTATCCAAACCTGTTGAAACTTTTTGCTGAACTTGAAGTCCCTTACAAAGATACCTGTATGAGTTTTTCTGTTCGTAACGAAGCCTTGGACCTGGAGTACAACGGAAGTAATCTCGATGGTATTTTCGCCCAAAGAAAAAACCTCATGAATTACAAATTTCTCAATATGATTCGGGAGATCCTTAAATTCAATGGGGATGCGCCAAACGTTCTGGACAATCCAGAGTACGACAATATAACCATCGCACAGTATTGCGCGAGCCTAGGGCTAAGTGACTACTTCTTTTATAATTTCTTGGTTCCTATGAGTTCTGCTGTGTGGTCGACACCAGTTGAAAAAATGGGAGACTTTCCTGCAAAGTCACTGGTCAGATTCTTTTTCAATCACGGTTTTGTAGGAGTGAATACTCAACTACAATGGAAGACTGTCATTGGAGGAAGTCGAGAATATCGAAATAGAATCATTGAGAAGTTCAAGGATCGAATTCGAGTGAATTGTCCCGCTACCAAAGTGATCCAGCATGATGACAAAGTCGAGGTGCAGACTCCAAAAGGGACAGAATATTTTGACAAAGTGATTATTGCGGCACATGGAGACGAGGCCTTGAAAATGCTCTCCAATCCCACGGACTTTCAAGAGGAAGTGTTGAGTAAATTCAGTTATCAGTTGAACGAAGCTGTCGTTCATACTGATCCGAGTGTCATGCCAAAACTCAAAAAGAACTGGTCTTCCTGGAACTTCATGATGCGTGATGGGAATGCCTACACAGTTTATTACATGAATAGACTTCAAGGTGTTTCTGATAAAAAAGATTTCTTCATCAATATCAATGGTGGAGAGTATGTTGATAAAGAGCATGTCATCAAGAGGATCAACTATCACCATCCTGTTTTTACTATTGATGCTGTTAAAGCTCAGGCAAAAATGGATGAACTCAATAGCAATACCAATCTCCACTTTACGGGAAGTTATTACAGGTATGGATTTCATGAGGATGCACTTCTTTCAAGTGTAAACTTGTGCAAATCCATACTTGGACGAGAGGTTTTCAAGTGAGCCATGGACTTGTTCCATTTACTGTAACTCATAAGAGACTTACTCCTAAGCCTTATGAGTTCACGCACGATGTTTTCTGGTTCAAGCTCGAACTTGAAGAACTCGATAATATTCCTTCGAAGATAGTTTCAAGGAATAGTTTCAATTTTTACAATTTTCGAGACTCTGATCATGTTCGATTTGGGAAGGATTCGGCCAGAGAAAACTATATTGAATTTGCAAGACAAAATGGACTTGAGACAGAAGTGGTCAAAGTAACTCTCTATACTCAATTGCGATTCCTAGGTTACGTATTCAACCCTGTAAGCTTTATTCTTTTGGAAGACGTTGAGGGGAAACAACACGCAATCATTGAAGTGGGTAATACCTTCAATGAAATCAAGCCTTACTTCGTTTCAAATGAACACTTCAAGTTGAACGGGTTTAGTATTACTACAAAAAAGTATTTCTATATATCGCCTTTTATTGATCACGATAACGAGATGACCTTTCATTTCACTAAAATTGATGGAAGATTGAAAATATACGTTGAAGATAAAAAGGAAGATGAAAAGATCTTACAGGTCTGGTTCGATGGAGAGGAACTTCCATTCACCGGTACTGAGCTGATAAAACAAACACTGCTATTTCCATTCGTCACATTGAAAATTATCTTTCTTATCCATTATCACGCGATGATCTTGTGGCTGAAAGGAATACCTTATTACAAAAAAGAAGAAAACAAGCATTTGCAAAAAGGAGCCAAAGTATGGAAAACGTCAAGCAGCTCGTAAAGAGCAAGACAGGCAAGTCCCTTTACAGGACGATGGTGCTTTCCATCCTGAAGGGTTTTCAGGTTGGAAGATTGACCATCACTCTTCCGGAAGGGGAGATAATCGAAATTGGCAATAAGCCAGGAATTAAAGCTGATCTTAGAATCAGAAATGAAGATTTTTTCAAAAAGACTGCACTCTATGGAGACATTGGTTTCGGTGAGTCTTATATGGATGGAGACTGGGAAACAAGTGATCTAACGTCTCTCGTTCGTTGGGTGATTGGCAACATTGAAACATCTGGTGTCATGTCAGGATCGAAGACCAAGAACATTGGCTTTAATCTCCTTGAAACGTTCAACAAGGTAGGACATTTCTTCAATCGGAATACTAAAGATGGATCTGCTAAAAATATTTCTTATCATTATGATTTGAGCAATGATTTCTACCAGATGATGCTGGACAAGACCATGAATTATTCTTGTGCCATGTTTGAGGATGAGTCGACTTCTCTTTATGATGCTCAGATTAGAAAATTGCAATCTTTATGCGATGACTTGGATATTCAGCCTGGAGATCATATTTTAGAGATTGGATGCGGCTGGGGTGGCTTCGCAGAATATGCAGCAACAAATTACGATTGCAAAATCACGGGTGTTACCATCTCAAAAGAACAATATGATTTTGCCGTTCAAAGAATTAAAGATGCAGGCTTAGAAGACAGAGTCACTCTTCACATGATGGATTATCGTGAGCTTCAAGGGAAATTTGATAAGATTGTTTCAATTGAGATGATTGAAGCAGTTGGACATGAGTTTTTACCAGAATATTTTCAAACGATTCACAAAAAACTTTCTGATAATGGTGTTGCCGTTATTCAGGCGATTACCAGTCCAGACTCACGATACGATGAATTCAGAAAAGGTGTGGATTTCATTCAAAAGCATATTTTTCCAGGATCATTGCTTCCTTCAGTTAACTCTATGATCAATGCATGTAAAGGAACCACTCTACAGATGCACAACTTGCGTGATATAGGCCTGAACTACGCTAGAACATTGAGGCTTTGGAAAGAAAGTGTTGATGCAAAGAAAGAAGAAATAAGAAAGCTAGGTATGGATGACGTCTTCTTCAGAAAGTGGGACTATTATCTATGTTATTGTGAAGCAGCTTTTATCGAAAGGAATATCAGTACTGTTCAGCTGACTTTGATCAAACCGAACAATACAGTTTATAAGAAACATCTATGAGTTACGGAATACACTGGTTTAGAAGAGATTTGAGAGTGGCGGGCAACGTCGCTCTCCAAAAACAATTTAAAAAACACGACGGTCGCGTGGTCGGTTTATTCTGCTTTGATAAAAAGTTCCTGTCTCGTGGTGACTTCTCAGTCAATAGATTCCAGTTCTTCCTAGAAACACTCAGAGAGCTCAAAAAAGAACTTCGTGCCATCGGGAGTGACTTACTCCTGATGGATATTGGTCCGGATGATGCTTTTAAAACACTTTTTGAGGAGATGGAGAAATCAGGAGTAGAGCTTCCTCAAACCATTTCCTGGTCTCGAGATTATGAACCGTTTGCTGTCGATCGAGATTCAAGAATGCGAAAATTCTTCGATAAAATTGGAATCGACCATTTCGATGAAAGAGACCATTTGCTGATAGAACCTCATGAACTTGAAAAAGGTAAAGGTGAGGGGTACCAGGTCTATTCTCCATTCGCTAAAAAATGGATTTCCATCTTTGATACTGATGAATTTCAGGCAAGAGTCAAAATTCACAAAAAGGGGTTTACATATCTTAGGAAATTGGAAAAAGGTGAGGCGGAGAAAGTCTTTAAGTTGACCTGGAAAAAGGTCTTCAAAGGTAAGATGGAAATTGAAGATCATCTTGACCATTACATTACTGAAAATTCAAAACTTGTCGATGTGCCAATCCCAGAGAGTGGATCAGTTGTTGCCTGGAAGAAGATTTTAGAGTTTAAAAAGAAAATTGATGAATACGGGGATAAAAGAGACATTCCTGAGCTAGCAGGAACATCAAAGCTTTCCATGTATCTCAAGAATGGTTCCATTACGGTACCTCAGATCATTGCTGTGTTTGACCTTGGGCCATATATCAAGAAGAAGTCTGGAAGAGATGTCTTTCTAAGTGAGCTGATTTGGAGAGAGTTTTATTATCATATCCTGGCGCGTTTTCCGAATGTGGAGAAAGAGGCTTTCCTTCCTAAATATCGTGATCTCAAATGGGGAAATAATAAGAAATGGTTTGAGGCCTGGAAAGAAGGGAAAACCGGTTTTCCTATCGTAGATGCAGGTATGAGAGAGCTTAAAGAAACGGGGTGGATGCACAACCGAGTCAGGATGATTGTGGCTTCCTTTCTCACAAAAGATCTTTTGATTGACTGGAAATGGGGAGAAAAGTATTTCATGGATAAGCTATTGGACGGTGATCTCGCGCCCAATAATGGTGGTTGGCAATGGGCAGCTTCGACAGGCTGTGATCCTCAGCCCTATTTTAGAATCTTCAATCCTTGGCTTCAGAGTAAAAAATTTGATCCAAATGGAGTCTATATCAAAAGATTTGTTCCAGAGCTTGCAAACGTCGATTCAAAACACCTCCATCAGCCTATCCTCGGGCATTCTAGTTATCCTTCTCCAATTGTTGAGCATGCCATTCAACGTGATCTTGCTCTCAAAATGTACAAGGAAATATGATTAGTCGAACCACTCCGGTTTTTTATTCGGTTTTGCATAGGTGAGTCTGCCGATTCCGGCCGTTGTATGATATGAATCCAGACTAGAGACTGTTATTGTCTGTTCTCTCTCCAGGTCAATGAATCCATCGTCATTGAGCATCTCTTTATAAAGCCATACATCCTTGATCTTGGAGATGATCAAATGAGTACCATTCTCCTCAATCTTGATCTCTCTAACGAACTCCAGGGCCATCTTTAGGGGGCTTTGTTTAACGAATGGAGCTTTAAATTCTTCAAGGTATTCTTCTTCCAGTCCACATTCTTTGAATTCTGATTGGTTGTCTTCATACCTAGCACTGGTCTGATGGGCCTCTTCAATGAAATCTCTGGAAATATGGTTCAACGTACATACTCCGGACTCTCTGATATTGATTAAAGTATGTCTTGGGACTACGTCGGGCCGAATAATAAAACCTATTAAGGCCGGATTAGCTCCTAAGTGAAAAGCCGAACTGATAATACTGAGATTCGAGACACCATTTTTTGAAATGGTCCCGATCAGATTGGCCGACTTGAAACCGGAAAGACTATTGATAAACCTTGCCCGCTTTCTGTCTTCAAATGATTTAAATTCACTCTCTGGAATGTGAATGTGCTTTCTCATATTATAAATCTTTGTGCAGCTTCAATTCTTTTGGATAAGGCGTGAAGTAATAGTGATTTTGAAGATATTCGATATCGTACTTTTCAATGAAAAAAAGCAGAAGTTTCAAAGGAACCATATAACTATGAATCCCTTCTTTGTATTCTTCGATCAAGTCGATGATGTGCTTCTTTTCTTCAGAGTTAAGATTGTTCTTTACGTATCCCATAATGTGGTAGAGAGTGTTCGTCCTGTTTTTGACCGTCGCCAATGTTTCCATTGTCTTAAAGAAGAGTTCCTTGTAAATCTGGAAAACTTCATCGGCAGGAAGCTTGTCATGATTGGCACAGATACGTCCAAGTTCTCTAAGTGCATCTTGATCATGTTCCATCAGAATGTATTTGTATCTTTTATGAAAATCCTGAAGATCAGAAATTTTGTTCTCAAGGAGGCTGAATCTCCAGTGGGCAAACACCTGTTTGACAAAATGTTCTCTTAACATAGCGTTCTTGAAGCGACCACTGTCAACCTTCGGTAGTGTCGGATATCTTTTTTCAACATTCGTGGCGTAAAGCCCTTGGAGTAGTTTGACTGAGCCTTTTTCGTCCTCGCTGACTGTTTTTACATTTCCAATCCCACAAGAAGGGGACTTTTTCATCAAAACAACTCCGTCGAGGAATTCTTTATCCATCTTGGCATTCATTCTTTCGTAAGTTTCTTGGGCCTTGTCTGTTAGCTCGACTCTGGAAAACTTGGAGCGAAGATAGAGTTGCTCTTTATCACCTTCCTTGTAATAGAGATGAATCTCTTCTCTTGGTACTCCAAGACCCATTTCGACTTCAGGACAGAAAGGGTAGAAATCGACGAATTTACCAAGTTCTCTTATTAACCATTTGTCCTGGGTATGGCCGCGGTTGTAGCGAACAGAATCGCCTAGTAGACATGCACTGACTCCGATCTTTGGTTTGTTTTTCATTTTTTCCTCATGCTGTTTCAAGTTCTGCTTTGGTTGCTGTCTTTTTTGGTTGAACAGCATCTTTAAGCGCATCTTCAAGGTTTTCAAATTTGTATTTGTACCCTTCTTCCTTAAAACGATTCGGAAGCACTCTTTGACTTCCAAGAAGAATTTCAGACATTTCACCGAAGAGAACTTTCAATCCAAAGCTTGGAACTGGAAAGATCGTTGGACGTCCAAGAACTTTACCAAGAGTTTTGGTAAACGTGTTGTTATCTACAGTTCCTGGAGCAACTCCATTGTAAACATTATGCTTTACTTGGTTGTCTTTAAGAAAAAGAATTTGTCCAACAAGATCATCAATATGAATCCAGCTCATGAACTGATGACCATCTCCAAGTCTTCCTCCTGCACCCATTTTGAATGGTGGAAGCATCTTTGCCAAAGCTCCTCCTTCAGAGGAGAGAACGATGCCGATTCTGATTGAATGAGAACTCATTCCTTCGATTCCGTGATTTTGGCCCAGTTCTTCCCATTGTTTACAAACGTCAGCGAGAAAGCCGTGACCAAGTGAACTGTCTTCTGTCAGGGTTTCTTGTTCGCGATCACCATAGATACCAATGGCAGAAGCTGAGATGAATTTTTTAGGAGTTGTGGAGGAGGTTTTAATGGCCTCAATCAATGTTTGTGTTCCCTTGACTCTGGAGTTCAGAATTCGAGCTTTTCTTTTCTCTGTCCATCTTCCATCAGCAACGCCTTCACCAGCGAGATGAATGACAGTTTCAACACCTTCAAGAGCACCCTCTTCTATTGTTCCAAGAGTAGGGTCCCAATTGAAAACTTCAACCTCATATGGGTAAGTATTTTTTGTTTTGCTTTTGTTACGGGTTAGAATTCTTATGTCTTTCTCACCCTTTTCTTTCAAAGTGGCGACCAGTTTGGATCCTACGAGTCCTGTTGCACCTGTGATCAAGATCATGACGTTTCTCCGATTGTAGCTAACTTTATATTGTGTTAAGTTTAGCTATTGTTTAGCTTTGGACGAGCTTTATTGTTAAGCTCTAGTTTAGGTCTTATTTTAAACAATTTTTTAACAAAAAACAAGTTAGGCAGAGGCTAGGCAATTGGTCGGAAAGTATTCAATTAAAGTAATTTCAAATAGTTGCGGAGTACTTCCCCATACCTTACGGGTGTGGGAACAGCGGTATGGGGTCTTTGTGCCTGATCGCTCAGAGGGGGGGCAGCGACTATATAGTGACGAGGATTTGCACAAGGCAAAACTTTTGGCCTATCTGATTGATAAAGGTCACACGATATCAAAGCTAGCCGGATTTTCAGTAGATGAATTGGAAAAGATGCGTGAACTCTTTTCCAAGTCCCAGTCGGCCCACATGAATGAACGGGTTGGTGAACAATTAACACAAAAACTTCTTAAGCATTTAAAAAAGTTTGAGCTTAAAGATGTGACGAATGAACTCCAGTACATTCGTCTAAATAAAAGTGCGAAGGATTTCATTTTTAAAGTTGTTCTACCAGTCATGCGAGAGATTGGATTGATGGTGGCTAAAGGAGAACTTTCAGTTACACAGGAACACATTATTTCAACGCTGGTTAGAGAACAGATCTCTCAGATCAATCTTCCCAACATTGGAACTAAGTCTAAAGAAATGGCATTCGCAACACCTGAAGGTAACCTTCATGAACTTTCAATTTTAATTGGAGAAGTTCTCTCTCGTTGTAATAGAGTTCCGACTCGTTATCTCGGTCCTGCTCACCCCGCAGATTGTCTGGCTCAGGCCTTAAATGCCATGAAGACTCCAAATCTGGTTCTCGGAACAGTTTCTTCAGATCTTTGGGATTACAACACGCAAATGATACCTTTTTTGAAGGAGCTTGATCATCACCTCGAATATTCATTGAATGTTTATCTCGGTGGGGGACTCGAAATAGATTTTCCAAAATTTAAGAACTTGAAGGAAGTCATGCCTCTATCAACTTTCGAAGAATTTGACTCAATTCTCGAAAGGGAAATTTAAATGCTAGAAAAACTCATCAAGTTTTCTGAATATTTTCCTTATTGTGTGACTGTCGTTGACGTCAAAGCGCAGGGAAGACCTTGTCTTTATGCCAATGAAAAGTTTTTTGATAATACTGGCTACCGTCCCCAAGAAGCGATTGGAAGAAATCTCTCTTTTTTGGAAGGAGAGATGGTTCAAGAAGATTCCAGAAACTATATGAGAAAGGCCTTCCGAAATGGAGCGGCCTGTATACAGGATCTCATCAATTTTAAAAAAGATGGAAGTCCTTTTTTAAACCGCTTGCTTCTTCTTCCTCTTGAGCAACCTAATAGAGGGACCCATATCTATATTGGTATTCAAAATGACATAACAGATATTAAGGGATTGGAGCATAATAATACTCTTTTGAAAAAAGTCAGTGATGGAGAAATCAAGCATCATATCAATAATGCATTGACTATTATCTTCTTCAATTTAGAAGCTAGACTTAGAAAGGCCAATACTCCAGATGAAATCAGAGAAAGCATCAAAGTATTGAGTGATACATTTGCGAGAATCAATGAATTTGTCATTAATGTTGAGGACCTATCTGAACTGGATGACTTTGATCCCACTGCTCCTTTGGACTCGTGATTTCAGGTAGCTAGCCACTGTGTACTTCTTACTAATGACTTAACGTCTGATCACTTGGTTGCTATAAACAACCGATGCTTAAATCACCTTTCATTTTTCTATTCTTTATGGCGTTCAGTCTCCAAGCAATGGAGATACAGTTGGACATTGGTCACTGGAAGTTCAGTGAACGATACGGACTTTTTTCCATCAAAGAAAGAGTGTTCGAAAGTTGTAAGAAACCGGTCTCAACTATAGGACTGATTGCTTATAAAGATTGTCCTTATACTGTTCAAATTGATGAGGATTATATTAAAGTCCTTGGAACTTTGCCTGATCAAGAAGTGAGAATCAAACTTCGTTTTCCAAAAGAAAGAACAGAACATTTTTATGGAATTGGAAGTCAGTTCACTCATATGCGCTTGAACGGTAGAAAATTTGAGTTTCTTTCCCAGGAACAAGGAAATGGGAGAGGCGCTCAACCGATTACCTTTCTTCAGAGTATTGTGAGACCTGGTCTTGCTGGTAATGAAACAACGACTTATGCTGCCAGTCCAATTGTCTATAGCTCTAATCTAACTTCCTGGGTATTTCATACTTATACATATGGAACAGCTGACTTTTCAAAAAAGAATTTCAATGAATTCTCATTCATTACAAATCAATTGAGAATATCTATTCAAAAAGCAGAAGACTTTAAATCCTTAATTGAAAAAACAACTCTTCATACTGGGCGAATGAGAAAACTTCCCGATTGGATGCAAGAGGGTGCAATTGTCGGATTGATGGGTGGCAAGGAAAAGGTAAAATTCAGACTCCAAAAAATCAAAGATGCGGGAACACCTCTTGCTGGAGTTTGGTTGCAGGACTGGGTTGGACAAAGACAGACTCAGATTGGTCCTCGATTGATATGGGACTGGCAAAGAGAAGATACTCTGTATCCAGATCTAGATTTTGGAAGCATTCCTGTACTTGGATACTTTAATCCATTTCTAAGTCCTCTTCCCGGTGGAGAGGATAGAGAGTCTATGTTCACAGAGGCCATGGAGAATGATTACCTGGTTAAAATTCAAGGAAAGCCCCATGGGACAGATAACGGTGGCTTTGATGGATACTTGGTCGACCTTTTCAACAAAGAGGCCAGAGAGTGGTTGAAAGGTATCATCAAGAATAGAGTTAAAGAAAACAACTTCAAAGGTTGGATGGCCGACTTCGCAGAGGCCATGCCTTTTGATGCAGATGTAGCTGCAAATAGAAATGAGCAACATCATCGATATATTGAAGAGTGGGTGAAACTGAACCGTGAAGTTGTAGATGAACTTGGGGGCAATGAACTTACTTTCTTTAATAGGGCCTCACATCTAAAAGTTCCTGGATATTCAACCTTGAATTGGCTAGGCGATCAGATGTCGAACTGGGGAAAGAAAGACGGACTTCATTCTTCTTTGATTGGCCTTTTGAGTGGAGGGCTTTCTGGTCAGACGCTCAACCATTCAGATATCGGAGGCTATGTCAGCTTTTGTATGAGACCGTTTGTTTGTATTAAAAGAACTGAAGAGGTTCTCATACGATGGATGGAAATGAATGCTTTTGGCCTTGTCTTTAGAACTCATCTTGGATTAAAACCAAGTATTGCCGCTCAAGTGGATTCAAATGAGAGAACCTTGAAGGCCTTTGCCTTATGGTCGAGCGTTTTTAAGACACTAAAAAAATACAAGGCTCCATTTTTAAAACTTGCCAGTGAAAAAGGAATTCCTGTCGTCAGACCTCTCTTCCTTGAATTTCCGAATGAGAGGCAGACATGGCTTGAAGACTCACAATTCATGCTGGGGGATTCGTTGATGATGGCACCTATTTTGAGTTCTAAAAATAAAAGAAGTGTCTATCTTCCAAAAGGAAAGTGGAGATCTCTTTTTAATGAGAAAGTCTGGCACTCAAAAGGAGACTTTTTTAAAGTCGATGCACCTCTTGGAAAACCTGCCGTTTTTGTCACTGAGAAATTTCCTAAAGAGCTTCTTTTAGAATGTCGTCGACTTTTGCAGCAAAGATAAAGTCACTTTCAACCAATCCGTCGATCTTGTGTGTCCAAATCTCAATATCGAGGTGACCGAAACCAACATGCAACTCTGGGTGATGCCACTGTTCATCTGCCACCTTGGCAATCTCGTTAGCAATCTTCATTGGCTGTGCCATTTCTTTGAGTTTTACCTTGCGAATGATTCGAGTTCCCTCGTGAGTAAGCTCCCAATCGGGATGAATCTCTTTGAGAAGCTTTTTGATATCTTCTAAAGGGAGAGCTGGGACTCCGCCCTGACAGGGAATACATGTTTTGGATGATAACGACATAAAAACCTCCATGGGTATGATTTCAGAAAGTTAGTGGTTTTGGGAGCGTAAATTTTTTATGGGAGCTGTTGTCATAGTGTTTTCGGGCCAGTAGCTTGGCCCAAATTCGAGTGAGAGGTATTTTATGAAAAAGATTATAGCTACAGTTCTAGCTTCTTTTCTACTTGTGAATACGGCCATGGCCGACTGTTCATTTGAGTATGAAAAAGAAATAGCAAGATACGTTGAAAAAGTGGAAAGAACCCAACGAACGGGAAGAATTTCCACGGCCGCTACATTTTCAGTCATGTCTGTTTTCTGGGGAACTATGGGAGTCATCATGGTTGGTCCTGCCGGAGTATTAATTGGACTTCAATTTGGATTGATGGGTGGCGCTCCTGTTGGAGGTACTTTCTGGGGAGTGAAAAAACTCAAGCAGAAAAAATTGAACTCGATCATGTCTGCCTACAGTGTGGTTCAAGCTTCACAGGAATTGTCTGAAAGTGACTCAACTTCACTTAAAAAAATGTACAAGAAACTTAAGAAAAGTAATGAAAATCTGACTCTTGAAGAACTTAAAAGCGAAGTTACTTATCTTAACGATACCAAGCAACTTTGTGATGGATCTATCAAGAAACGTCCTTTGACTTTCAATCAACTCAAAAGAGCACTCAAGAAGCGCTTGAAATAAGGTTGATGCCCGAGTGCATTGCTCGGGCTCTGTAAAGAATCCAACCTAATTCCCCGAAAAGAGGCCATGAGCTTCTTTATCAATATTAAAGGCAAGACATTGAAAGTAGGGAAACAGGTCATCATCGGCCGAGGCTCTCCTTTTGAAAATCTTCTCCCTTTCAGGGATATTGCCCGCGCTCATGCAAAAGTTCTCGAGAAGGCCAGTGGTTACTTTATCAAGGACCTCGGTTCGGAAACAGGAACCTTCGTTAATGGTGAAAGAATAAAACCAAATGTTCTTGTTCAAATTGAACCTGAAGACAAGGTTACACTCGGTGAACATGAGCTTCAACTTCTTATGGAATGTGAAGAAGGACAGTATGAAGTCGTTCGTCGATTCAAAGAAGATCAATCTACAAAAAAGCACAAGATGTGGGGAGTCTTCGCAATTATTGTGATTCTCTCTAACATCACTATCTTTTTGGAATCAAAAGCATGGAATCATAAAGACTTTCTTTGGTCGATATTCTTTGCTCTTCCAGTGATGGGTGTTATTTCAATTCTTGAAAAGTTTATTGATACAAAGAAGATGAACGTTCAGGAAATCTATTTTGGTGAAGAAGGTCTTACTCTTCATTATCCGGACAAGAACATGTCGATTCTTTATGATGACATAGACAGGGTTTGGGATTCGAATGGTGCTCTTTACATCAGTGCTCATGATCAATTGTTCAGAATTGGAAAGGTCAGTGGCTACGACAAATTGTTGAGATTCTTTAAAAAGGAATACCATCACATCTATGGGCGAGAAGATCGTCCAATGCAGGCAATTGTCATTTCTTTGCTTGTTATTTCATTGGTGATCTACTTCTTTTGGCCGCACATTTCAAAGCATCTTGGCCTGGCCACTGATGCCTTTGTGACAACGCTTGTTTGTTTTATGATGGCCACAACATTCTGGCTTGGAACGAAGAAGTGGTTCCAAAAGAGTATTGGATTCTATAACAGTAAAACGTTCAAAGACACTCAAAAGGTGGGAATGTTCTTTGCGACCGTTGCTGTCGTCTATGGTTTTGTTTATGCTTTTGAATATAAGATTCTCTCTAATCAACAACAATACATCAGAGATTGTGTTCAGGAAGATCTTGGGGCCTGTGATAAGATTGATTACTCTTGGGTTCACCAACTAAAGAAAGAAAAGTACAACACTCTTCAAATCAGTTCAAAGGCCTGTGATTTAGGTTCCGGACCTGCCTGTAAGTTCATAGAGAAAAATGTGGAGAGAGCTCCCGCCTCAATGGGCGAAATCGAATATGAATAAATTAGTTCTTTTGAAAAACGAAGTTGTGCCAGATCACATCTTCTCTTCGACCTTCTTCCTGATCTTCCTGAAACATAGTTTTTGAACCAAGCTCTTCAAAGAGATGAATCAATTCATCAGCTGGAATGTTGGTGAAAAGTCTCCCATCTTTTTCGCGCCCCTCATCACTAATGACTTCCGATTCTCGAAAGTTTCTGATCGAAATGAGAATTCGACCACCAGGCTTCGTGACACGAAGAACATTTTGAGCGGCACGAATCAAATCTTCTTTTGGGACATGCATAAGAACAGCAGAGAGAAGAACATTGTCATATCTCTCATCTTCAACCGTTTTGAGATCTGGAAGTGCATCGTAATAAATGGGGATATCAGTTAGATACTTCTGGCAATGTTCAACAAATGAAGCTACGGCATCGAGGCCTTCAACCTCATAACCACTTCCTTTCATATAAGCGAGATCTCTACCGGAAGCGCAACCGATATCGAGAGTCACACCACCACGTTTGAAAAAAACGGCCATCAATTCATACATGCGACCAGGCTTTATCGTCTGGTAGCGACTGATGAAGTCGTTGGAATGGGAATCGTACTGATTGAGTGTGCTCTTGTCTGCCATGGGTGAAATGTACATCATGTTGGGGGAAACAAAAAGAATTTTCAGTTACTTGACGCAGACGATAGCTGACCTCATGCACTCTGCATCAAGCCATTGAAATTAAAGTTCGTTACCATGTAGAAAACAACAGGAGATCTCTTATGTCACGGATGGCGACAATTCTTTTACTTTTGCTTTCGACTACAAGCTTTGCAGCTCCAGATATTTCAGACCTCAACAAGAATCACTGCCAGGATCTGATCACGGACTTAGGTCAGGGAAGATTTCGAACCAACCCTGTTTGGCATCATGAAAGTGCTGGTGTGGATTATTTGATCCAACGAAGAGGAAATGAATATATTTTCTTCTCTCCTGCAGGAGAGTTTCCAATCAAGGCAAACTTTCAAAGTCTTCGCGATTTCATCGTTCATGGAGATAGAATTTGGACAGTCGGTAAAGATGGTTTGATGGAATTCACTCTCGAAGGGGAATTGGTTCGACGTTATCTCGAAACCAAACCTCGTGGGATGTATTACCACGCTGGAGGGAATGTTCTCTTTCTTGCCAGCTATGGAGATGGACTTCAGGCCTTTGATATGAATTCTAAGAAACTCATTTATTCTCATCCATTGAATACTGATAACGGTAACGGTAATTATTCAGGTGCTGTTGCTGTCACTGGTGATGGTCATAACACTCTCTATGTTGCGATGACGGGAAGAACTCAGTACGCCTTCAATGGAATTGTCAGTTTGGATCTGGTCAAGAATCAAATTATCTCGTTGGCAGAGTATGATAAAAGACGTGCTGGAGTGATTGATGTTTATCCTCAAATTTACAATAAACAGAATGAAGTGATTCTCAATAATGGCGGATGGATTCATCGTGTACCGAAAACCACACTCCAGTCTAAAAAGAAAATCAGACCAACGTGGAAGGCGATTCCCCATATTATGGGAGATTATCGACAGTTTATTAGAATTGAAGGAGATCTCATCTTTGATCAAGATGAAGTGATCGGATGTGGGACTTATAACATCAGAGATCTCAGACAAACCAAATCTCAGGCCTTCATGGCAAATCTTTAGCGGCTTTTTTGCATTCCTTTGACACTCCTGACATGACCTTCTGTTAAATTGGTACTTGTCAGGAGGTCAAGATGACTACAGAACAGAAAATTTTGGATAAATTGAACGAACTGTCTGATCTGAATGATATCAGTACTCGGCATACAAGGGCGTTTATCAAGGAGTGTTCGCAAAGAAAAAGCGAGCTCAAGGATGAGTTAAACGACCTTATTGTGTTGTTGAAAGAAACGGGGACAGATCACCCAGATCTCATGAGATATGTCCGTTAACTCCCTTCTAAAAAAGGAGAAAGAGGTTTAAAATCTCCGAATGGAGATTGAAATATGAAAATTATTTTCGCCCTTGGGATAATTCTAGTGACCGGATATTTTTTCGGTCTGGTGGCGGAACGTTTCAAATTCCCAAGGGTCTCCGCCTATCTTCTTTCTGGGATTCTTTTTTCCGAACAATTACTTGGCTCAATCCTACATCTGGATTTTAATTCCTGGTCAGATACTTTAGTTCAAGTTTGTCTTGGATTTATTGCATACATTGTAGGTGGTGAAATCCGCTATCGGGATCTGAGAGCGACTGGAAAGACGATTTTCTGGGGGACCCTATTTGAATCTCTGACTCCTGTCATTTTTGTATTCCTCTCTTTCTACTTTTTATCAACTTTGCTGGGGGTTTCTAAAGACTTTGCTATCATACTCTCGTCAATCGCAGCGACTACTGCTCCGGCCACGACAGTTGCTCTTGTCGAGCAGTATAAAACAAAGGGGAAGTTCACCCAGATACTCCTTGGAATTGTTGCTTTGGACGATGCCTTTGGAGTCATGCTCTTTACAGTCATTACTTCCATATATTTTCAAGGATCGTTTACTCAAGGTCTGATATTCTTCTCGAAAGAGTTGGCCATCTCTCTGGCCGTTGGCGGATTTCTTGGTATGTCTTTGAGCAAGTTCGCCCATCTCTCAAAAACAGATGACTATCTCTTTCCATTACTCCTCGGTCTTGTCTTGATCATTCTTGGAACAAGTTCAATGTTCCACTTCTCTCCATTGTTGGGATGTATGATGTTGGGGTTTGTTTCCAATAATACATTCAAAACAGATACGAAAGTTTCTCTTCTTATGCCGATTCAACATATTGAAGAATTTGTCTTCATTACTTTCTTTACAATGGCCGGTACACATTTCAATATCGGACATTTCACTGATGCTTTCCCATTCATCGCCCTCTATATTGTTTCACGGTCAATTGGGAAATACCTCGGGGCATTTATAGGAATCTCTATTGCCAATGGCGAGGACAAACGAATTCCCAAGTTTATGGGTTTTGCCCTTCTTCCTCAGGCGGGAATTGCTATCGGTCTAGCCTTTCAATTACTTCAAAGACCGGAGGGGGAGAATATAAAATTTCTAGTTATTAATACAATACTTGGAAGTACATTGTTTTATGAGATCGTTGGTCCGCTTTGCTCGAAGTTTGCGCTCCAAAAAGCCGGTGAGATTGAAATATGAATATGGTAATGCTTTATTTCAAAACGCAATTTACGTATTGGACCATACTCTTTTTGGTCTTCGTACTACCTTTAATACTTTTTTTCCAATTCTCAACTTATCCGTTACCTAAAGTTCAGTACGTTTTTCTCGGCGCTTTATTTGTTTCCCAGTATGTTTTTTACCGTGAGAAAGAGTGGATGAAGTCAAAAGAAGCTTCTGTTATTGCTCAGTTAAAAAGTGAACTAAATAAAGTTCCAAGTACTCAGGAAATCATCAACAGACAGATGTTGTTATCTACATTCAGAAATATTGTCATTGCCGAAACAGCATTTGAAATTTTGTTGGTGATGTTCTGGTTCAAGCAGTTTTGAGGTTTCGATGTTGATCATCAGGAAATACAGGAAGCTCGATTGGTTTGATTTTGTTGATACAATGACCAGAGCACTCAACAAAAATCCCGGGAAAGAAATTTACATCGAGTTCATTGATGAACTTCGAATGCGTAAACTTGAATCACTCTCAGAAGGGGCAACTTTCAAAATGAAGGCAAAAGGGCGCGAACTTTTATCTCTGTTTGAAGAAAGGATGAAAGAAGATGGCTTTGCAACAGACAAAGATCTGGATGAAGTGAATGAGCTGATTGGGGATATTTTATGTTAGAGGTCAAACAAGATTCCAAACTAGGAAAGTATGTTATTTCTCCTCTCAGCAACAAACCCGAGTTGGATTATATGATTCTCTGCCAAACCGAGAATGAGGCCAAAAGCCTTTGCTTTCAGGTCACTATGGGAATGGTTAAATCGCCTGTCGATAATCCTCTGCTTTATAACGCGGTTGGAATTCACCCCAATGGACACACAAAACTGTATCAATTAAAATTGAACGCATGAACGCAGAAGAAATCATCAACCATTTCAAAATGGAAAAGCATCCTGAAGGTGGCTACTTCAAGGAAACCTATCGCTGTTTTGATAAAGTGGAAACCATGAATGGTGAACGGGCCATCTCAACCGCTATTTATTTCCTTCTTCATGAAGGTGAAAAAAGTCATTTTCATAAAATCAAATCTGATGAGTTCTGGCATCATTATATGGGTGGGCCATTGCGGCTTCTTGAGATCACTCCAGAAGGTCAATTCTCAGAAACTATTATCGGAAAAGATCTTGAAGCAGGACAAGTTCCTCAGTACTGTGTTCACGCTGGAAATTGGTTTGCGGCCACTCCATGTGATGGTTCAGACTTTACTCTGTGCGGTTGTACAGTGGCCCCTGGATTTGATTTCGAAGATTTCAAACTGGCCAAGAAGGCCGACCTTTTAATTCGTTATCCTCAGCTTGAAGATCTAATCGGGGATTTCAGTCTCAATTAATTGCGGATAGAAAAACTTGAAATAAGTTTCAGAGACGATCTGCCAGATGGTCTTCTCTTCTTTTGGTACTTTTGCATTCTTTTCATTGAATTGGTCGAGGTGTTGTCTTGAAATAAAGAGTGTTGGAAGTTTGGGGGGATTGTAATGGCCGGACTTCACTACTTCTGGGCGATCTGATTTTACTTCCTGAAGATTGTCATAGCTTAGGTTCACCTTTGTGCCGTCACTCCCCATTAGTACAAACATTCCATTTGGCATTGTTTTATTTGAAACAGTCTCAAAGAGGTACTTGTTGCAAGAACCATACTCCCAGTAGCGATTGATAAAAGGGGAGAGGCGTTCCAAGTCTCCTTGAATAGACTTGAGTTCGCTCATTTGAAAGTCACAGGGGAGGACGCGAATGACTTTTCTCCCTATTTTCTTTTCTACTTTATGGAGGGGGATGTCATTCAAGGCCTGACCGTTGACTCTGAAGGTGTGGAGAGTCTTGGAGGATCCAATCATATTGTTCCAATGATGTCCGATATGACTTGAAACCTGCATGTTCATTTTTACTGGTAGGAAGTTAGTAATATAGTTTTCAAAAACTTTATCCTGACCTTTGAAGTGAGCATACATTTTTGAATAACTGTCTTTGTACTTTGAAGCCAATGCTGAATTATCATGACAGTTTTTAACTCGCTCTTCAAAGTCGATAAGTTTTTTTTCAAGCTCAGGATTAAGTTTGTAGCTTTCACTGTCGTAATTTTTGATTTCCTGAACACAGTCGGGATTTGGTTCGAATGGACTGGAAAAGGAATAAGGTGTTCCGAGAACTGTCTGAGAATGCTTTACCAGAACTTCGTTGTCTTTGTAGATGTATTCAGCATGGACGATTGAAATCAATAAAAGAAGAATTTTCAAATGTCCCCCAGATTCTCTTCGAGATGAGAGAGCAGAACATCGAGTTTTCGCGATGAGCTTCTTTTCTGATGGTAGAGGACATACATGTCCAGGCCAGGGAGAGTCCATGACTTGAATAATGGGACAAGCTTTCCTTTCTTAATTTCTTCTTCAACCAGATAGGCAGGGAGATTCGATATCCCCATTCCGGCCTTGGTCGCTTCGATCTGAGCAATGATGTTGTTGGTACGATAGTTTCCATCGACGACTACTTTTTTATTCGTACCTCCTTTTTGAAAATGCCACTCGTTCCAGAGATTCCCCCGGATAAAGAGAACGCAGTTATGGTTATGCAGGTCTTCAATTTTTTTTGGTGTGCCGAACTTTTTGAGGTACTTTGGTGAAGCGCATACTACTCGACTGATATTTCCAAGTCGGTGTTGGTAAAGATTCGAGTCCTTCAAGGTTGCTGAAGTCCTGATTGAAAGGTCAAAACCATCTTCGACAATATCAATTACTCTGTCGGTCAATACCAACTCTAAATCGACATAAGGATTCGCGATCTGAAATTCAGCGAGAAGTCCGGCGAGAACTCTTTGCCCGAGAATCGCAGGAGCAGTGATCCTTAGATGTCCTCTTGCCGTTTGCTTCTGATTCTTGATTTCTTCTTCAGCTTCTTCAAATAAGTTAAGGATGTTTCTGGCCTTCTCTTGAAACATCTTTCCTGTTTCAGTCAGAGAAACACTTCTCGTTGTCCTGTAGAAAAGGGGAGCCCCCAAGTGTTCTTCAAGTTTTCTGATCTCTTTGGTTACTTGAGACTTGGAGATGCCCAGGCGTTCAGCTGCGCGAGTAAACGAAGCTTCATGTGCAATCTTGAGAAAGATCTTGAGGGAGTTGAAGCGATCAAAGTTTACCTGGTCGTGCTGGATCATTGTTTCCTATTTGGAAATAATCTATTGATAAAATGATACATTGTTTCCATTGCTGGGTAAAGCTAAACTGGCATCAACAGAGGAGGCGATATGAATGAGAAACTTTACTCAATCGCAGAACAGGCAATGATGGATGCTTTGGAAAAATCAGATCTCTCCAAAGTTGAAGGTTATGGAAAACCCCTGAATCTGGAGGGAAATCCATACCAAGCAGCTGAATGGTCGATGAGTCACAAAATCATGAAAAATGCCGGCATTGTTCCAAGAGAGGTTCAGCTCAAAAAGGACATTGCCAAATGGAGAGAAGAACTAAGTAAAAATCCTGACCTAAGTGAACTGGAGAGACGAAAGCTGACCAAGCAAATCCAGTTGGCCGAGGTTGAAGTCAATATTAAACTTGAATACGCACGCAAAATCTAGGAGGACCTATGAATTTCATGCGACATTTCATGCGACATTTCATGCGACATTTCATGCGACATTTAACCCTTTCCGTTCGAACTCTTCTTGGAGTTTTTTCCGCGCCGACTTTTCCAACTGAGAAACACGTGCTGCACTCATATTTAATGCTTCACTTGTCTCACGCTGGTTGAGGTCTTCATAATAGCGAAGTCTGATCACCTTCGCTTCTTGGCGAGTCAGCTTTGAAATGCTGCTCGCCACTGCTTTTTGCGTTTCGGCCATTCCGGCAACGCGAGTTGGGTCCGGGGTCTTTTCGTCGGTCAAAGCGAACTCTTCTCCATCAACGATTTTCAGCCCGTAGTTTTTTGCTTCCCGGATTTCTTCAAGTCGATCAACTTCAATGTCGAGCTTTTTACAAATAACATCTTTATTGATTACGCCCTGGTTTTGTTTGAGATGTTCTTCCAACGCCTTGATTTGCTTTCTCATCCCTCTAGAATAGGGATCAATTTTTCTAAGTTCATCAATCATCGCACCTTTGATTCGAAAGCGAAGATAGGCATTGAGGTTATCTCCCTTGGCCTTGTCGAAGCGACCATAGGCCCCAAGCGCGGCTTCAACCCCGATGGAAACGAGATCGTCAAAACCAATAATTCGCTCATTGCCACAGAAAACGTCGCTGGCAATCAGCTTGGCCAGTTTGTAGATTCGACGGATTGTAAATTCATCCAATGATGTATTCATGCAGGTCCTCCCCGTTGTTCTTACAAGATGGGAGTGAATACCTGATTGTCAAGGTGCGTTATTTGACCATTTTATTGGGCAGCCCATTTTGACTTACCTTTGTCTAAGTCATTGGAATCAATGGTTTCCTAAAGTTTTCATACGTTTAAACCGAGAAGGGCGGTAGGGTATTATCAGTGAGAAAAATAGTTCGAGTTCCTCTATTGATTGTTGCTGTTGTTTTCCTCGCTTCTTGTGAAGAAGATAAGACCATTTACATGCAACCACCAAGTTATGTCGATGTGAATCGCCAGCTTGATGATGTTTTAAGTCCTCCTGGGCATAGAAGAGATGATTGTGCTCATTGTTCGGAAGATGAGCCCAATCGAGTACCTGTCGGTGGAAATGAGGCATGTAAAATTCCTGGAACTTCTTCAAAGTGGCAAAACAACTGTAACTCCATTCTCAGTTCGGGAAGCGTTCCGAAAGAGGCCTTCCTTTATACTCTTGCCGTCATGAAGAAAAATGCGACAGGATTCAAGTCCGACAAGTGTTATAAACTGGCAGATAAGGAACATTATTCAATGAACGGACTTACTAGAGATAAGTTTGAAACTATGATGAGTGCTGGTATTCCTAATAAATGTCAGATGATGATCAACAATTACGACGAGAGAATTTCCACTCACGATGGAAAACACAAGTGCAAAACCGCTCAGTATTATATTGATCTTTGTTCATCATCACCAAAAGTGCAAAAGTCTTTCAGTTACGTGGGTTATGGAACCTGTAAAACGAGCAAGCCAAATGTATTCACAAACAAATCAGGGAAGGGGACGACTGTTCTTGGAGCTTTCTTGACTGGAAACAATGTGTTCAATTTTCAAAAAAGGGATACTGCTTATACTGATATTGCCAATAGTCCAGGCTTCAATGGAAAGGTTCCTGCAACTCCATTGATTGGGCTTCAAAAGTCAAACAATGGAGCAGCTCCTGACTACAAGTATCTCCATGTTGGTGCCTATACCAGTGCTGGTTGTCCTTCGGTGCCTCCTCAGGATAAGAGCAAAGTTGAAGCACTCGCAAAAAATGGTCCCTCATTGGTAGTGAATTATAAACATGGATTAATGGAAGATATAGGAAGGTGTTCACAATGATGAAAGCTTTGATTGTACTCATTCTCCTTACTGTGATGATGTCCAGCGTGTTTGCCGGAGATTGTCTTTACTTTGATATAAAAGGGCTTAGGGCCCGTATTGAAGTTCCAGTGGGGGATAAACATATCAAAGTTCGTGTGGGCGATGTTGAAGTGAATAATTTCTTCTGCATGAACCAAAGAAGCTCCGCCATTCATTGTGATGGTGATGATGATGGAGGGCGAATCATCTTTCACGATGGAAAACTCAAAATCAAACAACTTCACATCGGAAACTCCGATAAAAAAATGTTTCACTACGATTCAAAAAAAGATCCTGAAGAATTCAAATTCGAAAAAAAGAAATGCAATTAGGAAACTCCCCCTCCCTTGGCGTAAGAGGAGGAGCACTAGAGATGGGAATCGAAGTTCTATTGAACTGCGATTGTACTTGAAACGTCTTGTGCTTGGCAGTTGGTTTGTAGGGCAACATTTTGCCCCTGGGCATCGTAGATATAGGCAAGGTCAACCCATTTTCCATTAACTAGAACTTCATAAAGACCTTGATAGCGGGCATCTACAGCTTCAACAGTTGTAATTTCAATTTTCTCTGGTGTTGTCTCTCCACAAGGCTCACATAGTTTGTAAGCAACAGTTCCTTGTGAAAGGATTTGTGCACCTCTTTCAGCATCTGCTTTGTCGAGCAGTTGGCATTGGTCGGCCATGGCCGAAAAAGAAAGCATAGTTAGGATGGCGGTAATAAACATTCTCTTCATCTAAATTCTCCTGTTTAACTTTAGCGTTAGCGTGATGAGGTGAAGATAAAGCAAAATCGATTGGGCTTCCACGAGTTGGAAAAAAAGGGAGAGATGGTCCCTTCTTAAGCTAAAATTAAGGGAGCCTTTGGGATCATATGAGAGGGAGGAATCATGGCAAAAGTCAGAAAAAACAATGATTTATGCTTGGTTTATACATGTCCCTATGGACTCATATCTTGTTAGAAGATCGCTTTAAACGAAAAGTGTTCAGGAGTAAAATAAACCCATGAAAAATAATGAATCTTTACTTGAAGGCTCTTTATATACTTTGGATTCAATGATCGATTCCACGCCTTCGTGTTTAAAAGTCATTAGCTCTGAGGGAAAGCTTCTTAAAATGAATCCTACGGGGCTAAGTTTGATTGAAGCAGAGAACTTTGAAAGTGTTGATCATGCCAATGTTTACGATATTGTCGAAGAAAGTCATCGAGAGAAGTTCAAAGAATTT
Source organism: Bacteriovoracaceae bacterium (assembly GCA_041546685.1). Taxonomy (GTDB): domain Bacteria; phylum Bdellovibrionota; class Bacteriovoracia; order Bacteriovoracales; family Bacteriovoracaceae; genus M0603. The sequence goes on along the minus strand of JBFEVX010000044.1, from coordinate 3,409 downwards.
AATGAAAAAGTCTGTTCAGGACATAAAGGACGTTTGGTTTTTGAGATTGTTGGACTAAAGGGAACACGTCGTTGGATGGAAACCTATGCAGCTCCTTACAAGTTGCCTAATGGTGAGATCGCTCATATAGCTATTACGAATGACATTACCCACCTTGTTGAAAATGAAAAAAAGATTCAGAAACAAAAAGAGATATTGGCCGAAACATCTCGCTTGAGTGCTCTTGGGCAGTTTGCTAGTGGTGTGGCCCATGAAATCAACAATCCGTTGTTTATCATATCTGGAAAGACTTCACGAATATTGAGAAAAATTCAAAAATCGGAAGGAATTGATCCAGAAGAATTGATTCAAGAGTTGAATGATATCAAAGAAACGACCAAGCGGATTGAAGAAATAGTACATAACTTGAAAGAAGTTTCAGGTACAGGAGGAAATTGTAAGAACTCCTCGCATAATCTCTTTTTGTTGGTCAAGAAAATCATCAGCCTTACCGGAGAGAGATTGCGTAATCATAATATTGAAGTCGCCATCGAAATTCCAGAAGATCTGGAACTTAAATGTAATCCAGTTCAGATTTCTCAAGTCTTGATGAATCTCATCAATAATTCTTATCAGGCAATCTCAAGTTCAGAAGATGAAAAATGGTTAATAATTAAAGGTGGCATAGTAGGAAATGAAGTATGCCTCTGTATTACAGACAGTGGAAAAGGTATCAGTGAAGAAGTTCAAAAAGAAATGATGAATCCCTTTTTTACGACCAAAGAAATTGGTGAAGGGACGGGACTCGGACTATCAATCTCTTCTTCAATCATGGCAAATCATGGTGGCAGGCTAGTCTTCGATAAATTCTCTTCCAATACTCGATTCGTTATGCATTTTCCATTAGATTCCTAAAAGACGTAACCAATCTTTGCTGAAAACCCTACCGATTCTGTTTTAGTATCGAGCTTGGTTGTAGAGACGATATAAGTCGAGGTCTCTTTGGTTTCAGAAGCTGAGTAGAAGGCAGAAGCTCCAAATGAAAGCCCCTTGCTGGCTCCTAATGAGAAATTCACAACGTGCTCAAGCCTCGAAGAATTAAGTGCGTTTGGATAGAGAAGATTTGATTGAAGTATGTTTTCGATATCAGTGAAGACTCCTTCGACCAAGCTGCCTTTATAGCCAAGAGCAATTCCTGAAATTTTAGTTTCAACCATAAAGCTTATTCGTGCTGGAGTTTTCTGTTCTATGTTAATGGCATTTTCACCACCACTATCTCCAGTTGAAAGCGCTCTTTCATAAGAGACTTCCATGTTAGTGGACTTGCCTTTCAGACCAAATCCTAGGCCACCAATGATAAACATCGAATCCATTTGAAGATTTGTTGTCTTGGTTCCTCCACCCTCAACCGGATCAGTCATCGTTACATCTCCAGACTGTTTGATAAAGTGTATGAATGTTCCAATACTGATGGAATTACCAAATCGGAGTCCGGGTTTTACGTCTAGAAAAGTTGTATCTTGTACCAAGGTCGTATCATAGGTTTGAGCACCAATGGTGAATGAACTGTTGATATCATACTTGTAGGTTTGAAGACCGAAGCCAATTCCAAAGTTATTTCCAAAACCAATAAGCATACCAAAACCGGTTGAAGAGGCCTTACTGTTATCTGAAACATTTTGAGATGTGGTATTGATTTTGGTGTCGACTTTACCGCTGGTTTGTTTTGCTGAAAACTCAGTTGTAAGCCCTCCGCCTTTTCCTCCTCGGAAAAATGAGAATTGGGTCAGAGTCGTTTCCGCTTTTGACTGAGAACCAGCTCCAAGAATCGGGGTCATGTCCTGATCTTTATTCATTGTTTCTTGTGAGGCAAGGACCGTGAATTGTCCTGCGAGTCTTCCAGAAACAACCGCAGGATTGATGGATTTCATTTCAGAAAAGACTGAAGAGTTGGCAATTTGGGCATTTACAGTTGGTATTAAAAACAAAGAAATGATGAATGATTTCAACAAGCTGACCTCCCCGAGTCTTTTACTATTTTAAAATATTGTGAATTAAGGGGAAGACGGAAAAAGAGGCCTTTCTCTCAAGAAATTTTCTTTTAAAAGGTATAATGGCTCATGGATCGCTATCATCGGATATTCGAAAAAGAGTTCTATGTAAGGGTTTCACCGCTCTTCAATATCATTACTGTCTTTGATGATATTCATTATGATGGAAATGACTATGAGATGCTGAGTCCGCCGCAGCGTAAACTTGTCATTGAAACGCTCAAAAATCATGATCATATTCATGAGACGGGAAAGACTTTGAAGGATCAGGTTTCGGGGAGAATTGTCCGACTGGTTCAGACTGCTTCACAAGGGAACTCCCCACTTCATGAATTTGAGAAAGAGTACAACTTGGAAGATTTATTCGTGACAACTCCTGGAACTTATTTTCTCTTTCTGATGCGCCAATTTTTCACTAAACAAAATGACGAGGAATTATTGAAAGAACTGGAATCGTTAATTACTCGCCATCCCGTCAATCTGGTTCAGCTCTTCTATCACTCCAAAAAAGATGAGTTTCACCTGCTTTTTCAGGACAAACTTGATCATTTCAAGACCTTGCAAACAAATGCCGCTGAGAGTTTTCTCGCCAATCGAAAGCCACTTGGAAAACTCCTTTGAGTTGAGTATAAAAGAAGCTCATTGATTCAATTCAACAGGATTTTGTATGGACTGGAAGATTTTTGCCACAACATTCACTACAATTTTTATCGCTGAGATGGGGGATAAAACCCAGTTCGCAGCTTTTGCAGCATCAGCGCAAACAAAAGCAACAATGTCAGTTCTTCTGGCAACAGTTCTCGCTCTGGCGGTGGCCGGAGCTCTCGGTGTTGTCGGTGGTAGTCTTGTTGGTCATTATGTCGACCCGAAGAAGATGAAGTACTTCTCCGGAGCCGCATTTATTTTGATGGGTCTTTGGATTCTTCTCAAGAAATCGTGATGGATTATAAAACTGTAGCTAGTCAAATTGTCAGAGAACTACGTGGAGACTTGAGCCAGGAGCAGCTGAATCGAAAGCTGGGGTTCAAATCGAACCAAGTTTATCGTTGGGAAAAGGGGCACGCCAAGATTGATTGGGCGGACTTTATTCTCCTTTCAAAAAAAATTGATTTGAATCTTGATCAATTGCTTCTCAGTTATTTTCGCTTCAATGGAAAAGCGGAAGATATTCCAGCTCTCTTTGAACACCTCTTTGCGGGGCAATCTATTTCTCGCATTTCCAAACGTGTGGAGATCAGCGAAGGAAAACTTAGACGTCTGGCCAATGGGCAAACGGCCATTACATTGGATGACTTTGTAAAAGTCATCTTTGGTCTCGACCGAATGGAGTCTTTGGCCTTCGTTCACGATCTGGTTGGTGGTAAGACTCTTCCTTCTCT